>CANHCU010000130.1 GCA_947459185.1 Planctomycetaceae bacterium | reverse complement strand
CTCCCCATCCAAGCCCGCAGCGCAAGCAAGGAAATGCGGGTTACCGTCACGGGAATGCCAAGCGGATTCCTCTCGCTGGCGCTTCGGGCTTGCATGGGAATAAGCCGCACCTGCTCCCCATCCAAGCCCGCAGCGCAAGCAAGGGACCTGTGTCGGCTACCCCGATCCCACGGCCCCGTCCGCCAGCCGTCGCTCCACGCATTCAGCCAGCGACCGGCGGAGAATGTTGAGCCGGTTGTAGAGCGTCTGTGGGGCACGGCCGAGTTGCTCGGCGAGGCTGGCGATCCCCTGATGATCGATGTAGGCCGCCTGCAGAAGCCGGCGGTCTTTCTCGGGCAGTTTTTCCAGGCAGCGATCGAGGGCGGCAAGGCGTTCTTCCCGGATCCCAAGGTCCGCCAGACGCTCGGTGGCAAGCACGGCGAGCAGCCGGTCGTCGAAGTAGAGCGGGGCCCGGGCCGAAAATCGCTGGAAGTTCTTCGCCTCGTAGAAACAGACGGTGGATGCCCAGGCCAGGAAATCGGTACCGAGCGTGAACGTGTCGAACTTCTGCCACATTGTCACGCTCGCCTTCTGGAGTACGTCTTCGGCATCATGCCGGCGGCCCAAAAGCGACATCAAATACCCCAGCAGTCGGCTGTGGCTGCCGGTGAGCAGAGCGACGAATTCCGCCTGCCGGTCGGGCTGACTGTCAGACGCAGGATCCGGTGTGAAAGCAGCCATGCACATGAGTCTAACCCGGATTCCCTCGCTCGCGCGTCGGGCTTGGATGAGAGGGAAGCCCGCCCGCAATCCACGCCCGCCCGCAATCCACGCCCGCTCCCCATCCAAGCCCGCAGCGCAAGCAAGGGACCTGCAAATCCTCGTTTTCCCCGGCAGATCTGCAAGGGAAATTTTTTTGAAACCGGATCGGTAAATCACCGGACGGCCCGACATACGACTTCGGGGGCCGTTTCCAAACGGCCTGCCTCGCTCGTGTCGCACGCTTTTCGCTGAATTTTCTCGGGGGGGTTCGTCATGCCCGCTATCACTGGGGTTCCTACACGTTTTCTGGCCTCAAGCCTCCGCCGGACCGCGTTCACGCTGGTCGAACTTCTGGTCGTGATCGCGATCATCGGCACGCTCATCGGCCTGCTCCTGCCGGCCGTGCAGGCGGCCCGGGAGTCGGCCCGCATGGCGACCTGCCTGAACAAGCTCAGCCAGCTCTCCAAAGGCTGCCTCAACCATGAGAGCAGCCGCGGCGTTTTGCCGCCGGCCTTCACCGACGCGGGGTTTGCCGCCCCCAGTGACGCATACATCGGCAACACCGGCCCCACCGGCTTGCCCCATGCCATGACGGCTCCTTGGACCGTGCGGATTCTGCCGTTCTGTGATGACCAATCCCGCTACGACAAGTTCAATCAATCAGCCGGGGCGTTTGGCGGCGATTTCGGGGGCTACCCGGCGGCGAACAGGACCCAGGCCTACACACCGAATTCGGCGTACCAGTGCCCTTCGCACACAAACAGCCTACCGACGACTCCCAACTCCGACTACTTCGGCGTCTCGGGCGGCGGCCAGTGGACGGCCAGCCTTCCCGCGGGCAGGAGGCCAAGCAACGGCTTCCCTTGGGCCACCAACACGTTTGGCACCTTTCTCATTTTTGGAAACGGGGCGATCGTTGTGAACGGAAACGTTCGGTCCAAGGAGTTTCTGGACGGCACTTCCAAGCAGTTCATGCTCGCCGAGACCCGCTATCAATTCACGCTCGAGTCTGAGCAGGCCTGGGCAGTTGCGACGGCCGGCAGCTTTTGGGTCGGCCGCGTCAGCCGACCGTCGTGGGCGGGAGCGGCTCGTACAAACACCTTCGTCGGGCCGCACTCCACGACGGGGGCAGCGGCGAATGGCATCAACTCGTCGGACTTCGTCGACACCTCCCGTGCACCTGCGTCCGGCTGCGGCACGACCACATGCAGCACTGAACTCATGAAAACCTTCGGTAGCTACCATCCCGGCGGCTGCAACATCGCCTTCGCCGATGGCAGCGTGCAGTTCGTCTCGCAGATGATCGACATCAATCTCTACCGTCAGCTCGGGTCGCGGGCCGACGGCAACGCGAGCCGCTACAACCCATGATTGCATTTCGAACTCGCACACGTCGAATGCAGGTCTTCATCGTCGTGGCCGTCCTGGCTCTGGCAACCAGTGTCGGCTGCCAGAAATCCAACGGCCTGACGCCGGTGACAGGCCGGGTGACCTTCAAGGGCAGCCCCGTGCCGATGGGCAACGTGTCCATCGAGCCCGACGCCTCGCAGGGCAACAAGGGGCCGCAGTGCCGGTCGAGCATCATCAACGGCGTCTTCACCTCGCGGCCCGAGTTTGGCGCCGTGAGCGGCGCGGTGATCGTAGACGTGGAAGGAGCTGAGCAGCGTGCGGAGAGCGAGTATCCCGTGCCACTCTTCCCGCGCTACACCTTCAAGACGGAAATCCCCAAGGGCAAGGCCACGCTCGACATCGCTGTGCCCGAAGACGCCAAGAAGCCGAAGCGATAGGCCGACTGTACGTTCTCGCTGGCATTCGCCCCCCTCGTTTCACCTCACCCTCGCCCCCCAGTTTGCCCAGCTGGGGTTTCGTCCGTCGCCGTAAACCGGTATCCACTCCCGACGGCCCGCGGCCTGTTTTTTCCCGAGTGGCTTTTCGTGGCGAAGTGGTTTCTTATCGCCGGCCTGTTGGCAATCGCTCCGGCAGTAGCCGCCGAGGGGCCCGCTCTCCCAGCGGTCAATCCCACGGCCTCAACGCCACTCGTCGCCGCGCCTCTCGCAGCGACGGCCAGCCCCTACGCCGACGCCAGGATCGCGCTTCTCCCACCCATCGACTTCAACCTCGAGCAGGACGACTTCGCGAGCGAACCGCTCTCCGACGTCGATCCCGCCGCGTCCCGCCCCGGCAATCGGCCTCGGAAGTCGGGCGGACCGTTCGGTGGATCGGCCCCCTTCTCCATGGGCGGCTTCTGGGCGCCCGCGGTGGACGTGGCCGGCCAGCCGGCGGAGCTTTCGATGAACGCGCAGTTTGCCCGCGTCGCCGCGCCTCTGGCGGTCCCTGCCGAAGGCAAGCCGCTCTGGATCGGCATCGGCAAATTCGGTCGGCTCGAAATCGCCACCGACGCCATGCTCCCAGACTCCGGGCAGCCCGTGCCCGACCAACTCTGGCTGGTCGAAACCGGCTTCCTGCACAGCCGTCCGCTCGACGACGGGGGCAACATCGGCGGCACGTTTCTCTTCGGATCGGCGAGCGATCGTCCCTATGCGGCAGGCCGCGATCTCACGCTGATGGCCGTCGGCTTCTACACAAGGCCGGCCCGAAACGAACGCGACGAATGGAACTTCAGCCTCTTTTACTCACCGACGTCGCAGCTTCCCTATCCGCTGCCGGGCATCGCCTACGTCTGGCGACCCGATGAGCGTTTCGAGGCCAAGATCGGCGTGCCACCATCCGTCGAGTGGCGGCCCACCGACGACTGGACCTTCTCCGTCAACTATTTTCCCTTGGTCAACGTCAACGCCGTCGCTCGTCGTCGGCTCGCCGAGGGACTGTCATTCCTGGCGTTCTACCGAACCGACACCGAGATCTATTTCCTGGCCGATCGGCTGCAGGACGACGAACGGTTCTACGTGTTCGACCAGCGTGCCGCCGTGGGGCTCGAACGGGTGCTCGGACGCGGTTTCGCCGTGGAGGCGATGGTCTCGTATCTGTTTGACCGCACGCTCTTCCAGGGCACGAGTTTCTCGTCGGGCCGCACCGACGTGGTCCGCTACGATCCCGGTCTTGGCCTCTCGTTGCAGGTCCTCTGGAGACGGTGAGCCGGCAGGGCACGCCGCGTGATGGCCCGGGGCCGCCGGGAGCCGCATTGACTGCGACCGGTCCGTCGGCCGGGATCGAGTTGCTTGCACCCCACCCTCTACCAGCAGTATTCTCGAAAGCCTGTTTAGAAAACCAACCTTTTTTCGAGGCTTTCATGACCGCCGACCAATGCCGCCGATCGTCTCCAGGTGTGAGGGGAGCCGTGGTCGCAGCCCTCGTCGTCGCAGCGCTTTCCGCCACCATGATTCACGTTCAGGCTGAGCAGGCCACCGCGACGCTGGCCACCGCTGTGCCGGCGGAGCCGGCCGACATGCAGCCGCTCTTCGACGGCAAGGATCTCGACGGCTGGGACGGCGATCCCCGGCTCTGGAGCGTGCGCGATGGCGTGATCCATGGCGAGACGACGCCGGAGAACGTGGCGGCAGGCAACACGTTTCTGATCTGGAAGGGTGGCGAGGTGGGTAACTTCGACCTGCGTCTCTCCTTCCGCTGCAACGCCACCAACAATTCCGGCATCCAATACCGCTCGAAGCACATCACCGACGACTCGGCAAAAAACAAATGGGTGGTCCGTGGCTACCAGCACGAGATCCGTAACGAAGAAACGTTTCCGAACGTGTCGGGCTTCATCTACGACGAAGGCGGCTCGCGGGCCCGGATCTGCCAGGTGGGCGAACAGGCCACATGGGAGACCGAAGGGGGCAAGAAGGTGGCGACGACGCCGCTGATCGACCAAGAGGCCTTCAAGGACCTCATGAAGGTCGACGACTGGAACGACGTCGTGATCCGTGCCGAGGGCAACCACATCCGCCACTACTTGAACGGCCGGCTGATCCTCGACTTCACCGACAACGATGCCAAGCGGGCGCTCGCCAAGGGTGTGTTGGCTCTGCAGCTCCACGGCGGCAAGCCGATGTGGGCGGAGTATCGCAACATCCGCCTCAAGGCTCTCTGAACAAGGCGCCAGCCAGGCCAACCCAGTAGGGTTCCGCACAGCATGTGCCGGCGACCGTATTCCCTTGCTTGCGCTGCGGGCTTGGATGGAGAGCGGGCTTGGTTGGAGAAACGTCCCATCCAAGCCCGAAGCGCCAGCGAGAGGAATCCGTTATTCGGCTGCCGGCAGGCGGGCGAGCACCGCCTGCATGAGGGCCAGATGCGCGGGCAGTCGGCCGAGGATCAGCGGGATAATCTCCTGCCGATAGATGTGGCTGCAGGTATTGCGGTCTTCGTAGATCTGCATGCCTGACGGGTATTCGGCCTCTGCCAGGAAACCTCGGGCCAACGCCTCTTTCATCGCGCCCCGCGGACTGTTGGGCACTTCCTTCCCTTCTGCCTGCAGGCACGACCGCACGTATTTCCAAAAGAGCTCGGCGCAATACTCAAACTTCTGGATGCGGCCGTTTTCGATAGCATCCCGAATGGCGTCGGAATACCCGGCGATTTCAATGTCGAGCACCTCCGCAAAACCCTTCAGTGCCCGCTGGAGATTGTCCTGGCCTAGTTCGCCGCTCGCCATATCTCGCGACCCTCGTAGGCATGCTTCCGGAATTTCTCGTCGGTCACCAGCGCGAAATCAACCACCTGGCACCGCCACGGCACGTCGGATTCGGTGAGCAGCCAGAGCACCCTTGAGATGCCTTCGGGGAGTGGCTCGGGCCCGGCGATCCCGATGTCGACGTCGCTCCCGTGGTCGCAATGTCCGCGGGCCCGCGATCCAAACAGAAAAATCTCGTACCGCGGATCGGGCACCGTCTCAAGACAGATCCGCCGCGCCTCGGCAAGGTATTTCTCCTCGAAGGGCGTGCGGGGCTCACGGTTTCGGCGCAGGGCAGGCATGGCGTTCATCGTCACGGGCGGAGGGCAAGCGGGGACTTCGCCGAGTCTCCAGTATATTCTGTCGGAAACCTCGCATCATGCCCGAACTCCCCTCCCGGTTCCGCGTTTTTTCCCACGCCGTGCAGCTCCGCTGCCCGCGGTGCGGCATTGGGTCGCTCTTCCGCGGCTGGTTTCGGATGCACGAGGCCTGCCCGCACTGTGGCTTCTCCTACGAGCGGGAGCCAGGCTTCTATCTCGGGTCGATCTATCTGAACTACGGCGCCACGGTGATCCTCACCGGAGCCCTCTATGCGCTCTTGGTGATGGGCCTCGGCCTCTCGAACGAAACGACGCTCGCCGTCTGTCTCGCTGCCGCCGTGCTCTGTCCGATCCTCTTCTTCCGCCACTCGCGAAGTTTCCTGCTCGCCCTCGACAGTTCAGTCAACCAGGATCAGGCGCGTAGTGCGGAGGAAATCCACACGGGTTCCGCGCCCACGGCGACTTTAAGCAAGGGCAAGCTGGCCTCACTCGCCTCCGATGACGGCCGCGCAGGCTGCGCGATGGGGGTGGCCCTCGCGCTCATCCTTCTCTTCGGTCTCGGCATGGCGGCCGTCACGCTCTACTTCGCGACCACCACCAGCACACAGATGGAGCCCGGCGATGGGCTTGGCGACTGACACCGAAAAGAGTTACGTCCCAGAAGTGTTCCGTACGGGATGCACAGGCGGCCCGTATTCCCTTGCTTGCGCTGCGGGCTTGGATGAGGAGCGAGCTTGGATGGAGAGGCTTTCCATGCAAGCCCGACGCGCCAGCGAGAGGAATCCGTCGGGACCAGATTTGGTGACTGTCCCCTTTTTAATGTCCCGTCGGCCATGAGAAGAGCCGGATCCGGTTGCCGTCGGGATCGGCGGTGATCAGTTCCCGAAAGCCCTCGGCGTGGAGTTTCGGTGCCGTCACGTCTGAGTCGGTCGCCGCCAGTCGCTCGTGCACCGCGTCCAGATCGACCACTTCGAAGCCCAGACTCCAGCGTTGGCTCGGCTCGCCTGGTGACGGTCGATTCAGGATCGCCAGCCGCGTGTCGCCCGCCTCGAAGAGCGCGTAGCCGTCGTCCACCACGCGAACGAGCACCCGCAGGCCCAGCACGTTGCGATACCAATCGAGCAGTTCCTCCCAGCGGGCGGTCCGCAGTTCGACGCTGAACAGGCTGGGGCGTTGATGAAGGGTCATGAGACCGAGCGTTATACACCCCGCTTTTCCGCGGGCGACACCCGTAGAAATCCCGCCTTCTCGAAATCGCCGGAAAAGCCGACAATCCGGGTTTCCCGATCTGGGTTTCCAGGTTTTGGAATCCGGTTTTGGAATCCGGTTCTGGATGTCGGATTCCGCCACCCCCATTCTCCCCCGGCCCCCGAGACGCACGTGTCACAGCCCCAGGACCAGTCACCAGCCGCCCCCGCCCCCGCCACGTCGGGCCTGGAAAAGGCCCGCCGCGACAAGCTCGACAAGCTCCGCGGCCTCGGGATCGACCCCTGGGGCAAGCGATACGACAGCGCCACGCCGATCGCGGAGGTCCGCAGCACGGGGGCTGCGCTCGATCCCTCGCCCGAGTTCACCGCCGGCCCCACCGTCCGCGTGGCTGGCCGGATCATGCTCCTGCGGAGTGCCGGCAGCCTCGTCTTCATCGATCTCCACGACCGCACCGGCCGGATCCAGATCATGCTCGGCAAGAAGCAGGTCGGCCCCGATGCCTGGAAGATCATCGACTGCCTCGACCTCGGCGACTTGGTCGGCTTCGACGGCCGGCTCGGCCATTCGAAGACCGGCGAGATGACCGTCTTCGCCTCGGGCATCGAGTTTCTCACGAAGTCATTGGAAACGCCCCCCGACAAGTATCACGGCTTGGTCGACGCCGACCTGCGGCAGCGGATGCGGTATCTCGATCTCATCCACGGCGAGGGGGTTCGCGACCGCTTCGTGGCGCGGTG
The DNA here is from genome assembly GCA_947459185.1 of Planctomycetaceae bacterium. GTDB lineage: Bacteria > Planctomycetota > Planctomycetia > Pirellulales > UBA1268 > CAMCQY01. The sequence goes on along the minus strand of CANHCU010000130.1, from coordinate 1,897 downwards.
CCGAATCGTGGAAGCGGTCCGCCGCGTGCTGTCATCGCGGGGCTACCTCGAGGTCGAAGGCCCCACGCTCCAGGAGAGCGCCGGCGGCGCGGCGGCCCGGCCGTTCAAGACCCACCACAACGCGCTCGACATGCCGTTGGTGCTCCGCATTGCGCTGGAGCTGCATCTGAAGCGACTGCTCGTCGGCGGTATGGAACGGGTGTTCGAGCTGGGCCGCGTCTATCGCAACGAAGGCGTGAGCCCGCGGCACAACCCTGAGTTCACGATGATGGAAGCCTACGAGGCCTACGGCGACTACTTCACGATGATGGACCTCACCGAGGCGATCTTCGTGGAGGCGGCGAAGGCCGCCGGCACGCCGACGCGATTCGAGTGGATGGGGCACACGGTGGACCTCACGCCCCCCTTCCGCCGCGCGAAATACGACGACCTCATCGCCGAGGTGACCGGCTGTAATCCGGCCGATCCCGTGAGCGTGGCCGCGGAGGCGACGGCCCGCGGCATCGAGACGGCTGGCCGGCACGCCGACGTCATCAAGAGCGATCTCTTCGAGGCCACGGTGGAAAAGACGCTCTCCGGACCGGTGTTCGTCATCGATTATCCCGCAGCCATCTGCCCGCTCACGAAACGCAAGGCCGATGCCCCGCACGTCGCCGAGCGATTCGAGCTCTACGTGGCCGGCATCGAACTGGCCAACGCCTACACCGAACTCAACGACCCCGACCTGCAGGAGGAGCTCTTCCGCACACAGTTGGCCGGACTCGCCCAGGAGGAGTCGATGGCCCGGATGGACACCGACTTCATCCGCGCCCTGCGACACGGCATGCCGCCGGCCGGTGGCCTCGGCATCGGCATCGACCGGCTGGTGATGTTTCTCACCGCCGCACCCTCGATCCGCGACGTGATCCTGTTTCCCATTCATCGCCCGCACGCGGAAGGCTGATCGCGTCAACGTCCCCGCCCGCGAGCCAGAGCCACCATGTACAAACTCCTCCTCTGCTGGCGGTATCTCCGCACCCGCTGGATCGCGCTGGTGTGCGTCGCCAGCGTGATGCTTGGTGTGGCGACAATGATCGTCGTCAACGCCGTGATGGCCGGCTTCTCGCACGAGATGCAGACGCGAATCCACGGCATCCTTTCCGATATCGTGTTCGAGAGCCACTCGCTCTCAGGCTTTCAGGATCCGAAGTGGCACATGGAGGAGATCCGCCGCGCGGGCGGTGGCGACATCGAGGGCATGACACCGACCGTCGCCGTGCCGGCCATGCTCAGCTTCCAGGTCCGTGGCCAGTGGCTCACGCGGCAGGTGATGTTCATCGGCATCGATGAGACCACCCACAGCCTGGTGAGCGACTTCGGCTCCTACCTCCAGCATCCCGACAACCGCCGCCAGCTCTCCTTTGCCCTCCGCGACGGCGGCTACGACACCTTCGACAGCCAGGCGGAGGGGAAGGCCGGCGAGAACGGGCCGACCCGCCCTGCGATGGAGGCCGCCGGCTGGCCGCACCGGCGGATGCGGGTGGCCCGCGAGAAACTCTGGCGGGACAAGATGGGGGCCCGCGGCGACGCAGCCGGGCAGCCGGTCCGCCCGATCGATCAGCAGGTCGATGCCGTGCTGGCAGCGACCACGGGCGACGGCAGCACGGCCGACAGCAGCACGCCAGCCGAAGGCAGCACGGCCGACAGCAGCACGCCAGCGAAAGATCCTGCCGCCCGCAGTGACCCCTTCCGCGCCGCCCGGCCCGAGGAGGGCGACACGATGGACCCCGCCAAGGAGCAGTTCACCGGCATCGTGCCCGGCATCGGGCTGGCGAGCTTCCGCGACTCCGACGGCGTGGACCGGTTTCTCGTACTGCCCGGCGACGACGTGAAGATCACTTTTCCCACCGCAGGCACG
>CANHCU010000129.1 GCA_947459185.1 Planctomycetaceae bacterium | reverse complement strand
CCAAGCGAAAACGACAGGATGTCGTGTTTCGCGTGAAGACAGCTCCTCGAGCTTCCGCCGATCCCGGCTCCGTCCAAGACTGCTTCGCAGGATGCGAAGCGCAGCACCAGCCGGCAGGAATGGATTTACCCCCGGGAGGGGCTGCCCACGCCCTGAGAGCCGGCGTTGCTGACAAGCGCAGCCATGGATGGCGAAGCGCGGTCAGCATCGAGAGAGCGAAGCCCAGGATGGGCGCAGCGAACGTCCGGCGACGGGGCGTGGGCGGCCCCGATCCACGCAGCGGCGGACTTTTTACAGCTCGTCGAGCTTCCGCCGACCCCGGCTTTCTATATTGCCAAGACCCCCCAGCCTGTCATCTTCCGGCCGGGTCGCGGAATGGAGCCTGGCCGCGTCGAAGGAAGCTTTATGACGTCGGCCATTCCCAGAACCATCCACCGCTTTTCCTGGTCGCCGGCTGCCCGCCTGGCGGCATCGGTGGGTCTGTTGGCCTACTTCGCGGCGGTGATCGTGCCGCCGCTGGCGGGACCGCCGCCGGCAAGCGACCTGGCCATGGCGGCGCTCCAGCCGTTGCGGCCGCTCGTCGGGAGTCTGTTTCTCGGGCATGGCTATCGTTTTTTCGCGCCCAATCCCGGACCGGGCCACTCCATCCAATGGACGATGCAAATGGCTGACGGCTCGACCCGGCAGGGCTCGATCCCTGACCGGAATGCCGACTGGCCCCGGCTGCTCTACCACCGCCGGTTCATGATCAGCGAGAAGATCGCGGCGTTCGTGCCGCCTCCCGACGCGCCGGCAGACGTGCGGCAGCAGAGCAGGGGGGATTGGCAGCCACTCGTGAAGGATGTCGCCGGCCATCTCCTGCATCGATACGGCGGCGCCCAGGTGACGCTGCAGATGACGGAGCACTATCTTCCTGATCCGGAAGAGCTGATCCGGTCGGAACAGGGTGGAGCAGAGCAGGGGAGGGACGCGGTCACGCCACTGGGGACGTATGCGTTGGCGGGAGCGAATACCCCATGACCACGCGTGGCTCGATGACGAGCAGCGAACGCCCGCGCGACAACTGGCTGGCGGACTGGCTCGATGCCTGGAATAGGTTCTGGTTTACACCTGCCGATCCACTGCCGCTGGCGCTGATACGGATCGCCGTCGGCACGCTGCTCGCCTGGGCCAGCTTTGTCTGGTGGCTCGACGCCGAGGCCTTCTTCAGCCATGACGGCTGGCAACGGCCCGAGAACGTCTGGCGGATGAACGATCAGCCGTGGCAGTGGAGCTGGTACTTCGCCGCAGGCTCCGCTGGAATGGCTCGGATGCTCGCGGGCATCACGCTCGTCGCGGCCGTGATGCTCGCACTCGGCATCGCCACCCCGCTGGCGGCGATCGTGTCGCTCGTGGGCCTCATCAGCGCCGTGAATCGCGCGCCGCTCAACGTCTTCGGCCTGGATGACACGCTGGGAATGCTCCTGATCGCGGTAGCAGCCGGCCCCTCTGGAGCGGTGCTCTCCGTTGACCGCCTCCTCGCCCCGGACATCGCCGCCGACCGGCCTTCGGTCCGGGCGAATCTGGCGCTGCGGCTGATCCAGGTGCATCTCTGCGTGGTCTATCTCTTTTCTGGCTATGGGAAGCTGCTGGGAGCAAGCTGGTGGGAGGGAACGGCCCTCTGGGGCGCCGCTGCCAATGTGCAGTACCGCACGCTCGATCTCACCTGGCTGGCCAGTCACCCATGGCTCATCAACGCCCTCACTCTTAGCACGCTGTGGTGGGAAATTGCCTATGCGACACTCATCTGGCCACGGCTGACCCGCCGGCTGTTTCTCGCCATGGCGTTGCCGGTGCACCTGGGGATCGGCCTCGCGATGGGGATGATGGAGTTTGGCCTGGCGATGCTGACGGCGAACATGGCCTTCGTGCCGGCGGACGTCCTGCGGCGTCTTCTGCAGCCGCTCCTCAACCGTTCCGCACGAACACCATCGCACCGCGCATGACAGACACCGCTGAGATGGTCGGCTCGCCGCGCACGATCCGCCTGACGCTGGCCTACGAAGGCACTCGGTATTCAGGCTGGCAGAGTCAGCCTGGCCGGGCGACGGTGCAGGGGGCGCTGGCCGAGGCGATCCGCGGCGTCACGGGCGAGGCGATCGCGCCGCGGGGTTCCAGCCGCACCGATGCCGGGGTCCATGCACTCGGTCAGGTGGTCGCGTTCACGACCGTGAGCAATCTCGAGCCGGGGGTGTGGGTGCGGGCACTCAATGCCAAGCTCCCCTCCGACATCACCGTGGTGGACGGCTGTGCCGCCCCGGACGGCTTCGATCCGGTCTGGGCTGCCGTCCGCAAACGCTACCGCTACCGGATCCACGATGCGGCCTGGCGTCCGGTGCTCCAGCGGCATCTGGTCTGGCGGTGGAAATCTCGGCTCGACGTCTCCGCGATGCAGGCTGCCGCTGGTGAACTTGTCGGTGAACACGATTTCACCAGCTTCGAAACCACCCCCTCCACAAGACTGTCGAAAGTTCGCACAATCCATTCGGCGGAGGTGTTTCGACACTCCGGCTACGATGATGCTCCCGATGCCGAGGTCTGGCTGGAGGTCGTCGGCAACGGTTTTCTCTACAACATGGTGCGGATCATCACCGGGTCGCTCGTGATGGTTGGCTCCGGCAAGCGGAGGCCGGAGTGGATCCGTGAGGTGATCGCGGCACGGAGCCGGCCGGCCGCGGGCCCGACGGCGCCCCCACAGGGGCTGGTGCTCGTGTCGATCGACCTCGACCTCGATGTGTCCCACCGATCCGCCTCTTCGAATCCGGCCCCTGCATGGCAAGAATCCCCGAACAACTTGGAAAACTGACCCTCGGCCGGCAGCTGGGCACGGGCCGGCACTGCCAGGTCTGGGAGGCTGTGGACACAGATTCCGGGCGGCGGCTGGCGGTGAAGGTTGTCGTTCCCGAGATGGCCAAAGATGCAGGCGAGCGGCGACTGCTCCGTCACGAGCTCGCGGTGGCCCGCGGCCTCGACCATCCCGCCATCATCCGCATCGACGGATTCTCCGCGGCGGGCGGGCTGCCGCATCTGCTGATGGAACTCTACCCGCACGCCAATCTCAAGAAACAGATCGCCGCGGGCGTGGATGGGATCGCGCCGCAGCTGCACCGCATCGTCACGCAGCTGGCCTGGGCGCTCGATCACATGCACGGCCGCGGCTGGGTCCATCGCGACGTGAAGCCAGAAAACGTGCTGGCCGCGGCCGACGGCGAGGTCAAGCTGATTGATCTGGCGATCGCAGCTCGGAAGACCGGAATCATCAGGCGGCTGTTGGGCGGCAAGACGAAGCCGCAGGGCTCGCCGAGCTACATCGCGCCGGAACAGATCCGCGGTCTGCCGGTCGACCCGAGGTCCGACATCTATTCCCTGGGCTGCGTGCTGTTCGAGTTATTGGCAGGCATGCCGCCATACACAGCATCCACGACGGAAGACGTCCTGCACAAACACCTGTCGGCGACACCGCCGTCAGTTGAGGCGTTCAATCGCAACGCCACCACGAGCGTCTCAAAGCTGATCCGGCAGATGCTCGCCAAGAAACCGACCGACAGGCCTGCTTCCATGAAGGAAGTCGTGCAGCACGTCGGCGCGATCAAGTTCCTGAATCGGGTGGGGGCGTGAGGTCGGCTCACGGGCAGCGCAGCCCTGGCAGGCGGCGCACCGCCGGGACGGCGAAGGTTCCGTCGCTCGGAGATTCCGACTTGCCACCCGGGACGGAATGGTGCGCACAACAAGTCGGACATCCTCCTCGTCTCCTCCACCTTCGCCGATCCCGGCTCGCCCAAGACTGCTTCGCAGGATGCGAAGTGCAGCACCAGCCGGCGGAGGCCGGCCAAGAAAAAATCGCAAGATGCGATGTTTTTCGTGAAACCGTTCCGTCGCTCGGAGATTCCGACTTGCCACCCGGGACGGAATGGTGCGCACAACAAGTCGGACATCCTCCTCGTCTCCTCAACCTTCGCCGATCCCCGGCTGCCCGAAGAGTGACCAGAAAGGCTTCCGGGGCCGGATGTCATGTCTGTGCGTGAAGCCAGAATTGACGCCGGGTTCGACCAGCGGTGACAATCCTGGCTTCACCCCGGTTCCCGTGAGGCCAGAAATGTCGTCAGGATTGCATCGGCTGCCGCTTGAGAAGCCTATCTACGAGATCGAGGACAGGATCTCGCAACTGGAGGCCGCGCCGATTGGTGCGCAGGAGCAGGAAGAGCTGCGACGGCTGAAGCGTGAACTCGTCGAAGTGCAAAAGAATGTCTTCGGGAGCCTCGATCCCTGGCAGACGGTCGAGGTGGCCCGGCATCCGAATCGCCCCAAGACGAGCGATTATCTTTCGCTGGTCTTCGACGAGTTCGTCGAACTGCATGGCGACAAGTCGTTCGGCGATGATCCCGCGATGCTGACCGGGTTTGCCAAGCTCGAACAGCACAAGGTGCTGGTCGTTGGCCACCAAAAAGGAAAGACGCTGGCCGAGCGGCAGGCCTGTCACTTCGGCTGTGCCCACCCCGAGGGCTACCGCAAAGCGATGGGCAAAATGCGGCTGGCGGCGAAGTACGGTCTGCCGGTGATCTGCCTGATCGACACGCCCGGCGCCTATCCAGGCATCGGTGCCGAGGAACGCGGTCAGGCCCAGGTGATCGCCGAGAGCATGTTCATGATGGCGACGCTCCCCGTGCCGATCCTCTGTGCGGTGATCGGCGAGGGTGGCTCAGGCGGAGCGCTCGGCATCGGTGTCGGCGACCGGGTGGCGGTGCTCGAGCACGCGTACTACAGCGTGATCAGCCCCGAGGGCTGCGCCGGGATTCTCTGGAAGAGCGTCGAGTTCAAGGCCGACGCAGCCCGGGCGCTGCGGTTCCGCTCGCGGGACCTGAAAGAGTTCGGCGTGATCGACGCCGTGATCGAGGAGCCAGCCGGCGGAGCCCATCGGCATCCACGGCAGATGGCGACGCGGCTCAAGACCTGGCTCGTGCGGTCGCTGCGGAGCCTTGTGGACCAGCCGGTCGAAACCCTCGTTGCGGACCGCTACGATAAGTTTCGGCGAATGGGCGTCTTCCTGGAAGAAGCCGCATCGTAGGGCGCGATGCCAGCACCAGTAGCCGGAGGCTGCCAAGAAATTGGCTGAGGACAGGCCTTCGATCCTGACTCATGAGTGCTTCCAAAAAACAACGACGCACTCAGAAGGCACCCTTCATTGCGCGTGGCTCCGCTCGCGGTGTCACGATTGTTGAATTGATGGTGGTCATCGCCATCATTTCAATTCTTCTCGCCCTCCTTCTTCCCGCCGTTCAATCGGCAAGGTCTGGGGCACGCCGCGCGACATGCGCGAGCAACCTGCGGCAGATTGCGCTGGCAACGGCTGGCTTCGAAACAGTCGAGCGCCGCCTGCCGATCGGGTTTCTCGGGCCTTGGGACAAAAACGGAAACGGCTTTGACGATCAGGCCGAATCCCCGCAGACATGGCAGTGGGACTTTTCGAACCTCGGATTCCTGCCGGTTTTACTGCCGTTCTTCGAAGAAAACGCAACCCATTCCAGGCTCGATCCGGAACTTTTACGACAACACACGACGAAGCGGCCTGGCGGAGCCTACTACGGCTATTGGACAGTGCCCGAAACATACGATGCGGCACGCACGCCAGTAGATGTCCTGCGGTGCCCTGCAGCGGTTGCCGGCGAGCAGGACATCGTCATCGACACGTCCTTCACCTACGAATCGTCATCAGGTCCCGTGGTTACGATTGCCGGCCGCCTGGAAAAAGATCTGGGGCGTTCGAATTATGTCGGCGTATCTGGTGCATATGGCAATACGCCGACGGGGCGGAAATGGGCGGGTGTTTTCGTGAATCGTCAAGCGAGACGACTCCACCAGATCGTCGATGGCCTGTCCACAACCATCATGCTGGGTGAAAATGCCGCTGCGATCGGCTGGATTGGAGCCGCCGGTTGGCCCGTCATGAACGGTCTGGGTACTGAACCAACTTTTGATGCTCCGAAGTTCAATAGCGGCCATGGCAATGTTGTGATGTTCACAACGGTTGACGGTGCCGTACGGCCGATCCGAATGGACATCGAGCAGTCTGTGCTCAATACACTGGCCGGCATCGCTGACGGAGAAGTGAGCCCGAACTAATTGGTTCGGGCTCACGGATGACGCCGAGCCCATACAAGCCCGGACCGCAAGCGAACTCTTTTCTTCATCCCATCCAGGGAGGCGACGGGACGGATGCTGCGGCACGTCGAGTGGCGAAGCCGGGATCGGCAGATGCTCGACGAGCTTGGGAGCTTTCCCCGACTGGGCACCGAACTGCCGAGCGAGGCTGAAGGGAAAGATCCCCGCGAGAAGACATCTCCCGTCCCGGCGTGTTGGGCGTGTTGACCCAAGCAGCCGTCCCGGAGCCGGTGCGCGCACCCCTCTCCCCAACGTCCGATAATGTCTCTTATGTCCGGTTTCGGCCTTATTCGTTTCCGGCCTGTTTTCCGCAGCAAAACCGCCCTGCTGCCCTGCTGCACGCGGTCGCGGACGGCTGCGTGGCGGCCACGTCTGCTCACCGTCCCGGAAGCGGTGATTGGGCGCCAACCGGATAGCGCTGCGGCGGCTGTGGCTGCTGCGCGAAGGGCTGTGGCTGTGGGACGAATCGCTGCTGTGCAAACGGCTGGGTAGCGGGCATCGGTGCGGCGGCTGAGGGCGGCGCAAAGCGTTGCGGCGATGTGAATCCATTCCCGGGAGGCACGTCCGGGGCCGCCGTTGGCGCTGCGTAGCGTTGTTGGCCGGCAGCCTCCTGGACCGGGCCCGCCGACCGTGGCACGAACCAGGCAGAGCCCGCCGGCAGCACGCCGCCGGCCTGCATCGCCCCCTGCCCGGCAGCCCCCCCCTGCTCCGTTCCTGCCCACGCCGCCGCCGACGTGACGCCGTCCCACATGGCCTGCAGGGGTGATGGCTGACCAGCAACCGCCGACGGCTGCCCGGCTGCGGCGCCCGGCATGTTCATCGAGGGCTCGAACTGTTTCTCGAACTGCTTCACGAACGGGTCAACCGTGTCGTGGATCTCTTTGGGAAGGTAGGTGTCGGCGCGGACGATCAGGTCCGCCACGAGTCGCCCACTACGACTGGCCACGATCTGGTGCCGATAGGCTGGGGCAAGGATCACGCTGAAAAACGTCACCACGACGCAGAGGAGTGCACCCTTCGCAAGGCCCAGAAGCAGGCCGAGCTGGTGATCGAACGCGGAAAGATGCACCGCGTTGATGGCTCCCGAAATCACGCGGAACACGAGCCAGACCGCCAGGGACGTGCCGACATAGACGGCCAGCATGGCTGCGAAACGGTTCCACGGCGCCTGGGTGCCAAAGAACGGTGCGAGCATGCCGCCGAAGCGAAAGGAGACATAGCTGCTGGCCACGATGCCGGCGATCCAGGCGAGTTGCCAGACCATGCCCTTGAAATAGCCGAGCAGCGCGGCCCCAGCGAGAATGCCGAGCATGACGAGGTCATAACCTTCGAGAGCCACTCCAGCCTCCAGTGATCAGTGACCAGCTTTGTCGGAATGCCTCCGAGCCATGGAGTGGTGGAGTGTAGGGATTGCCCCGACCGGGAGCGAAGTCCAAACCGCGGCAAGAAAGCCGCATGCGATAAATACTCTCCATACACCCCAAGCCACGCAGGCAGGCAATTCAAACAACGGCAGGATTCCCAGGCTTCCTAAGCACTCCAGATTGCCCTTACGACGCCGACCGCGCAAGCGATGCACTCATCGCTACCCCCCTGTAACTGGCGATCTATGCCGAATGCGTGATCTTTTCCAGCGAGCAGTGCAGGGGGGCCGCCGACCGCGCAGCCGACGCTGAATCTCCAAACGTGCCGATGCTTCCAATGTCGATAAGGCTTGAGTGTTTGTGCTGACCGCCTTGGTGGGCGGTCGCGCCGGCATGGCGTGCGCATGTGGTCGCTCCCAGGCGCAGGCGGGTAGGCAGGACTTTGGCGGGGGTTCGCAGTGCCCGGATTCCAGGCGCACATCACCGGTTCGACTATCGTAGGCGTCGGCTACGCCGCCGCTGCGTGGTATGTAGGCGGGATGCCTCCGGTCACCTGCCTGCTCGGAGGCACCGTCTGTGCCGTGGCCGGCATGCTGCCCGATCTCGATAGCGGGCCCGGTGTTCCCATGCGGGAAAGCGTGGCGTTTGCCGCCGCCATCGCGCCGATGCTGCTCCTGCAACGCTTCTATCAGATGGGCCTGCCGATGGAGGCGATCATCCTCGCCGGTGCAGCGGTCTACGCGTTGATCCGGTTCGGCGTGACCTGGCTGCTCGAGCACTATTCCGTCCACCGCGGCATGTTTCACAGTCTGCCGGCCGCGGCGATTGCGGGCCAGCTCACCTTCCTGACCTTCAGCCACGATGACCCGATGCGGAGGTATTTCATCTCCGGCGGGGTGGTGCTCGGCTTTCTGACGCACCTCGTGCTCGATGAGATCTGGAGCGTCAGGCTCGGCCTGTTCGGCACCAAGGTGAAGAAGGCGTTCGGCACCGCGCTCAAATTCCACGGCCCGGTCCTCTGGTCCAACATCGTGGCCTACGTGCTGCTCATCGCCCTGGGGCTGATTGCCGCCTCGGATGCCGCCCGCACGGAGCGGATGTCGATGGCCCGACAGCAGATGGAGCAGGCGCGGTCGTACCAGACCATGCCCGCCCCCTACAATTACCGCCGATAGCGTGGTCACGATGGCCGCTTGCCCTGCGGGCCGCCCCGCGTGATCATGGTGGGCTTCCCCATTCCCACCGAGCCGCCCCCATGCAACCTCTCCTGGCTGCGACATCACCCAGCCACATGCCGTTCCTGACGCTGGCCATGCAACTGGCCGTGGTGGCCGGTGCGGCCTATGCCGGTGGGTCGTCGCTGTCGTTTCTTTCCATGGGGCACCGCCGAATGCAGGTCCTGCTCTCCCTGACCGGCGGCGTGCTGCTCGGCGTCGGGCTCCTGCACCTACTGCCACACGCCTTTCTCCAACTCGACCGCCAGATCGACACGACGATGATCTGGGTGCTGGCCGGGTTCTTCCTGATGTTCCTGCTCGAACGGGCGTTTCACGGGCACTCGCACCACAATGCCGATGGCGGGGAGAGCGGCCACGACTGCGGGCACGATCACGGTCACACTCATGCGGTGTCGGCCGGCGGTCGCTGGGCCTGGTGCGGCGCGTTTGCCGGGCTCGCGCTCCACAGTCTTGCCGACGGCGCGGCGCTGGCCGCTTCCGTGCGGGCCGACGCCGATCACGGCGCGGGCTGGCTGGCGGGGTTCGCAACGTTCCTGGCCGTGTTGCTGCACAAGCCGTTCGACGCCGCCATCATCGGCACACTGATGCTGAACGCCGGCGTGTCCAGCCGCGGCCGCAGCATTGCCAACGGCCTCTATGCCCTCGTCGTGCCACTCGGTGCTGTTGCGTTTCTCGCCAGCCTGCGGGTGTTCGGTGGCCATCAGGAGACGATCATCGGCGTGGCGATGGCCTTGGCGGCCGGCGCCTTCCTGTGCATCGCGGCCGCCGACCTCCTGCCCGAGGTGCAGTTTCACAGCCACGACCGCGTGCTGCTGACCATGAGCCTGGCACTCGGCCTGGCGATCGCCTGGGGAATCACGGTGATGGAGCGGTCATCGCACGCCCACACCCACGCCCACGCCCACGCCACAGAATCGAACGGCAGCCGTTAGCCGGCCACGGTTCGGGGCTGCCCGTGCCCCGTCGCCGGACGTTCGCTGTATTCACGAAAAACATCGCATCGTGCGATTTTTTCTTGGCGACCGCAGGTCGCTGGTGCTGCGCATGGCATCCTGCCATGCAATCCGTGAGGGGCTGCCCGTGTCCCGAGAGCCGGCGTTGCTGACCAGCGCAGGCAGGATGCCGGAGCGCAGT
>CANHCU010000128.1 GCA_947459185.1 Planctomycetaceae bacterium | reverse complement strand
TTAAGGCCTATGGCAATAAGCCGATAGACACGTTCATGTCGCCCGGTGAAATGATGGGCGGCCACACCCATGGAATCGGATGGGGTGAGCGCAATTATCATCCGGGCAAAAAGGCCGGGGGAACCACCGACTATGGTGATTACAACATCCTCGTTTTAGAGCATTTGGCGGCTACCTCCGACCCCCCGAGAGCCTTGAGCGTTGCAGCGATGATTCCGCATTGGATGAATCGTCTTGAGAATGGCTGGGGTTCATGGATTTGCACCATGACTCAAGAGACGTATGCGCAAGTCAAAAGAGGAACCCGGGTTGAATATCTCGGCGGCATCTCGAACGCGATGGCTATCCGCCATGTTGCGGCCCATGCCTACTATGACACTGAAGAGGAATTGGTGGACGCGGCAAGAAAAACAATGTTCACCCATAGAGACACTCACGCATTAGGCGGAGGTGAGTTTTTTGCCCGCGTCACCCACCGAGTTATGAATGGTGCCACCCCTTTCGACGCGATTGAAAGCGTAGCATCCTTCATGGGGGGGTTTTTCGAGCATAAAGCGGCTCAAGCTATTGCGAAATGTGCAGAAGAGGCGGATCCTAGCTCGGCACTGTCTCAAGAGGCTTTCTCGGATGATCTCGCCCTCACGAGCATGGCGAGACTGTGGGATATCGGCCGCTCTGAACCGATCAAAGTCGGTAAAGCCAGCCCAACCGAGGGGACGCTTCCAGGCGCACTCTACTTCATTCTCAAGTACGCAAACCGAGAAGACGGACTAAAGAAAGCGCTTCAAGCCAATGCAATGGTGGGTGGCGATAATGCGTCACGGAGCATTGCAATCGGAATGGTATTGGGTGCCTATAAAGGGGTCGATGCAATCCCCAGTGCATGGAAAGAGACGCTGGATCAGTGGGACTATTGCGAGGGTCTGCTCGATCAGTTGCCACTGCTAAAACACCGACCAACTACACCACGGAGATAACATGAACGACACGGTGGATCTCCTCCTACATCCCCAGAAACGCGAGATTGCCAAACAGCTTGAATGCCGCCGCCCGTTCCGGCTGCGACCCAAGCTGGAACACCTTGCCGGTCATCCGCTCAAGTTCCGGCAGTACCCTCGCGCACTGCTCGGGGTCTCCAGACACGAGCATCACGCCAGTGCCCTCCGCCGCATTGACCGGCCCCATGAACACCGGCGCGTGGAGGTACACCCGCCCCATTTCCGCCCAGCGTCGGGCACGCTTACCGGTCGCACTCGGCGTGGTCGTCGTGTGGTCGATGATCCAGCACGATGCGGGAATGAAGTCGGCGAGCGGCTCGAGCACCGCATCGACCGAAGCGTCGTCAGCCAGCGACAGGTGCACCCGCTCGACTCCCGCCACCGCGTCGGCGGAGGCGGCAAAGGCCTTGGCACCATTGGCCTCCAGCGCCATCGCCGACGCTGGCGAACGGTTCCACACGTGCACCGTGTGCCCCTGCGCCAGCAGCCGACGGACGAACCCGCTGCCCATCAACCCTGTGCCGAGAAACGCGATCTTCATGGGATATCTCCTTGGGATGACATGCTCAATGGCGGGGCGGGCCTTCCCACAATAGCCCACGGCCTGCCTTGAAATAGGGACGGATTGAGCGAAGTGACTTGCCGAAACCGATGGTTGTCTCGGGCGGCACTGCGATTGAACGATTCCTGCCGGGGGTAAGGACACATTCACAACGTGCCGCCACGGGAAGCACTGCGGTAGCCTTCACCCTTACACTGCGGCACGTCCCAGGAAGTGGTGGAACGAGTCGGCGAGCGCGAGCCAGCTCGCTTCGATGACGTTTTCGCTCACGCCGACCGTGCCCCAGACAGCGTCGCCGTCGGTGCTTTCGATCGACACGCGAACCTTCGCGGCCGTCCCCTCCTGCGCGTTGATCACGCGGACCTTGTAGTCAAGCAAGTGCATCTGCGAGAGGGCGGGGTAGACCTCGGAGAGTGCCTTGCGAAGCGCGGCGTCGAGGGCGTTCACCGGGCCGTCCCCCTCGGCGACCTCATGCCGCTGCACGCCGTTGACGGCGAGCTTCACCGTCGCCTCGGTCTGCACGTCGTCGCCGGCACGGCTCTCGACCGCCACGTTGTAGGCGAGCTTTTCAAAGGCCGGCGTAAACGTTCCCGCGATCCGGTCCACCAGCAGGTCGAACGATGCCCCAGCAGCCTCGAACTGCCAGCCCTCGTTTTCGAGCCGGCAGACCTCAGCCAACACGCGGTCAAGCAACGCCCGATCACTCTTCACGTCGGGCCTACTCACGAGCGCGGCGATGTTGGACCGGCCCGACAGCTCGCTGACGAGGATCCGCCGAGAATTGCCGACCATCTCCGGCGGAATGTGCTCGTACGACTCGGTCGCCTTCGCGATCGCATGCACATGCATGCCTCCCTTGTGGGCGAACGCGCTTGTGCCAACGAACGGCTGGCCGGGCCGGTAACTCATGTTCGCCGTCTCGTAGACGAACCGAGAGAGCTCGGTGAGATGGCTCGTGCCGGCGGCCCCTGTGCCACCACTGAGCACGGTGTAGCCCGGCAGTTTGATCGCGAGGTTCGCGACCACCGAGATCAGGTCAGCGTTGCCGCACCGCTCGCCGATGCCGTTGATCGTGCCTTGTACCTGCACGGCGCCGGCGGCGACGGCTGACAGGGAATTGGCGATGGCGACGTCGCAGTCGTTGTGGCAATGGATGGCGAGACGCACGCTTACGCCCGCGGCGTTCAGGGCCGCAGCCGCCTCCGCAACCAGCCTCGCGATCTCGTCGGGAAGCGTGCCACCGTTGGTATCGCAGAGCACGATCCGCGTGGCGCCGGCCCGGGCCGCCGCAGCAATCGTCTCGGCCGAGTAGTCGCGGTCGAGCTTCCAGCCGTCGAAGAAGTGCTCGGCGTCATAAAACACCTCGCGGCCAGACTCCGTGAGGAAGCGAACCGTGTCGAAGATCATGGCGAGGTTTTCCTCGCGTGAAACGCCGAGCACCTCGGTGACATGGAAGGCGGAGGTCTTGCCGACGATCGTGACCACGCTCGTCCCGGCATCGAGCAGGGCCTTCATGCCCGGGTCTTCGGCGGCCGTCATCCCGCGGCGACGGGTCATGCCAAAGGCGCAGATCCGCGAATGGCGGAGCGTGAGCTCGCGGACCCGGTCGAAATACTGTGCGTCTTTGGGATTCGAGAGGGGATAGCCGCCTTCGATGAAGTCGATGCCGGCCTCGTCGAGACGCCTGGTGATGGCAAGCTTGTCCTCGAGCGAAAAGTTCACGCCCTCGCCCTGCGAGCCGTCGCGGAGTGTCGTGTCGTAGATTTCGATCGTGCGCACTGGTGTCGTCCTCTGCTGCGGACCGGCTGCCCTCGAAAAGCCGAGTATAGCCAGCCGGAATGCGATTCGCCGGGGCTACCAGCACTTCCCCGATTCCCCGGCTGCGGGCAGCGAGGCGATCCGGGCGATCAGCGTAGCCGGATAGAGAATGCCGCAGAGGCCTTCCAGCGTCGCGATCGCGCAGGGCCAGGAGCCCACGGTCGCCATGTCTCCGAAACCAGCCGTGGTGAGTGTAGAAAAGCTGAGCCAGAGAAAGTCGACCCACCGCGGTGCTCGGTCACCCTCGAGGTTTTCCGCAAGGCGGTACGTGCCGAGTCCGAGGGAAGCGATGACGCCGTGCATCGCGGTGAAAAGGAATCCCAGCATCACGAAGCTGGCGGCTCCGCAGAGAATCCGCTGCGATGGCCGCATCTCGGCATTGAATGCGTAGTCGACGCTCAGGTAGACCGTCACACTGTACGCGATCACCAGTACCGCTATCGCAGGCCCGCGTCCACGAAAGCTCGCTTCCGGGAACGACTGCGCCCAGAGAAATGCCAACGCGGCGCTGACGCCCATGACCAGAGACAGCCGTCGGTATCCAAGCAGGCCGAGCGTCACCAGGGCCATTGAGACCGCCGCCAACCCGATCAGGAGCGGGGTTGACTGCTCACCCCGGTCGACCAGAGGCACGAGCAGCACCAACAGAATCTGGCCGGCGAAGATCATCAGCCCGTGATAGGGCACGGCCGCGGCACTGCGCTGCCAGACGAACCGCGAAAATGAGCCGGTGTCCGTGGGCTGTTGATTCATGGATCAGGCGTCGTCATCGTCAGAGGCCTCGTCGGAATCGTCATCGTCTTCGGCGTCCTCATACCCGCCATCGTCCTCGTCAGCCTCCTCGTAGCTCTCGTCCTCATCGACTTCCTCTTCGTCGCCGTCGCCGTCGTCCGAGTCGTCCTCATCGTCAAGACGAGCGAAGGCCTCCTCACGATCGGCAGCCTCTTCGTCGTCCTCCTCGATCTCCTCGAACTGTTCCACGACCTTGGCATGGGGCTGGATCTTCAGTCGCCGGGGGGCCGGGTCCGGAGCGGGGGCCGTCGTGCCGTTTCGCTCGGCCCACTGTTCCATCGTGAGCAGCACCTCGCGGGCCTGTGATCCGGCATACTGGCCGACCACGCCGTCCTCCGCCATGAAGTCGATTAGCCGGGCGCCGCGGCCATAGCCCACGCCCAGCGCCCGTTGCAGGAGCGACACACTGCCACGGCCCTCGCGGATCACCACCTCGACGGCGGCCTCGTACATTTCGTCGCGGTCCTTGCCGGCAGAGCCCTTCGGCGCATCGCCCGACGGAGCCGGCTGGAGGTTTACAAGCTCGGCGGCATACTGCGGCTCGGTCGTGCCGATCGCGGCCATCACGCGGCCGATTTCCTCGTCCGAAAGATAGGTGCCCTGGCCACGCAGAATCTGGCTTGTGCCCGGGGAGAGGAAGAGCATGTCACCGTTGCCGAGCAGCCGTTCCGCACCGCACTCGTCGAGCACGACGCGGCTGTCGGTGCGGCTGGCCACCTGGAAGGCGATGCGTGCCGGCAGGTTACTCTTGATGAGGCCCGTGATCACGTCCACCGTCGGCTTCTGCGTGGCAAGAATCAGGTGGATGCCCACCGCCCGGCTCTTCTGGGCCAGACGGATGATGTGCTGCTCGATCTCCTTGCCGGCGGTCATCATCATGTCGGCGATCTCGTCGGCGATCATCACGATGTAGGGCATGGTCGTGGGAATGGCGGCAGCCTCTTCGTCGGTCTCCGGATTGAAACGTTTGAGCAGCTCCTCGCGGCCCAGCTGGTTGTATTGCGAGAGATGCCGCACGCCCACCTTGGCGAGCATGGCATACCGCTCTTCCATCTTGTCCACGGCCCAGGCGAGGATCGCCTCCGCCTTCTTCATGTCGGTCACCACCGGATGCATGAGATGCGGCAGCGCCTTGTAGGGCGTCAGTTCGACCATCTTCGGGTCGATCATCAGCATCCGCACCTCGTCGGGCCGGCGCGTCATCAACATCGAGACGATGATCGAGTTTAAGCAGACGCTCTTACCCGTGCCGGTGCGGCCGGCGATGAGCAGGTGGGGCAGGCTCGCCATGTCGAAGACCATCGGATTGCCCGCCACGTCCTTGCCGAAGTAGAGCGGGATCTTCATGGTGCGGCTCTTTGCCTGCGTCTCCTCGATCACCTCGCGGAGGCGGACCATCTGGCGGGTTGTGTTTGGCACCTCGATGCCCACCGAGTTCTTGCCCGGAATCGGGGCCACGATTCGCACGCTCGGCACCCTCAGGGCGATGGCAAGGTCGTCGGCGAGATTGGCGATCTTCGCCAGACGGAGGCCGGCCTCCAGTTCGATCTCGTATTGGGAAATGACCGGACCGGTCTCGATCTCGACGACACGAACCTTGAAGCCGAAGTCGGCAAACGTCTTCTCGAGCACGCGAGCCCGATCGCGGACCTCCTGTTCCTGCTCGTCGAGTTGCAGTTGTTCAGCCGGCAGCAGCAGTTCGAGCGACGGCAGCTCGTAGTCGGCCGTCGGATCAGGGGCCATCTGGATCGCCTCCGGCTTCCGGCGGCGGCTGGCCAGCGACTTGATCGGCACGGCGGGACGCGGCTCCTCGGCGGGTTCGAGTTCTTCCTCGTTGGCAGCGTCCTCATCCGACTCCTCGACGGAATCTTCGAGCAGATCCTCCTCTTCTTCGACCGCGATCTTCTCAGCGACCACCGGCTTCTCGCGGCGGCGGACGCGAATTGCAGGCTCGGAATCGTCTTCCAGATCGGCGTCGTCCTCGTCATCGGCAGCGTCGCTGTTGCTGGCGGTGCGAAGCCGCAGGCCGGGAAATGCCGCGGCGACGTCAGCGGTGGCTTCGTCGGAGACGTCCTCGGCGCGGGAACACGAACCGATCCGGGCACCGATGTGAAACACGCCGGCCACGAAGGCGGTGATGATGCCCAGCAGGGCAGCGGTCATGCCGCTCACAGCGCGGAGCACGAGCGTGTCGCAGGCGAGAAACAGGCCGGCCCCCGTGATCGCGGTCACGACGATGGCAGCGCCCGTCTTCGCGAAATAGCCCTCAGAAAAATGCCGGCCGATGGCGCCCGCATGACCGCCCGGGCCCCAGATGGGCCGGGCGATCCAATCGGGCTGAAACATCGCCAGCAGCGTGCAGACACCAACCAGAGCCACGATGCCGCCGGCTGTCCGGAGTGGAAGATCTGGCATGGCCCTGCGGCGGAGCAGCATCAGGTCAATGCCCGCCACAGCCGCGACTGCCAGCCACGCGCCGAGACCGAACCATTCGTAGAGTCCACTGGCCACGGCAGCCCCCAGAAAGCCGCAGGCGTTGGTCGCCCGCGCATGGGGCGGAAAGCCGTAGGAGACGGGTGGATCGGCGGGGTCGAACGTGGCCAGGGCTGCGACCAGGAAGAGGCAGCCGGCGAGAAGCGCCAGCGCCGTCAGATCGCGAAAGCGGTTGCGGGAAAGGATGGCTGGTTCTGCATTGGCCTCGTCGGGCATGGCCACGGGAGCGACACCGGTTCGAGTTGCACCGTCAAACCTCCCATCGCCGAACTTCCCTGCAGGGAACTTTCCGGGGCCAAACTTCCCAGTTAAGGGGGAGGGGGTCGCCGCCGCATGGCGGGCCGCAATCGCGGACGCAAGAGAACGATCGACGAAGGCCATCTGGGAGTCCTTTCCTTCCAAACGCGGAGGTCCGTTCAAACTCTACAGGCCGGTTTGCGGCACGGCGGCGACAGCCTCGGGCCGAGCATCACCCTGCTGGGGCGGCCGTGCGGGCTGTGGCGGATGCAGGGATTCTGACGGCGTCGTAGAGTGGTCGCTGCAGAGCACCGAGCATGAGCACCCTGGCGATGACCGTTCGTGTATGACAGTTCCTGGCATGACCGATCTGGGACTGGGCGTCGCCGCCGGCCTGGCCGCCGCGGTCTTCAGCGCGGTCTCGTATCTCATCTCCCGGCACTACGGCCTCGGCCAGCGGGCCCTGGGACGGACGAAGTCGGCCCTCAGGCTGCTCGCGGTGTCGCACCTGCTCATGGCCGCCGTGTGCATTCCGCTCACCTGGGCCGCCTGGCCCGCCGCGTCGCCCCCCGTGAGGCTGTTCGCCGTCCCGCTGGCCCTCTCGGTCGGCCTCTACCTCCTCGGTCAGTCTTCCCTGTTTGCCGCCCTCAAGCGGGTGGAGGCGTCGCGGATCGCGCCGCTCTTGGGCCTGAAGATCGTGATGCTCGCGGGGATTGTGTCGTTCGTGCTGGGACACGTCCTCGACATGCGGCAGTGGCTGGCGGTGGCGCTGAGCGTCGCGGCTGCGGCGATGCTGCAGGTGGGCAGGGGGGCGGTACCAGCGAGGGCGTTTGGCTTCGTGCTGTCGTGCTGCCTCTGCTTCGCGATCTCCGACATTTTTATCGTGCGTCTCATCGACGGGTTGCAGGCCGGGGCCATGGAATCGGGCGGTGAGATCAGCCGGTTGCATGCCGGTGGGCTGGCGATGGCACTCACCTACGGCCTCTGCGGACTGATGTTTGCGCCACTGGTGGTGGGCCTGCGTCCCTACATGCGGGGCGACTGGCTGGCTGCGGTCCAGTATGCCTCCGCGTGGCTGTTGTCGATGGCCGGCCTCTACTGCTGCTTCGGCCTCGTGGGCATCGTCTTTGGCAACATTCTGCAATCGACGCGGGGCGTCATGTCGGTCGCGATCGGCGCAGCACTGGCCCACCTGGGCTGGCACGAACTGGAGCAGCGGGTCGATCGGGCCACGCTCCTACGGAGGCTGGCCGCGGCCCTGTTGATGACCGCCGCGATCGCGCTGTATGTCACCGATCTATCGTAGACCTTCGAAAAGCCCTCTCCGCATTCAAGCCCGCAGCGCAAGCAAGGGAATACGGGCTGCCTCATAACAACGCGTCGCGGATTCCTCTCGCTCGCGCTTCGGGCTTGCATGGATACGTCGGTCAAATAGCGATAAACTGTTGCCGCTGCGACCCGCGGGGTGCAGCGGCTTTTTCCCTCACACCACGAAGGGTGCCACGATGTCACGCCTGCTTGCCACGCTGCTGAGTTCGTTCGTGATCATGATTCTGGCTGCCGGCCATTCGTTGGCCGCTGACCCCACCGCGGAGAAGACCCGCACGCTCCGTCACGTCGTGCTCTTCAAGTTCAAAGACACTTCCACCGAGGCGGACGTCGCGAGGATCGTCGCAGCCTTCCGTGGCCTGCCAGCGAAGATCAAGGAGATTGCCGGCTTCGAATGGGGCACCGACGTGTCGCCCGAGGGGAAGTCGCAGGGGCTGACACACTGCTTCCTCGTGACGTTCAAGTCGGAGGCCGACCGCGACGCCTATCTGCCGCACCCGGCCCACAAGGATTTCGTCGCGATCGTAGGTCCCCACGTTGACAAGGTCTGCGTGGTCGACTTTTGGTCGCACGACTGACAAAGTCGACGCGAGCGATTTCGCCCTGTTGCCTTCCCCATCGAAGCCCGACGCGCCAGCGAGGGAGGCCGCGTCGTATGTCGGGAAGTCACCCGTATTCCCTTGCTTGCGCTGCGGGCTTGGATGGCTGCGGGCTTGGACGGAATCGCCCCGCCACGCGGCAGGTGTCTACGCCAGAATGCCCTTCACGATCTTGCCGTGCACGTCGGTGAGCCGGTAGCGGCGGCCCTGGAACTTGTAGGTGAGCCGCTCGTGGTCGATGCCGAGCAGGTGCAGGAGCGTCGCGTGGAAATCGTGCACGTGCACGCCGTCCTTGACGATGTTGTAGCCGTATTCGCAGGTCTCGCCGTAGGTCGTGCCCGGCTTGGTGCCGCCGCCCGCCATCCACGTGGTGAAGCACCGCGGATGATGGTCGCGGCCGAAGTCGTTGCCCGGCTGATAGAGCCCCTGGCAATAGTTCGTGCGGCCGAATTCGCCCCCCCAGATCACGAGCGTGTCGTCGAGCATGCCGCGGTCGGCCAGATCCTGCACGAGCGCCGCCGCTGGTTGGTCGGTCTGCTGGCACTCCCGCTTGATGCCCCCCTTCAGGCCGCCGTGATGGTCCCAGTCCTGATGGTAGAGCTGGATGAACCGCACGCCCCGCTCGGCCAGCCGCCGGGCGAGCACGCAGTTGGCTGCAAAGGTGCCCGGGTCCTTTGCGTCGGGGCCATATTGCTCCAGCACGTGGGCCGGCTCGTCGGAGAAGTCGGTCACCTCCGGCACGCTCGACTGCATGCGGAAGGCCATCTCGTAATTGGCGATTCGCGCGGTGATCTCGGCGTCGGGGATGCTGGCAAACTCATGCTCGTGCAGCTGCCGCAGGCCGTCGAGAAGCTGTCGGCGGTTCTCCGGCGACACGCCCGCCGGGTTGTTGACGTAGAGCACCGGGTCGCCACCGGAACGAAACCGCACCGCCTGGTGCTTCGTCGGCAGAAAGCCCGCGCCCCAGAGATGCGACATCAGCGGCTGACCGCCCTTATTTTTCGTGAGCAATACCACGAACGACGGCAGGTCGTCGTGGGCGTTACCGAGGCCGTAGTCGAGCCAGGCTCCGATGCTCGGTCGGCCCGGAATCTGCGAGCCGCTCTGCATGAACGTCACGCCCGGACCGTGGTTGATGCTTTCCGTGTGCATCGTGCGGATGAAGCAGAGCTTGTCGGCGATCTTCGCCGTGTGTGGGAGCAGTTCGCTCAGCCAGGCGCCGCTGTCGCCGTACTGGGCAAACTTAAACGGAGAGCCGACGAGTGGAATCGAACTCTGGTTGCCCGACAT
>CANHCU010000127.1 GCA_947459185.1 Planctomycetaceae bacterium | reverse complement strand
GGACCCCGAAGAACGTCCGCGTCCGGTACAGCACCTGCCGCTCCTGTTCGATCATCCAGAAGGCGGCCAGCAACACGAGGGCGAGACTTACCGCCCGCTCCCGGCGGTCGACCGCGAACAGCGCGACCAAGACCGCGGCACCGATTGCGACGAGCCAGAGAGAGCGACTTGGAGGCAGGCCCGGCACCATGCCGGCGGCCGCGGCCATGGCGGCGGCGGCAGCGACCGCGGCCGACAGTCGCGGTCGCAGCGCCCAACCGCGGGCCGCTGCAGGAATCACGCCCGCAGCGACGGCGACCACCAGGGGAAACTCGTGGTGCGCGTCGAAGAGCAACGGCGCCACCAGGGCGTTAAAGAGCCCACCCAGCGCCCCGCCCGTGGCCATCGCCAGGGAAAAGACCGTCAGTTGGGCGGCGGGCGGGCGGGAGTCGACAAGCAACCCGTGCAAGGCGACGCAGATCGTGAAGAAGGCGATGCAGTGGCCGACAAGGACCGCCCAGGTCGGCTCACGGACGTTGCCGCCGAGAAGCCAGGCGGTGGCGCCAATCGCCGCGATGGCAAGCGTGGGTTCGAACCGACGCAGGCCGCGGCCATTGGCGGCAAACACGACGACGAAACTGGCGAGGTAGATGGCCAGCGGCACGATCCAGAGCAGGGGGATGGGGGCGACTTCGGCGGTCGCGTAGGTCGTGATGCTCGAGAGCCAAGACGCCGGAATGGCCGCCAGGAAGGCCCAGCGCAGCCAGCGGCGCCATCCCACTGCTGGCTCGGATCGCATTGCCTGTTCATGGGTCGATCGTGGTGCGTGCCGCGTCAGTCGCCAGCCCGCCGTAAGCGTGAGCCCGGCAACGAGCAGGAACAGGCCGGCGATGATCTCCGTCTGTCGCGACAGGCCGGCCACGTTCTCGATCACGAGCGGATAGGCCACCAGCGCCAGGAAACTGCCCGCGTTGCTGGCCGCGTACAACCGGTACGCGACGTCGCCGGTGTCGGGACCGCCACCACGATCGTGCCGGCCCTGTTGCGCGTGCCAGTGGCCGAGGAGCGGCGCCAGCATCGCCAGCGTGAAGAATGTGGGGCCGACCGTGCAGGTCAGAACCAATGGTACGGCGATGGCCCGCGCGACACCGTCGCCGATCGCCAGCATCTCTGGCCGGTGGGCGATCACGAAGGTGGCCAGGGCGGTGATGGCAAACAAGCCTCCGATAACGGTGAACTGGATCCGTGGGGCCGAGATCCGGCCGACGCGGTCGGCGAAGAAGTAGCCCGCCACCAGGGCGACCTGGAAGAACGCCAGGCACGACACCCACACCGCCGGTGCCCCGCCGAACCGTGGCAGCAGAAACTTCCCGGCAAAAAGCTCGAGGAGAAACAGGCACAATGAGCCCATGAAGGCGGCGGCGAGCAGCCAGATGTCGGGGGCAGCGCAGACGTGTGCGGCCGGCCGCGGGCCGTCGGGCAGCACGGCCTGTCCGCGGCGGTCAGGCGCCGCCATCGTCGGCCTCGCTGGCGGATGGAGTGTCGGCCGCATCGGCCGGCTGCTTGGCAGCCGGCTCGGGCCGCGGAGGCGCCGGGAAGGAGACGTCCGCGTCAAGGCCGGCGGCCGTCGCCTCAGCCCGCAGCGATTCGACAAGGGAGGCGGCCGCGGACTGGCGGATGTGCTCAGGCGCCCACGCCCAGATGCGGGCCCGTGTCAGGAGCGGTACGGACGCCTGCCGCATGCAGGCGTCGAAGGAGTTGTCGACCAGCTTCGGAAACGGCAGCAGCTTCGTTTCGTCAAGCACAAACGCCTCGCCCCGCTGGGCCGCGGCATACCGCCTGTCGTAGGCGGTCCGGGCGATACGGAGGAAGCGGCCGAAGATCCGCGTGTCACCCTTGGCCAGGCCCTCGAGCAGGCCGCGGCGAAGCAGGGCGTCGAGCAGCTGCCGCAGGTCGGTGGGATTGACGTTGGCCATGCCGGCAAAGCGGATGGCCACAAAGTTTTCCACGGTGTCGGAAAAAGCCGGCTCGTCGCCGAAGCCCTGCCGCTCGGCAAGGTCCTTGAGAAGCGTGAAGTAGCGCTCTGCCTCGGGCTGATCCCCGTAGAGATAGGAGAGTGTCGTCGCCAGATCGAGGAATCGCTCGTAGGTGGCAAACAGGTCCGACTCCTCGGCTGTCCCGAATTCTCCGGCGGTGACGCCCTCGTCGGAGGCGATGAGGGCGAAGGCCTCCTGGATGGCCTGCTCGAAGCTGCGGGCGAACCGCGGATCGGCCAGGAGGTCGACCCGGTTGGTGACTGGGTCGTATTCCACCCGGCCGGTGCGCATCAGGTCGAGGAGCATCATCAGGCGGCCTCGGACGAGCATCAGTTCGTTGGTGTCCTCGCGCTGCGCGAGCGACCGCGACACGGCGACCCCCTGCTCCGACCAGTAGATGCCATGGGACTGCGGATGCCGCCAGTCGAGCGGCCCGTAGGTTTTCATGACCTCGAGCATCTTGGCGGGCTCCATGCGGTAGTGGTCTTCGAGAACCCGTCGCTGCAGGTGGGGCACGAGTTGTTCAAGAACGAGTGAGGCAAGCTCGGGATCCTGCCGGAGTACCTCGACAAGCTCCCGGTTTGTCCCCGGCGGAAGGGCCACATCGCCGAGCACCTTGGCGTCAAGTGAAGTGAACCGCATCATGACTCTGCCAAGCATCCGTAAGAGGCCTTCGTCGGGCTCGAGCCCCGCCGTCCGAACGGCGTCGAGCGCGCGTTGTACCGCGGGCGTCGCGGCTGTGAGTTCGTCGAGCGTCCGCGGGGCATCGACGATCCGACGGAAGCGGGCGAGCGCCTCGGGGGTCGTGCGGCCGGCGACGATATTGCCGACGACTTCCTGCATCTCGGCGGCCAGCCGCGCCTTGTAATACCAGTGATCCTTGTCCCCGATCCGCGCAATCTTGCCCTGGAAAATCCAGGCCAGGTCGAAGTAGAGGCTGGACGCCTTGGGATTGAGCGGGATGCCCCGTGACCGCAAGAGATCAATGCCCCGACTCACCCAGCCCCACCGTTCCGCTGGCACCTGGGTTGCGGCGGCGATATTCCAAGAAAGGTTCCAGGCCTGGAAGCCCCAGACTTTCTGAAACCGCGGCTGGAGCATGGTGATCCACTGCGCAAGCGTTTGCGCCTCGTAAAAATCCCCCTCCGTCTGCAAGTGGTCGGCCCGCGCCCAGAGCACGTCCACCGCCAGACCCCGAAACGTGCCCAGGGCTGCCGTCACGATGGCGACGTGGGGTGGCATGCCCCTGATGCCCTCCATCTTCACAACCAGCTCAAGCTCCTCTCGCTGCTTCTGCACGGCGCCGGCGACAGCCGCCGCCCCGGCGAGGCAGGCGACAAGAACGACAGTGGCGATGGTGGTGGTCGTCCGATCACTCATGATGCACTGCTCACAAGATCTCGCCGCTCGAGCAGCACCCACCCGAGGGCGAGCAGGGCAAGCGGGTAGGCGACCGCTAGGAAGAGCAATCCGGAAGCGACCTCCGCCAGGGGCACCAGGCGGCCGGTGGCGAGCTGCGCGATCGCGTCTTGGGTTCCGAAGGACGGAATCACCGCCAGAAAGGCGTCGGCACAGTAGGCGCCGAATGTCTTGATGAGCTCCCACCACTCGACCTTCACGATGCGTTCGACGAGCATGCTCAGCCGCAGCCGCAGCATGTCCATGAGCGTGTCGTTCTTGCGGTCGAGCCCCGTGTAGATGTCGATCGCGTCTGCAAAGAAGCCGCTGGCGGCCGCAGTGACGTAGACCATCAGGCTGGCCAGCAACGCCGTGGGGAAGCCGAGCCAGGCGGCGGCCGCCAGCGCTGCCGCCGCCAAGAGCACCAGCTTTGCCCACATCACAAGCAGCCCCCGGACGAAGTTGCCGCCAAAGCTGCCGGCCCGGTACATCACCTCCAGCCCCTCCCCCGGCGTGAACGAGATGCTCGTGGGCCGTTGCTCCCCCGGCATGACGAGGTTTTGGTTGGCGATCGTAACCCGCAGCGTGCCGTCGTCGGCAATCGCCTCAGTCGGCAGGTCGATCGTGTGCGTCAGCCCCGTGGAAAAGGTGTAGGCTGCGTGCTCGCCGCCACGGATCGGGAACGGTCGCTCATTGAGCCAGAGCGCGAATCGAACGTCGGCCCGGGCGATGGAGGAGTTGTCGGCGAAGGGTTCGAGCCGCAACTGCACGACGGGCGCCCGGATGGCTTGCTTGTCGAGTCCCGTGAACAGATAGCTCGAGACGACTTCCGCGGTCACCGTGTGCCATTCGTGCACCCGCTGCGCCACGATCCGCTTGCGGGCCCGTTCCGGGCTCCGGTCGAATGAGGCCGGATCCGAATTGCGGATTTCCTCGATGGTGGCGGCCACGGAGCGGTCGAAGTCCGCGCCGCTGGGATGCACCGGACGGGCCACGACGCGAGCGGTGAGCACCTGCTCCTGGACGGCGAGTCGGTCGGCGGCGTCGGCGGCAGGCGTCTTCGCCAGCGCCAATACGCCTGCATAGACGCCGATGCCCACCAGGCCGACGAGCATCCCGTCGAGCAGGATCACGCCGAGCCACTTGCCGAGGAGGTATTCCGAGCGGTGAATCGGCTTGGAAAGCGTCATGTGAATCCGGCGGCTCTCGATGTCGCCGCAGACGCTGCCGCATGCGAGCGCGATCGTGATCACCGCCAGGAGCACGCTTGCGCCGGAGAGCGACCACGTGAGGAGGAATTGGAGCCGGTAGGCGAGCCGTTCCTGCGGATCCAGAAGCAGGGGCAGAATTGGCAGGGTGACGACCACCATCATCACGAGCAGAATGGAGAGCCGCGAGCCGATCGCCTCCTCGACGATCGCCCGGGCCACACCGAGAACGGGATGGCTGCCTGAGAGCAGCTGTCGCAGCACCGCGACGCCGACGACAAAGCCGACGGCCAGCGCCACGGCCCCCGCCACGGCGATCGCCGTGGCGGGTCGACCGGCCGCCCAGAGGCCTGCGGCCAGAGCCAACGCCGCAATCGCGGCTGCTGGCCGGGCAAGTCGCGTCCGCCGGCCTGCTGCCGGGTTGTCGGCGAGCCACGGCGGCAGGCCGTCGCCCGCGAGCCGCGACTCTGGCTCTGGCGGCGAAACGTCATGGGCCGTGTTGGTCTTCATCGGCTCACCGCTTCATGAGGCTGTCGAGCAGATTGGTATCGACCGGGCTCTCGGCCCCCTTGGCGGCCGTTTCGGCGTCGTCTGGCACGGGCTCATTCGCCGACAGAAACTCGGCCACCTCGCCGCCGCTGGAGGCGCCGGACGTCCGCACTCCTTCGGCCCGAGCCTGCTCCACGATCTCGAGGAACAGGCTCTCGAGCTTGCGCCGCGGCCGTTGCACCTTGGTCAGCGCGAGATCGTGCCGGCGGAGCAGCGTCCGCACCTCTTCGACCACGGGTGGCGGCAGTTCGGAGGTTTCGAGCAGCGTGGCATGCTCCTGCTCGAGCAGTTCGTCACAGGTACCCTCGGCCCGCACCTTGCCGCCATACATGATCGCGACGCGGTCGCAGAGGTCCTCGACGTCCGAGAGGAGGTGCGAGCAGAGCAGCACCGTCTTGCCCCGGCCGGCGAGGGTCGCGATGAGATCCTTGATCTGCCGGGCCCCGACCGGGTCCATGCCGCTGGTCGGCTCGTCGAGGATGAGCAGTTGGGGATCGTTGATCAGGCTCTGCGCGAGGCCGATCCGCCGCTGCATACCCTTGGAGTACTCGCCGACCGGACGGTCCTGCACCGCTTCGAGGCCGACCATCTCCAGCAGCATGTCGATTCGCTCACGGCGTGCCTTCCGCTCCAGTCGGAACAGCCGGCCGTAGTAGTCGAGCGTCTCCCGGCCGCTCAGGAACCGGTACAGATACGACTCTTCCGGGAGATAGCCAATGCTCTTCTTGATCTGGACGTCCTTGGGACGCTTGCCGAGCACGGCGATCCTGCCGGAGGTCGGCTGGAGGAGCCCCAGCAGCATCTTGATCGTCGTGCTCTTGCCCGACCCGTTGGGGCCCAACAGCCCGTAGATCTGACCCCGCCGCACCTCGAGGTCGACGTTCTCCACGGCCCGCACCCGAGGCCGCATCCAAAAATCGCAAAATGTCTTCGTGACGCCGGCGCAAGCGATGTCGATCGGCGCGTCGTCTCGTGGGGTCGTTACCATCGCCACTCCATTGGATAGGGCAATCCGTCAGCGGTTTCGCTCGGCTTCCTGCTGCGCCCGCTTGCGCGACCGCAACTGCTCCTTCTGCCGAGCCTTCTGCAGCTCGGGATCCCGGTTGAGTTGGAGCTCGAGTTGTCCGGGGAACGTGTAGAAGGTTTCGACGTCGCCGGTCAGGATCCGTTCCCGGGCGTCTTCCCAGAGCTTGGCAAGCACGAGCCGGGGATTCCGCTGATACTGCGGCAAAAGCTGCGTGAAGGCCTGAGCCTCCGAGGCGACCTGCTCGACGATCTGCGTGCGGTAGGTCTTGGCACCGCTGATGATGCGGGCCACCTCGCCGCCGATCGCGACGGACCCGAGCCTGAGATCGAGGAGGGCCGCATCGAGCTGCTCCTGAATGCGGGCGGCTTCCGTCTTGTCGCCCGCTTCCACGGCCCGCTCGTAAGACGTCACGAGTTCGAGGATCGGACCGCTGCCCTCGCCGGCGGTCTCACCGAGCACCTTCGACCGTTCCTGCTGGGCCGTCACAATCCGACCGGCGCGGTCGCTCTCGGCGCTGGTGACGGCGTCGAAGCTGCCGGCCACCCGCATCGGTGCCGACACCTTGTCGAGCGTGAGCTGATCGACAGTGAGCCCGGTTCGCATGGCGTCGAGCCGCTGCTGCATGATCCCGACGGCGAGCGTGCGGTTGACGATGCCCCGCAGCATGTCGTCCGCGGCCAGCTGCGCCACCGACTGCACGATGCCTTGTTGGGCGACCAATCGAACGATCTTCTCTGCCACCGGGCGGGAGCCGACATTCGTCAGGAAGGCGACCGGTTCGGCAACCCGCCAGGTGAGCGTCCACTTGGCGTGGACGATGCTTGAGTCGCCGGTGATCAGCGAGCCGTCGCGAAGCGGATTGAGCGGCATGGCCTTCTGGCCTTGCAGCTGGCTGCGGGTCATGCCGCTGTCTCGGTCGGTCGTCTCGAACCAGAACTCCCGGTCGAGCACGAGCGTGGCCGGCCGGGTGTCGACTTTCACGATCTGCTCAATCGGAAAGGGGGCCGCCAGATAGGTGCCGCGCTCGAGCACACGGTTGCCAGGGTCGCCGACGTAGTCACCAAACCGCAGCCGCAGGGCCACTTCGTTGGATCCGACCGAGAAGGTGCCGCTGAAAAGATAGGCGACGAGCAGGCCGAGCATCGCGAGCTTGAGGATCGCAAAGCTCACCCGCAACGCCTCGGCCAGCGACTGCTGAGCCGGATCGAGTGCCGGAGGAGCGTCCGCTAGCTTCGTGGTGTCGATGTCGTTCATGGATGGTTCCTGCATCAGCGCGGCGCCGGAGTGGTGGGGCTGGCAGCCGCAGCCGGGTCCTTGTTGAACCAGTCGAGGATGCCGAGGCTGTCGGCCGAAAGGACGAATGTCGTGTTGTGATCGAGCATCTTTCCGAGTGCCTCGATCTTCCGCAGGAAGATCGCAAACTCCTCGTTCTTGGCGAAGCTTTCGTAGTGCACGGCCGCCTCACGGTCTCCCTGCGAGCGGATGGCCTGCGCCCGCCGCTCCGCGAAGGCGAGGATGCGATCGCGGGCGCTCGTGGCCTCGCTGCGGATCGCGGAGGCCTGCGCCTGCCCCTCCTGCAGGGCATTTTCGGCGAGCCGCTCCCGTGCAGCGATCATCGTCTCAAAGACCTTTTGGGTCGTGGACTCCGGCAGGATGATCTTGTGGATCCCGACGCTCTCCACCCGGATGCCGTAGCCGGCCTGCTCGAGACCAGCACTGAGCGCCTCGGTCGCCTGCTGCTCGATCGTGGCGAGCTTAAGCTTCTCGCGGTCCACGTTGACGAGCTCGTCAAACTGATACTGGCTGATCAGACCACGGATCTCGCGGAGGCGGGAGGAGAGCTGACGGTTGGCCTCGTCGGGGTCCTTGAGTGTGACGTAAAAGCTCAAAGGGTCGGCGATCCGCCACGTCAGGTAGGTCCGCACGATCACGCTCTTGCCGTCGGCAGTCTGGAGCTCCTCGATCTTGTCCTCGAGAATCTGCAGTCGCTTCGAGTAGAGCGCGACCTTGTTGACTGGCCAGGGCCAGCGCCATTTGAGGCCCGGCGCCTCCTGAATGCTCGACTCGTCAGCCTTGTCGAAGGTGGTTCGGACGGCCACCTGATCGTAGCGGACCTGGTAGAGAAACATGTGCGAGAGCAGGAGGGCGACAAGGAGCACGCCGACGAGGATGACGAAGGAGTTCTTCACGGGAGAATGGTTCACTCTGAGGAATCAGGGAGTCTGGAATTGGCGGGGAATCGGACGATCGGGAGGCGGGGCTCAAGACCCTTATTCTGCGAGCAGCGTATCGATGGCGGAAGTCGGGTCGCTGAAGTCCATGCGGAACACGGGGGCGTCGCCAGGGTCACCGGCGATCACGAACTTCCGGCGGCCGGTGAGGCCGGCGGCGAGCACCTCGAGAAACCGGCGGGTGCGGTAGTAGACCGGCGAAGCCTGGTAGGCGAGCAGTTCCCCGGAAAACCGTTCGCTGCTGGCCCGTTCCCCGACGGCCTTGCGCCAGCGGTAGGCCCGTGCGTTGTGGACCATCTCCGCTGCCTCGCCGCGGGCCGAGGAGAGCAGCGTGTCGATCTCTTGATCGACGGCCGTCACGTCCGGCGTGCCACCGGCTGCACGAAGGGCGTCAAGCCGCTGGATCGCAGCGTCGATCTTCAGGCTCAAGTCCACCGATCCGGCCACTTTGGCAAGTTTCTGGACGGCGTCCTTGCGGGCCAACTGAATCGCGGTCTCCTTCGACTGCATGGCTCCGATCTGGTAGTGGAACGCGCGGGAGACCTTGCCGATCGGCGGATGCAGTGCGGTGACGGCGACGTCGACGACGTGGATGCCCAGATTGATCGCGTCGAGCCGTTCCTGGAGCGACCGCTGCAGCGCGGCCCCGGCCGTGCTGCGGCCGCGACCGAGCAGGTCGTCGATATCGTGGGCAGCACAATACTGCGAAACCTCCCGTTGGGCCACGAGCCCGAGCGTCTTGCGGTGGTCCACCGAGCCGAGGACGAACTGCCGGAGGTCGCCGACGGTGTATTGCACGATTACGTCTGCCGAGACGAGCGACACCCCCGCCGTGTCGAGCCCGTCGGTCGAGCGGCCCGGCGCCGTCAGAAAGTCCTCTTGGCCAAGTGCGGCCACCTGGTCGCCGTCGGTCGTCCAGAGGATCGCCTCCGCGTTCCTCGAACGGCCTGTCAGGTCACTCGAGACCAGGATCTGCTGCACCTGGCCTAGCGGGTGCATCTCCGTCGTCTCGATCGGCCATGGCAGCTTGACATGCAGCCCAGGTGGCAGCGGCTCGCCCACCATCGCGCCGAAGCGGAGAGTCATCCCGCGCTCATCGGGTCCGACGATCGTGAGGCAACTGAGGCCAACGAGGACGCCTATCCCGAGGATCGACAGTGGCGTGACAGCACTGCCCAGCAGCTGATAGAGCCAGCTGCGAGACACCTCGACGCCGAACTGGTAGCTGATGGTCTCCGCCACGACGCGACCAAGCGATTCCGGTGCCGTCAGCAGACCAAGCATGCGGCTGTCGAACGCCGGACGCGGAATCTCGCCCGGCACCCTGGGCCGGTATAATTCCAGCAGGGAAGTCAACAGGATTTCGATACCGACCAGGATCATGACGCCGGGAATGACGACCGCCAGCCAGCCGAATACCTGGGCGTCGTCGGCGACCGCCACGACTGCCGCACCGACGAACAGCACCAGCGCGATCACGAAACAACTCATCAGGTAGCTTGCACCACCGCGAAGCAGCTGCCAGGCCCGCTGTCGGGCGTAGCCGCTGATCCAGCGGGCACTGACGAATGCCGCGAAGGCGATCGCCGCCGTCACGAACATGAGCCCCACCGGCTCGCAGCCTGCTGCCAACCCGTTCGCCGCCCCGACGCCAGCAGAGCCCCTCAGTCGGAAAGCGAGCAGCGTGCCGCCGGCGGCGAGGAGATAAACCGCGACGATGCCGCTGACGATCGGCAGCCCGTAACGATAGAGCCGTTCCAGCCGGCCGCGGGCAGCGTCGAGATCGTCGCTTAAGTT
>CANHCU010000126.1 GCA_947459185.1 Planctomycetaceae bacterium | reverse complement strand
TGGCACAACGAGACGATCCACGACGAGATGCTGCTGCCGATGTTCACGTTTGCCTCCGAGAGGCCGCTCGATGCCAAAGGTGACTCGTTCAAGAGATTCTACTTCACGATCGTGCGGTCGCGGTTGCTCCGGCGGCTGGTGGACCACCGCTTCAAGTACGCCGCCGATCCAAAGGGCAACGTCGTGTTTTCGCCCGACTACGACCCCGACGACCACCGATACTAACGGGCCTGACGACCCTGATGATCTTGGCTGACCTTGGGAAAAGTACGTGGTCCGTTGAGCAGGCTGCCGATCGCTGTGTATCGCACACACCAGCGGTAGCTCGCGAGCAAGAGCGGCGTCACCGTCGCGAGGATGAGGACAAACTTCACTTCCGCAGGTAGCGGCCACAGCCGGACGAGCCACTGCGCTGCCATCACCAGCGGCACATGGACGAGATACATCCAATACGACGCGTCGGCCAGCCAGGTCACGGCTGGGAGGGGATGCGGGAACAGACGGCAGAACAGGCCGATGAGCCCCAGCGCCATCGTCCACGCATAGGCAGGCTGGAGGATGGTGGCGAGCCCGCGGTCGTTCATCGTCGCGATGCCGGCCACGAAGAGCACCGCTGCCGCCGGCAGGAGGAGCTTCCAGTGCCGGCCGAGCCGTGTGTCGATGCCCTCCGCTGCGGCCGTGGCAACGCCGAAAAAAAAGAAGCAGGCGTAATGCGCGAGCACGTGCGGCTTGGGCAGGATTCCAAGCGAGGTGTCGGGGCCGTAGAACCCCGCCAGCGACATGCCCATCACCGCCTGCGGCAGGCACGAAAGAGCCACGAGCCACCATCGTCCGCGGCCCGACGGCAGGAGGCCCGTCCTGGCGAGGATCGCGAAGATCGCGACGAGCCAGCAGAGAAACCACAGAAACCAAAGATGGTCAAAGACATTCGTCTGGACGAGGTGGATCGACCACGAGCCGACCTGCAGCCGCAGCCATTCCGCCGACACGAACTTCAACCAGCCGAGCGTCATCCGGTCGAGCGGGCCTCCGAACGTGCCCTCCGCGTTCGGACCCGTGGGGAGAAATTCGCGGAGCCGCTCGCGTCCCCGCAGGATCTCGTCCACGCCGAGCGTCTTCAGGCCGACGAGCGGCGCGGACTCGGAGGCGACGTCGGCGGACAAGGCCATGAGTGCCACCGGCAGCCGACCGACGACGTTTCGAGCCAACGGATCCGCCCCCCGCTCGAGGAGCAATCGGCCGACCGCATCCCGGCCGAAGAAGGCGACGGCATGGAGCGGTGTGTTGCCGCTGCTATCCCGTTCATTGACGTCGGCACCGGCATCGAGCACTGCGGCCACGATTGCCGGATCGCCCTCGAGCGTGGCCCAGGCAAGCGGCGTGCGGCCGTAGAAGTCGTCTCGGTGCGTGACGGCCCCCTTCACGGCGAGCCGCTGGCGTACGGCAGCTTCGTCACCGGAGAGGATCTCTGCGACGGCAGGCTCCGGGCGGATCGTCCGATGGGCAAACCCCTTGATCGCCATGTCGAGCGGCACGATCGTCGCGACTGCGATCGCGAGCGGCAGGAGAATCCGCGCGCATCGCTGCTCGAGCAGGCTCCTGAGCCCGCGGCGGCGGAAGACGAGCATCGCGAAAACACCGCTGAGCAGGAAAAAGAGCGGCATTCGGAAGCCATGCACCGCCACCAGGAAGAGCGGCAGCAGATCGCTGCGGTGCGTGTCGTGCACGGGCCACGGAAAGGCGAAAAAGCTCAGCGAGGCGTGCAAAGCGATCCCCAGCAGCATGGCGAAGCTGCGCAGGGCGTCGAGATCGGTGCGTCGCTGCGACATGGAGATCGGCCATCGGCCGGCGTGGGGAGGGTATCGGAGCACGATGGTATCTTGCTCAATTTCCGGTGCCCACGGCTAGAATTTTGTTTCCCAATCCGGTGGAACGATGAGCCGCCCGCCCTCCGATCTCCGATCGCCCATGAAGCACCCCGCACAGACAGGCCTCTCGGTCGTTGCCAACGCCATGACAGTGGAGGTGCCCGATGCCCGAGACCGGCGGGAGAGGAAGAGAATTCTCAAGGATGTGAACTTCCGGATCGAGCCGGGCGAGTTCGTCTGTGTGCTCGGCCCCAGCGGGTCGGGCAAGAGCACGCTCGTGCGAGCGATGCTGGGCGAACGGGAGATCGCCGCCGGCCGGCTGCTCGTGGGTGGGCACGACGTGTTTGGTGAAGCCGACGCCCTCCGCGGCGCGATCGGCTACGTGCCCCAGCGGGACATCAATCCAGAAGCCCTGCCGGTCGAGCGGGCGCTCCACTATGCAGCGGATGTGCGACTCCCTGCAGAAGCGTCGACCGCGGAGCGACAGGCCGCAATCGATCGTGTCGTCACCGATGTCGGCCTCGACAGCGTGCGGCACGAGACGATTGGCACCCTCTCCGGGGGCGAAATGAAGCGGGCGAGCCTGGCAGCCGAAATGCTCGCCTCGCCGGGCCTGCTGGTGATCGACGAGGCGACCTCCAGCCTCGATCCGGCCACGGAGGCCCGGATCATGAAACTCTTGGCCGAACGTGCCCAGGCGGGCACGACGGTGATCGCGGTCACGCACCATCTCGACAACGTCCACCGGGCCGACAAGGTTCTCATTCTGGGACACGGCGAGGTCGTCTGGTTCGGTTCGCGCGTGGAGGCCATTGAGCACTTTGGTGTGCAGCGACTCGCCGATGTCTACATCGCCATCGAGGACCGTCCGCCCGGCTTCTGGTCGGCCCGCTGGCGGGAGCGACAGACAGCAGACCGCCTCATGGCAGACTCGCAGCAGATCGGTGGTGAGGCCACTGACGCCACCGCAGAACGGGTGGCGTCCCTCGCCGTGGTCTCGATTCCCGGCTTCGCTCGACAGTTCGCCACGTTCTTCTGGCGCGAGCTCGAGACCGCCGTGCGCGACCGCGTGGGTCTCCGGATGGGCTTGCTCTTGCCGCTCGTACTCGCGGCGGTCGTGCTCGCCGGCTTTTCCGGCACGCGTTTCAAAAGTCCGCTCATGCTGACGCGGTTCCTCGACCCCGGCGAGAAGAGCGTGCTGGCCGATGTCTGGGGGGAAGTCTCACAGGCGATCGCCACCGACTCGGTCTCCGAGCAGGACGCCAGTATTCCCGGTCAGATCCGCGTGTTTCTCGACAGCCAGCCAAAGATGCTCGCGCATCTGCGGGATCCGTGCACCGAGAGGCTCGTCCGCGACGCCCTCACCGACACAGTCCCCGTCGCGCCGGATCACGAAATCATCGATCCTGGCGGCACGTTCAAGTGGCTCTCGCTGATGAGCATCTGCATGGTCATCCTCGGGTTCGTGACCGGCTTCCGCGAGATCGTCAAGGAGCGGCCGATGCTCGACCTCGAGCGGCGGCACGGTCTGCTGTTCGTTGCCTACGTGATCGCCAAGGTCGCGACGCTGGCCGTGGTGCTCGCGGTGCAGATCGCGATCTTCAGCACCGCCGTCGAACTGGGGTTCGCGGTTCGCGAGGCATTCGGCGGCGATGTGCCTGCCGAGATCTACCGGCGCGGAGCGGTCGCCTCCGCCAGTTACAACTGGCTCGCGGCAGTGGCCTGCGCAACCATGGGGCTCGTCGTCTCGGCCTGCGTCCGCTCGACCGACAAGGGAGTGCTCGCGGTGCCGCTGTTGATCACCCCCCAGATCCTGCTCGGGGCCACGATTCTGCCGATCAAGGGCGGCGTGCTCAAAGTCCTCGCGATGCTCTTCTCGCCGCTCTACTGGGCCCATCGCGGCTGTCGGAGCGAGGGCCAAGGGGTGCCTGAGTTCTGGAAGAATCTCGGAGAATACGACCCGGCGCTCTGGATCCCGTACGCCGCGCTCGCCGCCCAGATCGCCGTGGCGACGATCATCGCGATCCTGGTGCTCCGCTGGCAGGAGCGGGCAAGCCGGGGCCGCAATCGCGCCATACGATGAGACGGCTGTGGAGCTGCGTCCCCTGAGCGAGACCACGCTGGTAGGATGAGCGTCTCAGCGGCTCGCAACGGTGGAGAGACGGCTTCAGGGACTCGATCTTATGAGTGGTATCGTGCGGACTGCGATCGGGATCTCGTTCCTGGTGGCGATCATGGAGCTGTGCCTTGGCGATCCTCCCGCCCCGGCAACGCTCGTCTACGAGGAAAACTTCAACAGCTACGCCGACGGCGAACAGCCGTCGTCCATCTACGAACTGCAGGACAAGCAGCTCGATTCCGGCGAAACGATCGGGGGCCGCTATGCCGTCAACAACGGCAATCGGCACATGCTCGTCGCGACCAAGGTCGCTGATTTCGACCTCACCTTCACCGTCAAGCCGCATCCGATGGCCCTGCGTGCGCCGACGATGAGCGTCGAGTTCCGAACCGACCCAAATGGGCTCCGGGGTTACCGTATCGCCCTCTGGATGGGTACCTACAATCGCGTTGACCTGGCCTTCTGGGACAATAGCGTGTCTCCGCCAATCATGCAGAAACTGGCCTCGCCGCAGGTTCCGGAGTTCAAACTGCCCGTCCCAGAGCCCATCCGGTTCCGCTTGAGCGTGCATGACAGCGATATCGAGTTCAGCCGCAACGAGCAGTCGCTCCTGAAATTCACCGATCCGAATCCAGCCCCCCGAGCTTCAGCGCCGGGCAACATCACCTTTTCGAGCGTACCGGCCACCTGGATTCCGGAGGATGTTGCGCCACTCTCTTTCGACGACATCCGTCTGGAATCGCCCGACCGCGGCGAAGCCATCCGGACCCTCTTCCAGAAACGATACGACATCCCCCAGAATCTGCGGGCCGTCAGTGTGCCGACCCATCATGAGCTTCAGATCGCCGAGGTCGTTGGCACTGGGCTCGATGACCTGCGCACCGATGCGACCGGAGGACGCATCTTTCGCGTGACCGGCGGCGTGCAGTTTCCGGTGCTCGAAGGTCCCAAGGCACGGGCCACCGCCGCACTCACGCCCTATATCCGGCTCGAGCGGCCCACCGGCAGCGTGATCCTCAAGCAGCGGATTTTTGACGGCGTTCTCGGCAACATGCGGCCGGGCCTGCCCGGCGGCGGGGCGGCTCAGTTGCTCCGGCTGATGACCTCCTACGCCGACCCACCGCACTACGGCGTCGCGGTCCGCACCCAGCAGGCGGCCGACGCCACCGGGCCACAGACCTCCAATCGTTTCGTCACCGCCCTGCCCGAAGACTTCAACGTCGTCGTCGGCTGGGAATACTTCATGGACAACGATCATCTCGAGGCGAGCGGTCCGGTGGAGGCGATCTACCACCGGGACGGCAAACTGCTCTACGCCGGCATGCCACTGCGAGTCGGCGACCTGTCCCTCACGCTCGACAGCCCACCGTCTGCAGGACTCATCGCCCGGGTCTCCGACAAGAATTCGGATGCGAAGGGCTTCGTCCAACGGTTCAGCGAGAATCACTATTTTCTAGAGGGCGATCCGGCACGGTTCACGGTGTCGTTGGCCGCCGGCCCCAAAACCCCGTTGCCGACCGAGTTTCAGTGGCGGCTCCTCGACGCCTACCGGCGGCCGGTGGAGGGCGGCGAAGGCCGGAAACGATTCGCCGCTGCCACCAGCGACCGGGCGACAACACTCCGCAGCATCGGCCGCGAACTCATCAGCGCCGAGCTTCCGATCGGCCCGCTGCCACCAGGCGTGTATTGGCTCGATCTCGATGCCGACGGCATCGAACTGAAGCGGGCGTTCAGCGTCGTGCCAGCCAAGCAGCGTGCTGGCAATACCGCCGCACGTGCCTCCGGGCTCCCCTCGATCGCCGGGCAGTTCTACCCCGCCATGACCACGACCAAAGACTCAGGGCACTATGTCTCGGAGTCCAGCGCCCGCAGCACAGGCTGGCAGGAAATGCTGGCCGCCTTCAACATGAAGATCACTGGTGTGCCGCCTGGTGTCACGATCCCCGATGCGAAGCTCGCCTTCTCCCCGAGGTATCGGATCTGGCGGTCGGACTCCTTCTCCGATCAGGCCGTGCAGGCCTTTCTCGCATCGAAGGAATACCAGCCGCAGCCGGACGACGCGGCATTGCGCGATCCCAAGGCGACCGCTGCAGACAGGCAGCGGATCATTCGGCGGTCGCATTTCAAGGAATGGATTGACCACTGGTGCCGCGTGCGAACCGACAACGAGGCCGCACAGCGCACGCTGTGGAACGAGCATGCGGCCGGCAGTGAGTATTGCACCTACGGCCCGCCCCTGATCAATACCTTCTCGTACGGCAACCTCTACGGTGGCCGCTACTACGGCTGGGATGCGCGACTGGTCGCGAAGAGTCTCCGAATGATCGACGTCTTCAAGATGGAGACCTACCCGCACGACTTCGGCCGACAGCCGGCGAGCTACACACCCTCGATCGCCCAGACCAAGATGGCCTTTCCAAAGGCCGGCTGCGGGTGGGAGATGTACGGCGCCCAGGGCTACGTCATCGACAACCGCACGGCCGAGGGCCGGGCCCCGAATGGGCTGGGCTACCCCAGCCGCAACTTCCTCGCCCATCAGGTCGCCGAACAGACGCTCGGCCCGTGGTACTTCGCCGACGACGCACTCCATCCAGCCGGACACACCCACATCGCCCCGCAGACCGGCCAGTGGACCCAGGAGATGCTCTTCGGCATGATCGACGGACTGCGGGCGGCAGCGGACGTCACGAGCCTCTCTCCGGTGCGATCACCGGCCTTCGTCAGTTCGTGGGCGGCGGCCGATCTCGATCCCTCGTGGCAGCGTGGGGCGGTGAATAACGCGTCGGCTGAGGCACCGGCCTACGCCTACCTGCAGTCACGCCTGGCCGGCCTCGCGGGCGGCTTCTTTCTCGACATCGCCGACGTCGGCACGCTCGACCGCCAACGAGCCGACATGCTCGTGCTGCCCCCGATGCGAGGTGCCACGCCGGAACAGGTCGCGGCCATCCGCCGCCTCTACAAGGAGGGCATGGCCTTGGTCTGTTTCGACGATGCCACGGGGTTGGAAGATCTCTTCGGTATCCGTCGGCTCAGTGAAGGCGTCGCATTTCGATCCGTGGAACGTGCCGCCAAAGACACGCTGCTCACGGGCCTGGAAACGGCAGCGTTGACCGAACGGGTCGCGCACGACGGCACGGCAATGTACGAACTGGCCGGCGCCACGGAGGTGCTCTCCGCCTGCGACGGCAGGCACCGTCGGGTGGCACCGATGCTGACCCTGCATCGGCCCGCGAAGAGCCCGGGCGCACTGTTCTTTGCGGCGGGGGCCACGGATGTGGGCAGGCGTCGTCATCAACCGGACGACCT
This sequence comes from Planctomycetaceae bacterium, assembly GCA_947459185.1. Lineage (GTDB taxonomy): Bacteria > Planctomycetota > Planctomycetia > Pirellulales > UBA1268 > CAMCQY01. The sequence goes on along the minus strand of CANHCU010000126.1, from coordinate 3,028 downwards.
GAATCTCGAGGGCGAGGTCTTGAGCAGACTGGTGCAGCAGTCCCTGCGCCGTGGACTTTTGGCCGTGGCCGATCCGGTCGCGCGGGTCAGCCCGCCTGCCTCGGTACTGGCATTCCGGCAGCCCGACGACAGTCTGTATGTCGTGGTAATGGAAAGCTCCTGGCCTTTCAGCAACGGACTCCCTCAGGAGGTGGATCTGCTCCTCCGCGGCCCTGGGGCCGACACGGCGACGCTGGAGTGCGACCATCCACTCCTCGAGGGACCTCGCCGCGTTGGAGAACGCCGCGTGACGATGATGCTCGAGCCCGACGAGGTGGTCTGCCTGACGGTGGTCGGCATGCAGGACAAGCGGCGAGCCGACGGTCAATAACGGACGCCCACGCCGAGATTCGTGAAGAAGTTGGGCGTGGTCTCGTTGAGCCCCCAGCCGTAGCGGAGCCCCAGTTCGAGATCCTTGGTCACCAGCACGTGACCGCCGAAGCTGATGTACTGAACGTTGAGGGGCAGTTCCTTGCCCGAGGAAAAGATGCCAAAGTATTCGGTGTGCACGTTCCAGCGTTCGCCGACGGGAATCTTCAGCACGCTTGAGGGAGCCCACTGGTTGAAGGCATCCTCCTCGACGAAGCCCGTGCCGTATCGCATGGCGGAGTTCCACTCCCAGCCGTTGGCAAACCGCCAGCCAAACGCCTCCCCAGCCATGAGCGTGGACTGCGTCGTCGGGCCATAGGTGGGCGTGAAGCCCTGTACAATCAGGGCCGATTGCGGAATCCAGCCCGCCTGCTCCGAGGTCTCGATCTTCGTGCCGTAGAGCACCCGGCTCTCATACTCGGAGATGACGTCCTCTCCGCCGATCTCATTGCCCGACACCGTGCCGGGGCCACCCGCCTCGTAGTTGAAGCCGACGCGGAGTTCGACCTTGTCGCCCAGCCCTCGCCGCACCAGCAGTTCCGGCACACTGTGTGCCTCGGGGCCCAGCCGATTGTCGATGAAGGAATAGGACGCTTCGAGGATCGTCCGCTGCGCACCGGCCGTAGTGGGCGCAAACGTGAACGAGTCGCGGTCGGTCTCGATCTCATCGGGTCGGGTTGCCGCCGTCCGGTCGAGTTGGCCTTGGCCCACTGCGTCCTGCACCGTCGCCGCTGCGGCCATCGCCGCCATCGTCAGGGCCATCAGCAGGCGGCCAAGGGGTGGCGGACCGGGCCACGGGAATACTCGATCCGAGCGACTCCCACACGGCCACCACGTCTGCCCGATCGGCGAGTTCTCCATGCATTCCCCCGGCGATAGTCCTGCGATTGCGGAGGATCGGTCGCCCTCTCTGCATGGCATGAGGCTTTACGATCGACCGGTCAGGCTGCCCAAAAGCCCCCACAGTTCCAAGCGGCCGGGGCAGGTTGCGAAAACGGGGCGACTTTCAGTCGACGGTAAGGATTTCGGGTTTCGCGATGGCTGTGTCCGTTGCGTCCCATGCCGATCAGGCTGGCAAATGCATCTGGACTGATCGCACCGATCACTCCGACTGTCCCAAGGATCGCGCGACGGCGATGGGGCGAACATGGAGAACAACATGACATCTGGCGGATGGGCGGTTTCCGGCATTTTCTCTGGCATGATCGCGTTCGCAGCCGCGGGGCTTGCCCTGGGGCAGGAACAGGATTTCGTGGGCCGCGAGGGCAGCGTCGGCAGCTTCGAGCGGTTCGACCCGGTGCTCAACGACGACGTGATGAACGGCGTTATCCCATCCGGACAGGACTGGTACCTGTTCGGCGAGCCCGAGCGCAGGGGCGTCTACGGCTGGATCGAAGGCGGCTTCATCGGCAACTTCGCCAACCCGGCCAGCAAGTTCAACGGTCCCTACAACGCCGTGGACCGGGCCAACGAGCCGATGATGAACCAAGCCTATTTCATAGCGGAACAGACCCTTCCCTCAGACGGATCCGCCGGCATCGGAGCCCGTGCCGACCTTCTCTACGGCGAGGATTTTCCGCTCGCGATGTCGCTCGGTTGGGAAACGAATCCGGGCTCACGTGACTGGAACAGCGGCGAATATTACGGCGTCGCGATACCGCAACTCTATTCCGAGGTGGGCACCCAGGACTTCAACCTCAAGCTGGGCCACTTCTACTCCCTCGTGGGCTACGAGGGCGTGCCGGCGGTTGGCAACTTCTTCTACCTGAGGTCCTACAGCTACCAGTTCGCTGGCCCGTTCACCCACTGGGGTGGGCTGCTCAACTGGCGAGCCACCGACAACCTCGAGGTCAACGGCGGCCTCGTCAACGGCTGGAACGGACTCGCCTCTCCCTACAGTAACGCCAACTTTCTCGGTCGCGTCAGACTGAAGAACGACGACAACTCCAGGGCGGTGCAGTTTGCGATCATTTCAGGCGATGAGGGCACCGACTTCTCGCCGCTCTTCCAACCGCAACCGCTGCTCGTCTCCGCCAACCGTACCCGGTACAGCCTCATCTTCGAAGCCCGCCCGTCCGACAACGTGGAATACGTCTTCCACCAGTGGTACGGTGCCCAGGCCAACGGCCTCAACGACGGCAGCACGGCTATCTGGACAGGCATCGATCAGTATCTCTACTGGTCCGCCAGCAAGACCTGGAAGTGGGGCGCTCGCTTCGAGTGGTTCGACGACATCGACGGCACCCGCGTCGGTCTCAACCGCCCGAGCAATCCCAACCACGTGCCGCTGCCGGGCAACTATTTTTCGCTCACCGTCGGCCCCAACTGGGTGCCCACGGGCAACATCATCGTGCGGCCGGCCTTCCGCTGGGACTTTTTCAGCGGCCGCAGCGGCGTGAACCCCTTCAACGACGGCGTCAGTACCAACCAGACGATGCTCGGCTTCGACGCAATCCAGAAGTTTTAGATCACCGGCACGTGGATGCCACCACCGCCGCCTGCTCCCATCCAAGCCCGAAGCGCAAGCGAGAGGACTCCCGCTCCCATGCAAGCCCGAAGCGCAAGCGAGAGGACTCCCGATCCCATGCAAGCCCGAAGCGCAAGCGAGAGGACTCCGCGA
>CANHCU010000125.1 GCA_947459185.1 Planctomycetaceae bacterium | reverse complement strand
GGTGAGCGAACCCGCGAGGGCACCGACCTCTGGCTCGAAATGCAGGAGGCCAAGATCGGCGACACTGGCCGCAGCGTCATCGAGCAGACCTGCATGGTGTTCGGCCAGATGAATGAACCGCCGGGAGCCCGCCTCCGCGTCGCTCTCTCAGCGCTCACCATGGCCGAATACTTCCGCGACACGACCGGCGCCGACACGCTGCTCTTCGTGGACAACATCTTCCGCTTCTCGCAGGCGGGCAGCGAGGTGAGCGCCCTCCTTGGCCGTATGCCGAGCGCCGTGGGCTACCAGCCGACGCTGGCGACGGAAATGGGAGCGCTTCAGGAGCGGATCACGTCCACGTCGAAGGGGGCCATTACCTCCGTGCAGGCGGTCTACGTGCCTGCGGACGACCCGACCGACCCCGCGCCGGCGACGGCGTTCGGCAACCTCGATGCCTTCCTCTACCTGGAGCGATCGATCTCGGAGAAGGGCATCTATCCGGCCGTCGATCCGCTCGCCTCGTCGAGCCGCATTCTCGACCCGCAGTACGTGGGCGAGCGGCACTACAAGATTGCCCGTCGCGTGCAGCGGACGCTGCAGCGGTACCGCGAACTGCAGGACATCATCGCGATCCTCGGCGTCGATGAGCTTTCCGAGGAGGACAAACTCGTCGTGCACCGGGCCCGCCGCATGGAGCGTTTCCTGTCGCAGCCGTTCCTCGTGGCAGAGGTATTCACCGGAAAACCCGGCGAGATCACAAGCCTCGCCGACACGATCCGGTCGTTCGAGGAGATTGCCGACGGCAAGTGGGATCATCTGCCCGAGCCGGCCTTTATGTACGTCGGCCCGATCGAGCAGGCTGAGGAGCAGGCCAAGAAGATGGCCGCCAAAAGCTGAGGCTGGTGATGAGATTGGTGCCCGCAGAAAGGCGATTCCCTAGGAAACACGCATGATGGCAGAGACAACTGGATCCGGAGCGGGCAATTTCAGCGGCGTTCGCTGTGTTATCGTGACTCCGGAGTTGACGAGCCTCGATACGCGTGCGCGTTTTGTCACGCTGCCCCTTTTCGATGGGCAGCGGGGCGTGGGCCGTGGCCATGCGCCCTTCATTGGTCGCCTTGGGGCAGGTGAGGTGCGGATTACCGGCGAACAGGGCGGGCCGGCCGATGCCGTGAGGCGTTTGTTCGTCGAAGGTGGATTCGTCGAGGTTGGCCACGACTCCGTCACGGTGATCACCCAGCGGGCCATACCGGCTGAGAAGATCGATCTCTCTCAGGCCCGCGAGCAGCTCGACAAGATCCGGGGCACGGTCGCCACGGGCGAGGAGGCAATCGCCTCGAAGATGCAGGCCGAAGCCACGGCCCGCGAGGTCGTGCGGATCGCCGAACGCAGCCGGTAATCAGATCTGATAGTCCCAGTCCGGCTGCGGAGCTTCGCCACGCATGCGGAGTTTGGGGCGTTCAAGCACGACCGTTGTGTGGGGATCAACCGACCTGGTCAGCCAGACGTTGCTGCCGATGACCGAGTCGTGACCGATCCGTGTCGCCCCGCCGAGCACCGTGGCGTTGGCGTAGACCACCACGCGATCCTCGATCGTCGGGTGGCGCTTCGTGCCCCGCACGAGATGCCCGTCGGCATCGGTCTGGAACGAGACCGCGCCGAGCGTGACGCCCTGGTAAAGCTTCACACGGCTGCCGATCTCGCAGGTCTCGCCGATCACGACTCCCGTGCCGTGGTCGATGAAGAAATGATCACCGATCGTCGCTCCGGGATGGATATCGATGCCGGTCCGCGCATGGGCCCACTCGGCCATCATGCGGGGAATGAGAGGGACCTGCAGCCGGTGCAGCAGGTGCGCCAGCCGATGAATCGTTACAGCCTCGAGCCCCGGATAGCAGAAGATCACCTCATCGAGCGTGCGGACGGCCGGATCGCCATCGTAGGCAGCCTGCACATCGGTGGCGAGGATCCTCCGCAGGTCGGGAATCCGTTCCAGAAACTCGACCGCCTTGGCCTGCCCAAGCGCCTCAAAATCCCCTTCATCGGTGCAGTGCTGTACGGCATCGGATACCGCGGGAGCATCGACGCCGTTCTCGGCGGCAGCTCGCTGCGCCGAGAGGCTGTGACGCAGGGCCCGGCCAATCTGCGTGGTGAGTTTGTCGTGCAGCCCGTCCACGAGGTCGCCCACATGGTAGGTGACGTTGCCCATGTGCAGGTTTTCCCGGCGTCGGTAGCCGGGGTAGAGAATCTCCTTGAGATCCTCGCAGGCAGACACGATCGCCTCGTAGTTCGGCAGCGGGCAGTGGCCGAGATAGTGGATCGTCGGCACGTTGTGATACGTCTCAACGATCCGCCGCGTCAGTTCCGGCAGTTGTTCCTTGATGCGGATATCAGTGGCCATGGGCTCGATGGTAGAGAGGTCTGGCGGGCCAGGCAATCTGGACATGGAAGCGTTCGACCGAAAAGCCTGAAGGAATTGAGGGTTCTTCCGACTTCAGCGGCAAAAAAGCGGCCCCACGGCCGCCACGGCAACCCTGGCGGCCTGGGCGATCCGGGCTGTCAGCCGGCGTCCGTGGCGGATGGCTCGCCAGCAGCCGCGGCTGCCGCTGCCAACGTCAGGCTGCCCTCGTAGAGAGCCCGCCCCACGATGCAGCCGGCGGCTCCAGCGGCTGCCGCCTCTCGGATATCGTCCGCGTTCGAGACACCCCCCGAGGCAATGACCGGCAGGTGGACGGCGCGAACCATCTCGGCGAGGGCGGGGATATTGGGGCCGGACATCATGCCGTCCTTGGCGATGTCGGTGTAGACGACTCCAGCCAGGGGCAGGTGCTCATGCCGCTTCGCGACGTCGATCGCCCCGAGGGGGCTGGTCTCGAGCCATCCGCGCACGGCAACCTTGCCGTCCCGCGCGTCGATCCCCAGCACCATCCGGCCGGGAAAAGCCTGGGCCAGTTCCGCGAGCAGGGCCGGGTTCTCGATCGCCACACTACCCACGACGAGCCGCTGCACGCCTGCCGCCACGTAGGCCCGGGCCGTCTCGACCGATCGGATGCCACCACCGAGTTGGCAGGGGACTCCCGCAGCCGCCACCATGCGGCCTACGAGTTCGGCCTGCACGGGAGTTCCCGTCTTGGCGCCATCGAGATCGACGATGTGCAGGCGACGGGCGCCACCGGCGGTGAACCGGCGGGCCATCTCCACAGGATCGTCACCAAACACGGTCTCGCGGTCATAGTCGCCCTGCAGGAGGCGCACACACCTGCCGCCGCGAAGGTCAATGGCGGGCCAGAGTTCCATGGTCAGGGTCTCCTCATGCACGTCCGCAGCAGTTCCATGCCTGCCGACTGACTTTTTTCGGGATGAAACTGCGTGGCGAACAGCCGGCCACGGGCAACGGCCGCACAGAACGGCCCACCGTAGTCGCTGGTGGCGGCGATCACCGCTTCGTCGCGGGGCCGCGCCACATACGAATGAACGAAATAGAAGTGGTCGCCGTCACGGCCGACGGGATGCGTCGCGTCGCCGCTCTTCCAGGAGACCTGATTCCAGCCCATGTGCGGAATCTTCATGCCGCGGGGCAGTTCGAACCGGGTCACCTCACCGGGCAGAACGCCCAGCCCTTCGTGGCATCCCCCTTCAGAACCGCGGTCGAAGAGAAGTTGCAGGCCCATGCAGATGCCGAGAAACGGCCTGTCGGCACCGATGTGTGCGAGGATCGGCTCCACCAGCCCACGGCTGCGGAGCGCCCCAATCGCATCACCGAAGGCACCGACTCCCGGCAGCACGAGCCGGCTCGATTCGGCCACCACATTTGGATCGTCGCTGATGCGGGCCTCGACGCCCACCCGTTCCAGCGCCTTTTGCACGCTGCGGAGGTTGCCACTGCCGTAGTCGATAATCGTGACCATGAGGTGAGTTTAGGGCCGAGAGCGGCCGGCTGAAAGTGGCTGTGGAGATACGTGACACCGGGACGGCTGAGGCACGCGAAATCTCCAGATGCTGAGGAGCCGGTCGGGCTCCTCCATTCAAGCCCGAAGCGCGAGCGAGGGAAACGGCTATGCCTGGCCCGCGGGGTGACGCTGCCCGCATACCCTTGCTTGCGCTGCGGGCTTGGATGAAGCAAGCGGGTATCCAAAACAGCAGGATGCCATGTTTCGCGTGAAGCTAGTCGCCGCTCTCGTCTCCGCCGCCGATCCGCTCAGGGTAGATGACCAACTCCATGCGACGGTTGCGGGTGCGGCCGGCGGCCGTGGCGTTGGACACGACCGGATGATTCGCGCCGTGCGCCACGAGAAACAGTTGCCCCTGTCGCAGCGGCGTGCGGGTCGTGAAGAAGTCAAAAACCGTCGTGGCTCGAGCCGAAGTGAGCTGGTGTGGCGTGCCCCACGAGGACTGCTCCAGTGGCTCGGTATCGACGTGTCCCTCGATGCCGACGAAGTGCCTGGGAAAGACCCGATCAATCTCGGCCGCCACCTGCGTGAGCAGGGCCGAGCCACCGGGGAGGAGAGAGGCGCCTCCTCCATCGAAGAGTCGATCGGCAGGCACTTCGAGCCTCACGACGTTGCCATCAAACCGCGTTTCAACGCCGGGCAATGCCAACTGGCCCATGGCAGCATGCATTGCCGCCGGGCCGTTCACGGCAGGACTCGCCGCCACGAACGCAGCCGGAGGTCCGCCGGGCTGCGGGGCTGGTCCCGCAGGTGGGCCGATGCCGACTGGCCCAGGTGCCCGTGGCGGCCCCCACGGCGTTGCTCCACCACCGGCCGATGGAAATCGCGACGCTGCCAACTGGTTGGAAGTGCTCGCCAACTGCTCGCGTAGCACGGTGATCTCGTCCTTCAGAAGCTGGTTTTCGTCCTGGCTGCGGGCCAAGGTCGTCTGCAATTGACGACCGTCAACATCAGCATACGAGGGCAACGCCGTTGCCGAAGAGGCCGAGAGCGGCGGCAGCGTGGCCGCTGGCACCGCAACTCCCGGCGGCGGCACGAGGCTCACGGGGGTTGCAGCCGTCGGCTTCTGAAAGAGGGGGTTCGAGCAGCCGACCATCATCGCAACCGCCGGCAACAGCAGGCAGCGAGCGGCAACGGATTCTCTGGCGGTGCAAAAAGGAATCGGCATGCCTCGGCTCCACGCCCGAAAGGGGGCGGGATCGTAGGAAAGACCGGCAGACCGGGCAAGGCCGGGATGCCCCCGAAAACCCGACGTCCTGCCATGTTTTCTTGGCAAACGCAGTTTGCTGGTGATGCGCATGGCATCCTGCCATGCCAATCAACGAGGGGGGGCTCCCCGAACACCGAAGCGAGCATGAGGCGCCTCGGCGCAGCAGGCGCACCATCGTCCCCGACGCAATCGCCGAGCCGCCGAGCGAGCGAAGCGTGTTCGGGGAGCCCGCCCGGAACGGCACCATCAACGGCCGTCAGCGGCGCAACCGCTGCCACACAAAGAGCGTGATGGCCGTCAGCACAACGACGGCACCGAGCACCATGGCGAGTTCGAGCGGCTGCCCAAACGGACCTCCAGCCCATTGCCACAGCGGCCTCCAGCCCATGACCACTGCTGCACAGGCGAGGCAGAGGCTCGGGCCGTAGGGCAGTTCGCTCTCACGATGCAACACCATCTGCACGAGTCCATGGGCCAGACCGATGAAGGCGGCCAGGAAGAACGTCAGCACGCTCGCTTGCCAGCCGACCCATGCCCCGACCATTGCCATCAGGGTGACGTCACCGAGGCCCATCGCCTCCCGACCGAGGCTGCGCGATGCCCCTTCCCGGATACTCCACACGAGTCCGGCCGACACCCCAAGACCGACGAGTGCCGACTGCAGACCACGAAACCGCTCACCTCCACCGAGCCAGGCCGCCACGATCGCCGCCAGCCCCGCCAGCAGGATGATGGTGCGGGGTTCGATCTGGCGTCGGCCCTCCACTGTCGAAAGGAAGGGGGCCGTGCAGACGAACCACCAGATCAGGAAGATCGCCGCCGGCACGAGGAGCCCAAGCACCTGCGGTGATCCCTCCATCCACGGTGGCGGAGCCTGCGTGCGGAGCCCGCCAAACCAGCCGAGCACATCGGCCTCGAGCCGCGGCGGCGCAAACGACCGAGGCACCTCACACCCGACGGGGAGTAGCACGTCGGGCGAGAGCCAGACCACTACCAAACCGAGTATCACGCCGGGCACGGTCACGCAGTCGGGGATTACCCTGTGCCGAATGTCGATCCAGGCCGCGGCAGCCAGCAACAAGCCGAGCACGGCATGCGCGGCACAGCGAATCAGGACCGCTGCGTCGGCCCCGGAGCCGGGCTCGGCCACCGGTCCCAGGCCCCGGCTGCGGACCTCCCACCACCAGAGCCCCACGAAGGTAGCCGCCACAGCCATCTCGATCCAGCGACGGCTCCCAGTCGAATTTTCACCGGTCTTCACCGGTGATTCCTCGTAGGCGAAGGCACCTGCGTCGAGCAGTCCGCCCACGCTCTTCGTCAGCAGTCGCCCAGCCACGGCCCCGGCGACCGCGACGACCACCATCCAGAGACCGCTGTCTGGAGCAGGCAGCAGAGCGACGAGGGAACTGGCGGGATTCATGAGGCTGCTCCCGGACTGCCGCGATCCGGCAGACCGCCATCCGACGCGGCCGGGCCGGGCCGCGTTGCCAAGTCCCGCTGCCAGTCCCGCTGCCAGTCCCTTTGCCAGTCTTTTTGCCACTCTTGGTGCCACCACGCCACCACCTGGGCGGCCACGGCGGCGGGCGTCGCGATCGAGGTGTCCACCTGATAATCGGCGCAGCCGCGGTAGAGCGGCTCGCGGTCGGCGAGGGCTGCGGCCACCTCGGCCAACGGATCGCCAGAGGCCGAAGCCCCGCCGGCAGATGGCCCTGCCAGGGCTGGCCGCCGCTGGGCGGTGGTCGGATCCGCGGCCAACCTTTGCCGGACCACATCCGCCGGCGACGTGAGCCAGACGATCGGCCGGCCCAATCTCCGGAGTGCCTCGCGATTCTCCGGCCGCAGCACAGCACCGCCTCCGGTCGCAAGCACGCCGGAAAAGCGACTAAGGAGGTCGGCCAACACGGCTGCCTCCTCGTCGCGAAAGACAGGCTCGCCACGCTCCCTGACCAGCGACGCGATCGAACAGCCGATTTTTTCCTCGAGCACGATGTCGGCATCGCACCACTCACATCCGAGGAGGTCACCGAGCAGGGCAGCCACGGTCGATTTGCCCGTGCCGCGGTAGCCGATGAGGGTCATGCGTGGCATGGATTCACAAACCTCTCCGTGCAGTCGTTACCGGCGGTCAACGTGACTCAGTCCGGGTGCCGCGCCGACGACGTGGCTCGTTTGAGGGCGTCGCGCATCACCTGCTCGGGGGCCTCGGCACCGTGCCAGATCCGAAACTGGATCGCCGCCTGCCGGACGAACATATCGACTCCCGTGACGATCCGGCAGCCCACGGCACGAGCGTCCTTCACCAACAGCGTATTCTCGGGATTGTAGACGGTGTCGAAGACGACCATGTAGGAACGCAGATGCTCCTTTGCATAGGGGGTTTCATCCACGTTGGGGTGCATGCCGACCGGTGTGGCATTCACCACGCAGTCGTAGGGCACGCGGGAGCGGGCGGTCCAGTCAACAGACTTGCAGCCAACCTCGGCGGCGATCCGCTTGGAGCGTTCCAGCGTGCGGGAGCTCACCGTGACATCGACCCCCTGTTGCTTCAGTCCAAAGGCAACCGCCCGGGCCGCTCCCCCGGCACCGAGCACGAGAGCCGTCTTCAAGCCGAACCCGTCCACCCTCCGCGCGGCCACGCCGGCAGCGATCTCCTCGGCCTCCTGCTCCGCCAGCGCGGCCCTCAGGCTCTCCACTGCCGCGGTGGCGTCGGTGTTGGAGGCCGCCACCCCGGCTGGCTCGAAGGAAAGGGTGTTGGCCGCACCGATCGCCGTTACCAGGTCATCCTGCCGAAGAGCATGTTTCAGCACCGACTCCTTGTGGGGAATCGTCACGCTCAACCCCGACAACGGCCAGTTCGTCGCCCGTTCCAGGAATTCGTCGATCTGCTCGGCCGGCACCCGAAACGGCAGGTAGACCGCGTCGATACCGGCTGCCTGAACCGCCGCATTGTGGACGACTGGACTGAGGCTGTGGGCCACCGGATCGGCCACGACACCGTAGATCCGGGTCGCCGTTGTGATCGAGTCGTAGCGGTAGAGGTCGCGCATCTGACGCCAGCCGATCTGGCCCGGTGCCATCACGCGGTCTTCGTGAAAGGTCGCGAACGTGAAGGGGGCGCCGTAGCGGCCCGCGAGCACGCGGGTCGGCATGCCGATGTCGCCCATGCAGAGGCCCACGGTTGGAATGCGTGCCGTCCGCACCAACTCCATCATCCGGAGGTTGTCCGTGGGATGGTTGGCCATCGTGGCAATCTTCACCACATCGGCATCGAGGGCGGCCAGCCGGGCGTGAAGCGATTCGAGATCGGCGGGAGTCTTGTGGAAATCGTGGTGGCTGATGATCCGCTTCGTCGCACCGTAGCGAGGCACGCTGGCGGCGATGTCGTCTTCGAGATCGACGTAATCAGCCCCTTCAACGATCGCTGTTCGCAGCACCAGTCTGCGGGTCTCTTCCGACTGTGCCCAGCGGCCACCGTCCACCGCGCGGCGGCAGGTGGCGATCACGGGGCAGTGTCGGTCCCTCAGCAGACGGGCCACCTGCACGGGCCCCTCGATATAGTCGAGACGCAGCTCCACCAGACGGATACCGTGTTCGGCCAGATGCTTGTGTTCGGCGATGACGTGCCGGTGACGGCCTCGTCCGATGCTGACGCAGATCATGTCGCTTTCCGAATACTTTCCGTACAGGTGGGTTCAGGTGCGGCGGAACTGTCGGTCGAGATCCTGCCGGGAGAGCACGAGCGAGGTCGGCCGGCCGTGGGGGCAGTGGTGCGATTCGCGGACCATCCGCCTGTCGCGTACGAGTGCATCGACCTCGTCCCGCGAAAGCGGATCGCCCGCTTTGATGGCGGCGCGGCAGGCCAGACCGTGCAGCACCTCGTCCACGAGCATGGCGGCATCGCCGCCAGCTGCGACCGCCGCCAGCCGATCCAGCACCTCCCGGACGATCTCGGCGGCCGACGCGTTGCCCGCCAGCACCGGCTTGCTGGTCACGATCACGGTCGAGCCTCCAAAGGGCTCCACGCGCATTCCCGCCTTCGCGAGTGCCTCGGCATGCCCCGTGACGAGTTCCAAATCGGCCGCTTCCAACTCGATTCGCTCCGGGATGAGCAGCGGTTGCACCTCCAGATGCCCGTCGGCCACCGACGCCCTCAGCCGCTCGTACAGCACCCGCTCATGCAACGCGTGCTGATCGATCACCTCGATGCCATCGCCACACTCGACGACGATGTAGCGGTCGTGCATCTGCACGGCCCGTTCTCCGGCCCACGCCGAGGCCTGGTGACCACCGCCACCGGCCGCCGCATTCGGACCGGTACCAGCGGCTGGTGTCGGCTCGGCCTGCTCCCACAGGGGCGACGACCGCTGCGCTGCAACGGGGGCAGGGGAGGGCGGCTGCTTCTGCGGCTGTCCAAACCAGGGAGCGAATGCCGGCGATGCAGCGGCCTCCTGCTGCGACGGCCAGGCTGGCTCCGGGGCCTTCAGGCTCGTGCCCATGTCATGCTGGAGAAACGCAGTGCGGAGCGCGGAAAGCACGAGGCGATAGAGCCGAGACGGTTCGCGGAACCGCACCTCCATCTTGGCAGGATGCACGTTGACATCGACCATGTCGGCTGGCATATCGAACGACAGAAATACGATCGGCTGACGTCCCGAGAGCAGTAGCCCGCGGTATCCCTCCTGCACCGCATGGAGGATCGAGCGATCGCGAAACGGCCGTCCGGCTACGAAGAGATGCTGCAGACGGGTGCCGGCCATGTCGTCCTCGGGCCGGCCCACGAGGCCGCGGATCGAGATCTCGCCGTCTTCCGCCGTGATCTCGATCAATCGCGTGCCAAGGGCCGCGCCAAAGAGCCCGCCAACCCTGTCGCGCCATGCCGTCACGGCCGCCAGATCGTGAATGCGGCGGCCGTTGTGCGAGAGGGACATCGCAATACGCGGATGAGCCAGGGCCGTGCGGACGAAGGCCTCCGATGCATGCGACCACTCCGTCTGTGGCGCTCGCAAAAACGCCCGACGGGCAGGCACGTTGCCGAAGAGTTGATGCACCTCGACGGTCGTGCCCACGCCGCACCCTTCAGGCATGACCTCCCCAACCCGGCCGCCGTCCACCGTCAGACTGGCCCCCGTACCGTGCGGAGTGCGCGAACGGATCACGAGTCGTGACACTTCTCCGATGCTCGCGAGGGCCTCACCACGAAACCCGAGCGTCTGGATCCGTTCGAGATCCTCCGCCACCCGCAGCTTGCTCGTGGCATGAGCTGTGACGGCCAGCGGCAGATCATCGGCCTCGATGCCACCACCGTCATCCACCACTCTGACCAGCCCGATTCCACCCTGTTCAAGGGCAACATCGACCCTCGACGGAGATGCATCGAGAGCATTCTCCAGCAATTCCTTGACCACGCTGGCGGGCCGTTCGACCACCTCGCCCGCAGCGATGCGGTTGACCACCGACACCGGCAGTTTGTGAATTCTCGCCATGCCTCGCTCCAGCCCCT
>CANHCU010000124.1 GCA_947459185.1 Planctomycetaceae bacterium | reverse complement strand
GCGCACAGTTGACCGCTGGAACCGTCACCGTGCTGAATACCGATGTGACTGGCAACGCGGGGAACGGCATCGAGATCTCGGGGGGAACCCATGTCATCGGCAGGCTCCCGCGAGATGCTTTCGCGAACGCTATCCTTGGCAATGGCGGATTTGGAGTTGCCATGACCGCCGCCGCAGCCCCGCGGCAGTTGGTGCGTGGTAACCTGATTGGCGTCGGCGTTACGAACAAGCTTGGCAACGTGGGTGTCGCCGGGAAGTTGCCGACACCAGCGTTTGGGTACACACCAGACCCCAAGACAGGCGTGGACAAATCCCAGAACCAACACCTGGTGGCAACCGTGGCGGCTCCCGGTAGGCCAACCCCGACGCCGGTGGCTAAGCCGATCAGGCCGGCGTTCGCATGGAGGGCACGACGCAGGTAAGGATTTGATCCAGCTGACTCACAGAACGCCTTGAGGTGTGAACAGGTCCGAACACCCACATTACGGCGTGGGCAGCGGCACGATCACCGAGGGATCGTAGTTCGGCGGCGGCGGCGACGTCGTGCCCGTCAGGACAGGCTGCTGGCCAATCGTGGCGTTATTGTTGATCGCCTGCAGGTTGGTCTGGTTCGCCGCCTTGATCGTGAGGTTGGTCAGTGCCGTGCCGCTGGTCGTCAGCAGGATGTTCGAGACGCCACTTCCAGTCGTGCCGGAGGTCGTTGTCGTGCCAGTCGTCGCGAGCGTCGTCGCGCGTCCAAAGATTCTATTGGACACCACATTCGCATTGATCGAGCCACTATTGACCGCCAGGTTAACGCCGTTGCCACCGCCCGGCGAGGCGAGCGTGTTGCCATTGACCGTGAGGTTCACGACGTCACCCGCGTTCGGTGCTGATCCCTGCACGCCGATCGTCGACTCGATCGTGGAGTAGGCCACCTGCACGGTCGACGTGCCGCCGGTGGTCACCGCCGTGCCTCCAATGATCGGTGACCCGGTTACTGATACGCCGTAGTTCCCAACGTTTTTGATTGCGGTCTTCTCGACGATGGCATTGCCGCCCGAGACGGTCACGCCTGGTCCCGTGGAGCCGTCGATCGTGCTGCCAGCGAGTCGCACGCGACCATCGCCCGCAATGGCGTTGACGACGACCGCCGAGCCGGATGTGTTTTTGATCGTCGAATTTGAGATGTTGACGAAGGGATTGCCGACGTTTTGACCATCGACAACGAAGCCGTCAGCCGTGAGATTCTGAAGTTTCATATTCGTGAAGTTGACTGTGCCGCTGTTTCCGGCGGCATCGGTAATCACCACGCCGGTCTGAGACGGACCATTGCCCGTGATACGGACGTCGTTGACAGTGGCGATCCCGCCCACAGGCAGGCCCGGGCCGTCGGTGATGCCCACCTGCGCGCCCTTGATCTGGAGATGATCGACCGTGGCCCCTGTCGTCGCACCATTGGTCAGTACAACGGCCGGACCGGCAGGATTCGTGATCACCGGGTAGAGCGACGATGCCGTACTCGACCAGACGTCGATCAGGCCGCAGTTGGCCGTGCAGAGCTGCAACGAGGTTCCTTCGCCAACGAGATACTGGTTGTTGGCCTGGAATTGATAGCCGTCGGCCGGCGTTTCGTAGGGGCAGGTCGCACTCTGGCCGATGTGCACGAACACAATGTCGTAGTCGGTTGTGGCGGCCGTCTGTGCCTGCTGCAACGTGGTGAAGGGGTTTTCCCATGTGCCCGTGCCGGCCGGCAGCGTGGTCGTCGTGTTGTCGACGTGAAAGACTTCGTAGGGCAAGCCAGTCATCGCATTGATCGCCTGCACCGGTGCCTGGTGGGCCCGCACGACGTGCTCGTTTCGCATCATCGGCTGCTCCATCTGGTCGGGCACGTTGCGTCGCCGCGACCCGCCCATGCGGTAGGTCAGCCGCGCGAAGCCGGTCCAGTCGAAGAAGCTGTCGTTGTTGGCCTGGAGCGAGAAGTCCCAGTTTCGGATCAGTGTCAGATCCATGCGGGTGTACACACCGCCGAAGTACGGGACCAAATCTGTGCCGTTGACGTTGTTGTAGCGGGCGTTGCCGAACGCATAGCCACCCACGCTCACCATGCCGGCCCAGTCGGCCAGGCCGGGAATATACGCACCCACTTCGAGATCGGCGCCGGACAGCCCAGCGTTGATACCGTTTTGGCAGAGCAGCGAGTTGCCGACGAACGGCCCCATCTGCTGCGCGGTGTTGCCCACCGGGATGTAGCCGTTACTGCGGAGGTTGCCGTAGTCGGTGAGCCATTCGGCCGATACGCCAACCTGGTTGTAGGTCTGGCCGCCGGCGAACGTATAGCTGCCGCTTGAGTCGCTGATCGTCGTTGGTGAGTATTGATTCTGGTCGCCGTCGTAATCCCAGTAGACGCCGACGCCGAAGAGCGTGCCGCCCCAGAACTGCTTCCGCACGGCGCCCACGTTTGAGAAGAAGCCGCCGTAGTTGCTCAGATGGCCGCGGAGATCGGCATTCCAGACGCCGCCCAGATCGTCTTCGGCGTAGGGGACGAAGCCGCCGACGGTGTAGTAGCTGCCGCGGTAGCCGAGGCCGCGGTCGGCCGCGTTGATGCCGTAATACATAAAGCCCGGGCCGTTTTCTTCGAGATCGCCGAGCCGCTGCACGGCGCCGTTGACGAGACCGCCGACCGACCCCATGGCGCCTTGGCCGACACCAGCCGCACCGCCGGCACCGGCCGCGCCGCCCAGCTGCCCAATCTGGGCGTGTGCCAGACGCGTTGGCGCCTCGGCGATTGACGCGGCGATCAGGGCGATCGCCACGGCCCGCCTCGCCCGGCGTTGCCAGGCAGCAGCCTTGCGGCGAATGGCTCTCATGCGGGCGGCAGCACGTTTCCCGGAACGATTGGCAGATTTTTCCATCGCTGTCATATCCGTCGCGGTCGCCAGTGGCCCGTGCAGGAGAGTCCCTGCGCGGAAAAACCGGCATGGTCGTCGGAAGTGATCGACCCACCGCCACCCGATCCGTGAGCATTTCCGGCAAGAAGGCCGGGATCGCTAACAACACGGAAAACCCCCCAGGGCTCCCAGGCCGCGGGGGCGCCCGGGGTGTGGGATAGGCCCGCGATAGCTGACGGCTTATAAACGGAGTTGGCAATCCATACAGCAGCCCAATCACCCCAGCTTCCGGCTTACCCTATGTGGCAGTTCCAAAACCATGACGCACTCCTCTTCGACTGCGACGGCACGCTGGCCGACACCATGCCGGCCCACTACCGCGGCTGGCTGACCGTGACCGATGCTCACGGCCTCGACTTCGATGAGGACCGTTTCTACGCCATGGGTGGACGGCCCACGCGGGACATCGTCGCCACGCTGGCCGCCGAGAAGGGGATCGTGATCGACCTCGAACATGCCGCGCATGCGAAGGAGCAGGCGTTCCTCGACCAACTCGCCCATATCCAGCCGATCGATCCCGTTGTGAAGGTGGTGCTCCGTTCGCGGCGCCGGGTGCCGATGGCCGTCGTCACCGGCGGCTTCCAGCGGGTCTGCCGCCAAATCCTTGCCCATGTCGGTATCGCCGACGCCTTCGACACAATCGTCGCCAGCGAAGACACCTCGCGGCACAAGCCCGACCCCGATCCATTTCTGGAGGCCGCCCGCCGGCTCGGCGCCCGGCCGGAACGCTGCGTCGTCTGGGAAGACAGCGACCTCGGCATCGAGGCCGCGCGGCGGGCTGGCATGGAATGGATCGACGTCCGCTCGTTTCACCGGCCAGAGCGGCTCACCTCATGACAACCACAACCGTTACGCTCGACGACATCCGGCAGGCTCACGACCGCATCCGATCTGGCATCTACCGCTCCCCCTGTCCATCGAGCATCCCGCTCTCCGACCTCACCGGCTGCCAGATCTGGTGCAAGCTCGACCTGCTCCAGCGAACCGGCAGCTTCAAGGAACGCGGTGCCCGCAACGCGCTGCTTCTGCTCGATCCTGCCCAGCGGGACCGCGGCGTGGTCGCCGCATCCGCCGGCAACCATGCTCTTGGCCTGGCCTACCACGGTAAACTGCTTGGAATACCCGTCACCGTGGTGATGCCGAGGTTTGCGCCGCTCGTAAAAGTGGCCACCTGCCGCAGGCTTGGGGCCCGGGTCATTCTGGAGGGGGAGTCGTTCGACGACGCCCGCCGGCTGGCGGTCGAGATGGCCGAAACCGACGGCCTGAACCTCGTGCATGGTTTCGACGATGCCCGCGTGATCGCGGGGCAGGGGACGATGGCCCTGGAGATCCTTGAAGACGTGCCCGATGCGGAGGTGATCGTCGTGCCCACCGGAGGCGCGGGCCTCTTGGCCGGCGTGGCCATCGTGGCCAAGAGCCTGCGGCCCGACATCAGGATCATCGCCGTCGAGCCGGCCGCGGCGGGCAGCCTGAGCGCGTCGCTGGTGGCCGGAAGGCCGACGCAGGTGCCCACGAGGCCAACGCTCGCCGACGGCCTGGCTGTCGCAAAGGTCGGGGCCCTGCCGTTTGCGATCGCAGCGCCGCTGATCGATCGGGTTGTGACGGTAGGCGAGGAGGCACTTTCGCTCGCCGTGATCCGCCTTCTCGAACTCGAGAAGACCGTCGTGGAAGGGGCCGGGGCATCGGCCCTCGCTGCGGTGATGGGGGACGTCGGCAAAGAACTCGCCGGCCGCAGGGTGGTGCTCCTGCTCTGCGGTGGCAACATCGACCTCACGATTCTCGACCGCGTGATCAAGCACGGGCTGACGGCCGACGGCCGGCTTTGGCGGTTTACGACCCAGGTGACCGACCGGCCCGGTGGCATCGCCAAGCTCACCGCCGCGATCGCCGCGGCGGGCGCCAGCGTGCAGGAGATCGTGCACGACCGGGCGTTCTCCGGCCCGGATGTGTTCGTGACGAGCGTGGAGGTGACGGTCGAGACCTCCGACCGCGACCATGTGGTCGCTCTCTACGACCACCTCCGCGCCGCCGGGTTTGTGGTGGTGCCATCGGCCGCCGCGGGCCCCGTGCCCACACGGCACGCCGGCTGAGGGTTTCGGGCAGGCCGCGACGGGGCCCTCGCTCGCGGCCCTCCTCATCCAAGCCCGCAGCGCAAGCAAGGGAATCCTGGCCGCACGGCCCCTGGCAAACCCTGCCGGTTATGGCGGCCGCGGCATGGGCGTTTGTTTCTCTGATGGGGTCCGTCCGCCTCAGGCGATACCTAGCGATGCGGCGAAGGCCGGTCGCCGCCCAGCAGGTAGGAGCATTGCCCATGATCAGCCATCAGAATGGCCTTCTCTCCCCCCCGGCGAACGCGGTTCCCACGGAGCCGGAAGCCCTCCGCGAGCGTGAGCGTCTGCGACGCGAACTGCTCAAGCGGATCATCAACCAGGAAACACGCCGGCAGTCCTCTCGCGGCACATCGCGGTAATGAAAAAAGGTGCCAGCCACCAAATCTGGGTAGGGCGGGCCGTTGGTTTGCCCAAAGCACCCATATTTGGTGGCTGGCACCGTTTCCTGATGGTCTGGCTGTTTGGCGTGGCGGCCCTACCGGTTGAGGCTCAGTTGCCGTGGGGTTTTGGCTCTGCGCCGCAGCCGAGTCCCAATACCTCCAACTGGGAGCCCGAAGTCTTTTCCGACTACCTGCTCAGCGGGCAGACGCCGCACCCGGCCGTGGTGCGGATCGTGGCGGCGGAGAAGGCCGGGGCTTCGCTTGGATCGGGCGTGCTCGTCGATGCCAACCGCGAACAGGCGATCGTGCTCACCAACTGGCATGTCGTCCGTGACAGCCGATCGGCCGTGCTCGTGCAGTTTCCAGACGGTTTCCAGACTGCCGGCACCGTTGTTCGCTGGGATGAGGCATGGGACCTAGCGGCACTGGTCATCTGGAAGCCGCCGGCCACGCCTGTTCCTCTCGCAGCCACGCCCCCCGCACCCGGCGACCTGCTCACGATCGCTGGCTATGGCCGCGGACCCTATCGCGCCCAGACCGGGCGCTGCACCGAGTATCTCTCGCCTGGCACGGGCTATCCGAAGGAGTTCGTGGAACTCGCGGCCGGGGCCAGACAGGGCGACTCGGGTGGGCCGATCCTCAACGACCGCGGCGAACTCGCCGGAGTTCTCTTCGGTCAGAATAGCGGTCGTACGATCGGCAGCTGTTCCACACGACTCCGCACGTTTCTGGCCAGCGTCGGCTCGAGCGGCTTCACCCCAGCGGCGGCCGCCGCCTACAGCGCTGCCCGGGCGACGGACCTCGGTCCGGCCGAAGCCGAACAGGCCTCGCGGATCAGGATGGCAGCGGCCACGATCCACGGTCCCGGCCAACAGCTGCCGCCGAGTCCTTTCGCGGCCCCCGGGTCGATCACCACCGCTCTTCAACCGCCGCCGGCCGACGGTCCCTCTGGAGCTATGCCGCCAGAGTCCTTGCACCCGGCTCTTGGCAGCCCGCTGCCGCCCGCTCAGTCGGCCTGGTCGCCATCTGCGATCAGCCTGCCCACAACGGATGAACTGTCGGCCATCTTCGACGTCACCACCAATGGCCAGGCGATGCTGTCGGCCGCCGGCGGCCTCGCGCTGACGGTTCTTGGGGTGCGAACCCTCTTCGGCGGCAGACGCAAACCGGTAGCGTCCCGAGAAATGTTCCGGGAGGAGTGAGTCCGCCAGAATCCCTCGCTCGCCCGCCGGGCTTGCATGGATGTTGCTGCAGCCAGGCCCGCCGCCGCCTCGCATCGGAGCGATCCTTTGGTGTACCGTTTGGAAAGAGGTTTGCCGGTTGGCCGGGCGGCGTCGATACTCAGGGGAAATGTCACAGCCTGAGTCTGCCGCTGCCCATCAAGACGACCTCTCCGGACGAAGCCTCGGGGGCTATCGGCTCCTGCGCCGGCTGGGCGGCGGCGCGATGGGGAATGTCTACCTGGCCGAGCAGCAGTCGCTGGGGCGACAGGTGGCCGTCAAGGTGCTCCGCGGCGATGCCTCGCAGCATCCTGGGGCCGTGGAGCGATTCTCGCAGGAGGCCCGCGCGGCTGCGGCGCTCGTGCACGGCAACATCGTGCAGATCCACGAGGTGGCCTGCGTGGATGGCGTCCACTTTCTCGCTGAGGAGTATGTCGCCGGGCCGTCGCTGAGGGCCTGGCTGCTGGCCCGCGGCCCGCTCGATGCGCTCCAGGCTCTCAGCGTTTTGTCGCAGGTCGGCTCTGCTCTGGTGAAGTCGGCGCAGGCCGGGATCGTGCACCGCGACATCAAGCCCGAAAACCTCCTCGTGACGCCGGCCGGTGAGGTGAAGGTCGCCGACTTCGGTCTGGCGCGGGTGCTCGAGGATGATCTGGAACTGACGCAGCAGGGGATGACGCTCGGCACACCGCTCTACATGAGCCCGGAGCAGGCTGCGGGCAGGCCGGTTGACGTGCGGAGCGATCTCTATTCCCTCGGGGCCAGCGTCTATCACCTGCTCGCGGGCCGGCCACCATTCATCGGCTCCACCTCGCTCGCCGTGGCGCTCGCGCATCAGCGGGAGCAGCCGATGCCACTGGCCGCCTTTCGTCCGGAATTGCCGGCGGGGCTGGGCCGGATCGTGGAGCAGTTGTTGGCCAAGCATCCGGAGGAAAGGTGCGAATCACCGACAGAATTGCTGCAAGCCGTCGAGGCGGTGGAACTGGCGATCTCGACGGGCTCGCGGCACGGGCGGCTGCCTCTGGCCTGGGAAGGAGATGTCGCGGATTGGAGGCCGGCCGCGACGTCGCCGGGCGTGACCCGCATGGCGGCTCCCACGCTTGCCGCCCGGGCTCAGGCGCAGACCTCCCGGCTGCGGGATGCGACGCGGCATCTGCAGGAGGCCGCCGATCGGGAACAGCATGATCGGGAGGTGGAGCGGTGGGGGCGGTCTCGGCGGAACTGGCTCGTGGCGGGGGCGGCGGTGGCAGCCCTGGCGTTTGGCTTCGCGATCGGACGGTCGCGTCCGCGCAGGTCGGATTTATTTCGGCCGCGGCCTTGAATCAGGCCGATCAAATACCGGGAATTCCGGCAGAATCGTGGCAGTTCAAGTCTGCTTGACACCCCATCCGACACTGCTAGAACCAGAGCTGGAATTCAAGCCTCTCCACGCCCCCATCGTCTAGAGGCCCAGGACGTCGGGTTCTCAGCCCGAAAACCGGGGTTCGACTCCCCGTGGGGGTACTCACAATCGCGGCTTCAGCCCCGTTTCCCGGCAAAAAACCGGGAAGCGGGGTTGTTTTTTGAGTGCGAGGGTTCAGCACAGGGTTCAAGCTACTTTGTCGGGGCCATTCGCAGGCTCGACGCCTACTCCCGCCGCGGTCGTTTCAGTTCTTCCGCATAACGGCGGCGATCAGCGGCTCGCGACCTTGGACGACCCACGCCGCCCGATTGTATCGCGAGCCCGCTGCATTGATTGGTTCGGTCCTATCCCACGATCGGGGAGATATCGGCGAGATAGACCTGCCGGCCGCCGCGGTGTGCCGAGTCAAAGACGACCTTCGTGCCGGTGCGGTTCGCGCACGGATGGAGGTCGCATCGCCACTCCCCACGGTAAGCGGGCGGCGACGGGAAGTCTTCGATGGGTACTTTGCGGTTCGTCGGCACATGATAGAGATAGAGATGCTGCAGTGTGCCGGCGTCTGGATAGGTGTCATTGAGCACCCACTGTCCGTTCGTGCCCGGCACGTAGGTATTGTGTCCGTTCTGCGTCATGACATCCGCGCCAACCACGGTCACGTTCTCCGTGCGGTCCTCGAAAACGTAAAAACGATCCTTGTGTGATGGATGCCAGGCCCATGCAAAGACATGCCGCGGATCCCGCCATACGAAGTGGGAGGTCTCGCCCCAAGGATCGAGCACGAAGACGTTGCGGCCGTCGAAATCCATGGTCAGCGCCCGTGTGCAAAAGGACTTGTCAGCCGGAGCCCGCCACCGGTGCAGAAAAAACAGTCGCGTGCCGTCGGGGTTGCACAGCAGGTGGTTGAACCAGTGCTTCGAGGCGGGGCCGAAGGCCGAATCGGGGCGGCCTGCAAACGGGATTCTCGCGGCGTCGGCGAACGAAAATATGAGCCGCTGCTCACCGGTCTGCATGTCCATCCGCCAGATGCCGGAGTCGTCGGGGGCAAGCTCGTCACGATTCGGATCAACGATGCCCGCGTAGCCATATCCGGGCCGCGTGTCGTTGAGCCGCCGAAAGTCGGGCGCGAACGCAGTGCCGCCGTCGGATGACAGACAGTAAAACGGATGCGGCAGTGTGCGACCCTCACCGCTTTTCACGTCGAGTAGCCGGGTGACGAACCGGCCGTCTTCGCGGTCGTTCCAGGCGACTCGACTATCCGTGGCCGGCACCCATTGCAGCATGCAGCCCTGCTGCCAGTTCCAAGCTCGCGTACTTCCCAGTTCGATCCAACGGTCAGCATCTCCCGTGTCGATCATGCCGATGCGAACCGTGTCGTCTGCCTTGGGCGAGCGGCCTTCGAACCCCGCTTGATTGGCAAGCACGAATCGGTCGGTCGGGTCGAAGAGCAGCTTGTCGTAATAGCCACGCCAGTGGAACCGAGGCCCACGAGTGATCGCGCGCACCAGCGGCAAGCCACCGGTCGGCTGATCGGCACCCCGGCTCCGCGTGGCTGCCGCCGCCCCCATTGCGGCGAGAGAACCGAACCATCGGCGTCGGGCCAGTCGCCATAACATGTGGTGCATAGCGTCTATTTAACCCCTCTGTTGTTACGGATCTTGTTGATCATCGACGGCAACCGCTCAAGCAATCCGGCACGCATGCGAAAGCAGACGCCAGAAAGAGCCACGACACGAAGGCAGAAGGGGCAGTGACGACGTCGATGATGAAAGGCAGTGTGCCTCGGCCGGCGAGCGGCCAGACGCTCTGATTGTTTGAGGAACTGATGGTCGATTCCGAACGGTGGCGATCAATGGCTCGCGGCCAGTTGGCCAACCATCACTCAGGACGCTGCCCGCGAGTCCATCGCATCGCTTGGTTCCACGCGGGACACTTTATCGGCCCATCACGAGGTCGATTCCGGAAAATATAGCGTCTATCTGTCGCTTTGGGATTTTGCCGACTCGCTCGGTCAATTGCCGCTTATCGACGGTTACAAGTTGCGACACATTCGCGACGGAATCGCGATCTAATCCAGTGTGCTTCGCATTGAGAAGCACGTTACCAGGGGCGACAGACCAGCGAAGATTGCTCGTCAGGGCAACGCACACGACCGTCGCAATCTGGCTTTGGTTCAGCGGATCCGACTGCACCACTACCACCGGCCGACGATAACCCGGGGCTGACCCTATGGGCTCAGCCAGGTCGGCCCACCAAATTTCGCACTGGGCGATTACCATTCGACCCGCTGAAGCGATTGCCGGGCAGCTGACTGGAGAAAGGCGTCGGCCTCACCGCCGGCCTCTCGAACCGCCTGATCCATAAGCGATGTAACTCGGTCATCATCATGGCGGGCCACGAACTCAGCGAGAGCCCGAGCGTAGAGTTGGCTGCGGGAAGTACGGAGCCGCGACGCTAGGCGCTCGGCATCCTCGAAGACGTCGTCAGGGATCGAAACAGCTGTTTTCATACCAAAGGTATGACCGCTCGGCGGGCGCCCGTCAAGTCGCGGGGAACGAGTGTTTCTACGGAACTCGATAACGTACCGCACCCGCTGGATAACGTCCCGATGCGTTGCGGCCGGGCTCTGTGGAAATGGCTGCCGAAACTGGACCTACGGCTGGTTAAAAAGCGGCGTCATTCATGGGGGCAGCTCACATCTCGAGCAGAACGTGCGTGAGGCGGTACGTGCGAAACAGCCTCGGCCTCAAAGCACCCCGAGGCCGGGGATGGGTCACGAATCCAAGGAAAGCCGCCTTTAACCGGACGACGAAAGGCTGCTTGGTGCTGGTGGTGGTGACCTGCCCCCCTTAAACGGCACCGCTTCCAGAGAGAGAATCTGGGGGTGGAGCAAACCAAGGGAGGCAACAAATGCCACGCGGAAAGAAGGAACTGGCTGAGCAGATTATCCCCAAGCTTC
>CANHCU010000123.1 GCA_947459185.1 Planctomycetaceae bacterium | reverse complement strand
TTGACAGCCTGTTCACGCGGTAACACCTCGCGGAGCCGGTCGTTCCACCGCCGCCACGCCTCGCCCTCCATATGATGCGCGACCTGGGTGATGTAGTACCAGGCATACACGTCCTTGGTGTCGCTCTCGAAGTCGATCGGGTGTTCCACCATCAGGAGCTCAAGCCCCGCCACGAGCCGCGGATCCCGCTGGGGCCAGCCGAGATACTGGCGGCAGAGCAGCCCTTCGGCCGTCACCGCGGCCGTCACCGGGCCGGCCGGCTTCAGCGCACTGTCACGCCGGTAGCCGTAGCGGGATCCATTGTCGTTGGCCACGGTATCGAGGAACCCGCCGATCCCCTCGAAGGTGGCCGCGGGCACTTGCATCCCGGCCATCTCTGCGGACTTCAGCGCCATCATGTACCAACCGGTCACCGACATGTCGCCCGGCTTGCCCGGCTCATACCGCCAGCCACCGTTGGGCCCCTGGGCCGCAACACAATAGGCGACGGCCCTGGCGGCCGGCTCCGCGAGTTTCGGATCGCGGCTCATGCCATAGAGTTCGCAGAGGGCCATCGTCGCCTGGGCATGGGAATAGAGGGCGTGCTGCATGGGCACCAGCCCCACGTCAAACGAGCCATCCTCCTGCTGCGCCTTGAGGAGGGTCCGCCAGGCGCGGGCCACCACGGCGCGGTGTGGCCCCTCTGCGAGCGTGTTGCCCGCCCCTTGAAAGGCCAGGAGCGACATTGCCGTCGCAGCGAGTTCGTTCTCCTGCGAACCGCCATCGTCATACGGTCCGGTCAGGCTCCAGAGGCCGGTCTTCGGATTCTGCTGTTTCTGCAGCCAGTCGAGCGCCATCGCCACGGACCGCTCGGTATCGTCGCCTCCACCGGCTGCTCCCAGGAGCACCTGCTTGCGGCCGGCATCGCGGCCCGCCAGGAGCATGCCGACGGCTGGAGCAACCATCGGCGTGTCCGCTGCCGCGGTTCCCACCGCCACGTCGGGCAGTTCGGGCTTGGGCGTGGGAGCCGCCTGCGGACTCTTCACCTTCGGGAGGTTCGTCTCGGCGACCTCTGTCTTCTCCTCTTCGGGCTGCTTCTCCAGCGGCTTTGCCGGCACGATGCCGATCCCGTTATCGTTCGCTTGAATGCTCGCCGGTCCGAACGCCAGGCTGAGCCTGAGTTTCTTGAGCGGTCGATCTCGCACCACCCACATGGTGAGCAGAAGCAGGAGCAGGCAGTGGACCGACAGGCTCACCGAGAAGGCCGGGCTGTTACGAACAAAGGCAGCCAGCCGGTCACGGAATCCGCCGCCCTCCCCCGCCGCCAGCGGTGAGGCGGTCGCGGCAGCCGGCTCGAACACGCGTGGCAGACCCGCGATCGGCGGGCGACCTTCCGATATTTCAGTAGACGATCTGCCTGATTCGGCGTTCTCCCCATCACCGCCTGAGTAGCCTGCGAACTGGTCTTGGCCACCAACCTCGCTGGCCCAGGGCACGCCACCGACGAGCGCCTTCGATCGAGGCGCACCCGCCGGACCAAGTGGCCACTGTGGCGAAGACAGCCTGAAATCCTGCTGTTTCATGGGGAGAAACCTGCCCGCACGATCGATTCATTCGCACCTGGGCTTCATTTCCTGGTGCCGAACTGGTATTATTCCGATTCAGGTCTCGGAGAAACATCCCGAAACGGATCGCTGACACAAGTCATCGTCTGTTTTGGAGACGACCCCCGAGCCGGATCAAGTAAAAAAACATGTCGCGGGGTGGAGCAGCCCGGTAGCTCGCGAGGCTCATAACCTCGAGGTCGCAGGTTCGAATCCTGTCCCCGCCACTTTCTTCACGCCGGCAGGGCCATCCATGGCCCCTGCCGGCTGTTTTTTTTGCGCGGCTTCGTGCCGGTTGCTAGGGTCGGGAAATGGCGCAATTCCCGAAGAACCGGCCGCAACCTCAGCGGGGGCAGCGTCAGAGGGCAAAACCCTAACTTAGAAACTGGCGTCATTCATGGGGTCAGGTCAATCATCAACGCGGCACGCAGCGTGAGTGCCGTGCCCCGCCTCTGGTCATGCACCGCCTAGGATGCGTCGCACGAGCGCTGCCGTAGTCGGCAGGTGCGCCTGAGAAAATATCTCCGAGTGGAGGCAGCGAAGAGGATGGACGTTCACGGGGCCGCGCACGAGCGACCGCCAGACATTCGCCTGAGGAATCGCCTGAAGCCCTGGGAGCCAAGCGACACGCGCCTGGAAGAACTCGACGCGAGCATCGATCACGCGAGCAGTGAAGCGGGCCAGTCCACGGGTGAAACGATCGCTCGAGTCGGTGTCGAAAAGCTCGTTTCGGTTCCGGCGCAGAACATGCTGGACCCGGGAGACGATGTACCCAGGCCACGCACTTGCACGCATGTCGGACATCTTCTGGGTGTGGTAGGAGAGACCGGTGATCGAATGGAGGGCGAAGTACAGAATCTGCCACGCTTTCGCGGGCCAGGGGAGCACGCAGTGTGGATTCGTGTCGAAGATGAGAATGGTCACCGCCTGCCCCTGTGAGTGAAGGTGCGTCGCGACCGCATAGCCGAACCATCCACCCGCCGAATAACCCGCCAGATGGTACGGGCCTTCCGGCTGCAGACCACGGATCTCGCGGGCATAGCGGCTCGCCAGCGCCTCGATGGCACCGGTTGGGAGTTCACCCCCTTCGGTCTCCTCGGCGCGTATACCGTACACCGGCTGGTCCGGGCCGAGCAGCCTCGCCAGACGCGACGCGTAGAAGACGTCGCCGCCCATGCCATGAACGACGAAGAGGGGCGGTCGGGAACCGTCGGGGTGGAGGGCCACGAGAGACTTCCAGCCAGGCATCCAGGACTCATCGGCGAGCGTTCGTGCCAGCGATTGGATCGTCGGGGCTTCGAAGAGGGTGGCGATCGGGATGCGGTGGCCCAGCAGCCGCTCCAGTTCCACCGCCATCTGCACGGCCATCAGCGAGTCTCCACCCAACTGGAAGAAGTCGGCGGTGTGGTCGATGGCATCACACTCGAAGAGCCGCTGCCAGATCTGAGTGATTTCGGCCTCGAGAAGCGTGGGCAATCTGGTCGAGTCCTGCAGGTCGTCCGGTTCAGTGGAATCGGGCGGCGTGCCGGCGACACCGATGGGCTCCATGATGCGCGGCCGTCGGGCGGCGAGATCCGCGAGCGCCCGGCGATCGATCTTGCCATTGGCATTAAGAGGGAGGTCCGAAAGCACCACAACGTCCGCGGGCACCATCGCGTCGGGAAGAAGCGACCGCAGCCACGTCCGCAGGTGGGCCGGCCGCGGAGCGTCTCCCGGGAGGCACGTCACGAAGGCGACGAGCGTTCGATGCGTGTCTGCATCCCCACAAACCGCGACAGCCGCGCTCCTCACGCCGGGATGCGTAACCAGCACGGCCTCGATTTCGCCGAGTTCAACGCGTTGGCCGCGAATCTTGACCTGGTCGTCGATGCGACCGAGAAACTCGAGTTGACCGTCGCCTCGCCAGCGGACGCGATCCCCGGTGCGATAGAGCAGTGCGTGCGGGCTGTCGAGAAACGGATCGGGGATGAAGCGGTCTACGGTCAGTTCTGGCTGCAGCCAGTAGCCCCGCGCCACGGCAGCCCCGCCGATCCAAAGATCGCCGGCGACGCCCTGCGGCATCGGCTGCATGTGCCGGTCGAGCACGTACACCTGCGTGTTATCGATCGGCAGGCCGATCGGCGGGAGTTCTGGCCAGGCGGTGGGGTCGGGCGGCAGCAGGCAACTCGTGACGACATGTGTCTCGGTCGGGCCGTAGTGATTCCAGAGCCGACAGGCCGGGAGCCGGGCGAAGAATCGGCGGATGGAGGGTGAGATCCTTAGCTGCTCGCCGGCGACGATCACCTGCCGCAGGCCACCAGGAACGCGCCCGCTCACCTCCGCCGCATCCGCCAGATGCCCGAGCATCACCACCGGCAGGAAGAGCCGCTCGATGCCACGCTGTTCGATCATGGTCAGCAGGGCGGATGGATCGATCCGCACCCTGTCGGCGACGAGCACAAGCGCTCCACCGGATTGCCAGGTCGAGAAGATCTCCTGGAACGACACGTCAAATCCGAGGCTGGCGAACTGGAGCGTGCGGGCCGCTTCCGGCATACACGTGGCCTGCCAAGCGAGCAGATTGACCAGTGGACGGTGCGGCATGGCGACGCCCTTCGGTCGCCCGGTGGAGCCCGATGTATAGAGCACATAGGCCAGCGACTCGGGGGATGCCCGTTGGGGAGCGGGCGGGGCGTCGGAGTGCGACCGCAAGTCGAGCCTCGTGGGATCGATGGTCGTGGTGTGCGTCGCACCGCCGAAGGCGGCTGGATCCTCGTCGGTGAGCAGCAACGCGGCGCCGGATGCCTCCAGCACGCGCTGCCGGCGCAGTGCGGGCCAAGCGGGGTCGAGGGGTAGATACGCCGCCCCCGACTTAAGGATCGCCAGGACCGACACCATCAGCTCAACGGAGCGGTCGAGGCACACCGCCACCAGTGTATCGGAGCCTGCTCCATGCGCGACGAGATGATGCGCGAGCCGGTTGGCCCGGGCATCGAGATCGGCGTAGGTGAGCGACCGGTCGTCGCAGATCAACGCCACGGCGTCGGGCGTCCGTGCGGCCTGCCGCTCGAACAACCGATGGACGACGTCGTGGGGACCGTCCCGCGTTGCACCGCATTGCCAAGCCGCGATCCGTTGCCGCTCGGGGGCCGGGAGCAAAGTCAGGCCGGAGGTGGGGGCGTCGGGATCACGGAGCAGCGAAGTCAGCAGCGTCAGCAGGTGACCGACAAGCCGCTCGATGCCGTCGCCGGCGAACCGGTCGGTATCGTAGGTCAACTCGCCGTGCATTCCCCGCCCCTCGTCCTGGCGGATGAAGAACTCCAGGTCGAACCTCGCGCGTCCCGGGGGAACAGGCAGTCGCTCCACGGCGAGGCCCAGCATGCCGTGCAACGACGGCAGTGGCATCGAGGCGACCTGGAGCATCACCTGCACGAGCGGGTTGCGGGCGGGGTCTCGGGCGATCTTCTGCGACGCGACGATCTGCTCGAAGGGAAGCTCCTGATTGGCGTAGGCTTCGATCGAGGTCGCGCGGACCTGCGCGAGCAGCTGCCGGAAGCTCTGCCGACCCTCGAGACGCACGCGGATCGGCAGCGTGTTGACGAAGAACCCCATCAGGTGCTCGAGCTGCGCATGGTTGCGGCCCCACATGGGAATCCCGATCGTGAAGTCTTCCTGCTGCGTATGACGGTGCAGCACCACCGCCACGGCGGCGAGCAGCCCCATGTGCAGCGTGGCCCCCTCCGCCCGACATAATTCCTCGAACGGCGCAAGCAACGAGTGTTCGATCCGAAACGATACTGATCCGCCCGCGTGGCAGGCGTCTGGTGGACGATTGGCATCCGCGGCTAACGCGAGCGACTCGACTCCGTCGAGGCGTTGCATCCAGTGATCGACGAGGTTCGTGGTGCGGGTGCCGCGGAGACGGCCGCGTTGCCAGACGGCGTAGTCCTGGTAGCGCACGCCAAGGTCGGGGAGGTTCGGCTGCTCGCCGGACAGTGCGGCGTTGTAGAGCGCGGTCAGATCCTCGCACAGCACGGTCCGGGACCAACCGTCGGAGGCGATGTGATGGTGGTTCAGCAGAAAGAGATGCTCGTCGGGGCCGACCTCCAGAAGACGTGCTCTCAGCTGCACGGCCGATTCGAGGTCGAAGGGCGTGGAGCCCTCCTCCCGGAGCCACTCGTTCGCCACTGCAGTTGCGTCACGACCCTCGAGCCCTTCCGAAGCGAGCTGCACCGTGAACGCGGGGTGGATGACCTGCTGCACGACGTTCTCATGGAGGCGGAACGACGTGCGCAGGGTGGAGTGTCGGTCGATCAGGGCATTCACTGCCCGCTCCAGAGCCGACCGATCGAGGGCTCCGCACAGTCGCCACAGTGCCGGCATGTGATAGGCGGTGAGCCCCGGCTCCAACTGGTGTAGGAACCAGAGGCGGGCCTGCCCAAACGAGGCGGGATAGATCTCGCAGCCAGGTGGCCGGGGGCCTGGCAGGGCGGTCGCGACGGGGATGTCCAGCGCGGAAGGGGCGGCGAGACCTTCCCGCAGCCGGGCGATGCGACGCGGCAGGTCGTTTTCTGCATCAGGCGACAGCGGAGCGGTGTTTGGTAACCGCGATTCCGCCTCCACCAACAGCAGGTCGAGGGCGTGCGCGAGCCCGCGGACGCTCGGATTGAGAAAGACGAGACCAACATTGAGCTCCATGCCGAGCGACTGTTCCAGACGGTGAATCGCACCGAGGCTGGAAAGGGAATCACCGCCCAGCAGGAAGAAATTGGCATCGCGGCCCGGGCGATCGAGGCCGAGGATCGAGGCGAATATGCCTGCGACCAGCTGCTCCATCTGGCCACTGGGGGGTGATTCGGACGGGTGCAGGTGGTCGGTGAGGCGACTGGCCAAACCGATTCGCTGCAGCTTCCCGCCGGGACCGCGCGGCAGCGACTCGACGAAGACGATCCTCGACGGCACCTCGTGGGCGGACAACGCGGCGATCAGGTGATCGCGCAGGTCCTGTTCGCCCGCCATGGCGCCCGCGTGGAGCACCACCGCAGCCGCGACATCCTCGCCGAGCGTCGGATGAGGAATGGCGAAGGCGACCGACTCCCGTACGGCGGGGTGGCGATTCAGCGCGTCGTCCACTCGCAGGGGCACCACCTTCATCCCACCCCGATTGATCATCTCCTTGAGCCGCCCCGTCAGCGTCAGGTGGCCATGGTCGTCGAATTGCCCTTCGTCGCCCGTCATGAACCAGGACTCTCCGCGGGCGTCGCGGTGCCAGCCGCTGTGCTCCTCCCCCTCGTAGCCAGGCGTGACGCTGGGGCCGCGGATAACAACCTGTCCGACGACGCCGGGAGGGCAATGCTCGCCGTCGACGGCGAGTACGGCGACGTCGGGGCCTGCCGGCAGGCCGACGGTACCCGGACGATGAACCACGCCGGGGCCGGGCAGACGGCTGCTGCATACCTGCGACGAGGCCTCCGTCATGCCGTAGACCTCCACGACGGGCACCTGAAAAACCGACTCGAGCCGCTGTCTCGCGGTGGAGCCGAGCGGCATGGTGACGGCGCGGATAAATCGAAGGTGATGAGGGGGCGGGGTCTCGCCGGCACGCTGCACCTCTTCGAGCAGGGCTAGGAGCAGCGGGGGGGATGCCGAGAACCAGGTGGGCCGCAGATTCGTCAGGTGCGCCACGAGTTCCTCGACCACGCGTTCGCGGCAGCAGATCACGCTGCCGCCAGCCAGCAACGGAGCCAACAGCGTCGCCACGACGCCGTGAACGTGGAACAGAGGCATCGCGGCCAGCGCGCGATCCGCGGAGTCCAGGGCGAGGGTCCCGACCACGGCGTGGGCGCCGGCGAGAAGGTTGGCGTGGGTGAGCGGCACGACCTTCGGTCGCGAGGTGGTGCCGGACGACTGGAGCATGAGGGCGACGTCGTCGGCGGCCGGTGCCGGCGGCAGAACGCCTTGGCGGCTTGGCGCCGTGAACGGATTCATGGAGAGAAGCGGCAGTTGCAGTGCTTCGGCAGCCTTCACCACGGCGGCAGCAGGCTGATCATCGACCACGACTCTGGTGACCCGGAGTCGGACCAAGTCTGCCTCAACGATCTCTCGCGGCGCGGTCTGCGTGATCGGAGCGACCGTCGCCGTGGCCATCCCCGCGAGGAGGGCTACCGCACGAGCGGGCCCTGGTGCGATCGAAAGCGCCAGGCGATCACCGCGGCGGATTCCGTGTTCCGCGAGGAACTGCACGCAGTTCTGCACGGCCGCCGCCAGTTCCACGCGTGACAGGATCTGGCCGTCGGAGCCGAGAAGGGCCGGCCGGTCGGCCTCGGTGACATTCCGGTCGAGCCACCACCAGTCGATCGGGAGGGGGACGGAGCGAAATGTGGAGGCGTCAATCGGAGGAGGCACGTGGCTCATCATTTGTGGCAGGAGGACGAGAGCCGCGCCGAGCGAGAATTCCTGCGAAAACCGGTGGACCGGTCCCGATGAAAGGATGAATGACGGCGTCCGTTGCCGCGACCGGACGCATCATAATTCCCGCGTGGAACCGCCGCCACCACGATGCCGTGAGCGACAATTCAGGACACCAACAGATCCATCGAAACGACGCGTGTCGCTGTCACCGATTCCGAACCATCGCCCGCGGAATCGTCCACTGACCGATGCGGCGGCGGTTGTTCCTAGGGATAGGTCGGCCAATGGCACTTCGGCAAGCGTCGGCCGAGTGGGGCGGATCATGAGGAGCAACCGCCGGAGCTGGTCGGACTGGTTGCGGCCCGATCGTGGAGGTGCCGAGGAGCTTCCTATCCACGCTCAAGATCGAATTTTTCTCGTTGCCGCAGACCGGCCTTGAAACCGTTCTTCTCGCGGACCGTCCGCACCGTGGCATGGAATGCCGTCAGACGCTGTGGATGTCGATCGCGGGGAGCGCGCAGGCTTCGTCGGCGCTACACTGCACGCATGATTTCCAATCCCCCTGCCCTGCTCGACTATTCCGGACTCTGTGCGGTCGGGCTGGTCAAGTCGGCGACCACCCGCGACAGCACCGCGTCTCTCGCTGCCTCCGGAATCCTCATGCCCGCCACGAGGACCACCGCGCGGGCGAGCAGCTCGATGCGGTCGGCCGAAAATGCGTCGCATTCTGCGTCGCAGGGAATCGCGACCCCCAGTTTTCCCGAATGAAACCGCGGTTGTTCGGTTCCTGTCCCCGCCACTTTCACGCCCGCCGGGCCATCCATGGCCCCTGCCGGCTGTTTTTTGCGCGGCCTCGTGCCGCGAGCCGGTCTCAGCAAACTGCGACATTGAATGAAGCCTTCGACGAGGGGGCGTCCGAAGCTCGGGCGTGCGTCGAAGCTGCGAATCGAAGTCGGGTGGCCCCAAATCGCCTTACGAGCCGCCCGTGGCCTCTTCAATGAGCGGGTCGAGGCCGGACAGCCGCCAGCTCTGGCAGAGGGAGCGTATTGCGGCCATGTCGGCTTCGGGGTTGTGGGCGAGGAGTTCTACGATGTCCGCACGAGATTTCGTCCCTCCGGCGTAGAGCTTGAGCGCAACCAAGTGCGGCAGAGGCACGATCCTCAGGCCGCTTCCAGGACGGATGACCGTCTCGGCCGCTGCGAGTCCGCCTTCGATAACCGCCGGAAACCGGCCACCGTAGTTCACGATCTGGACGAGACCGAATGGGCCTCGCACGTCGACGACACCGCCGAGCGGATCCTGTCCGTCTGGCTCTCGAAGCTCGACCTCGAAGCCCGC
The DNA here is from genome assembly GCA_947459185.1 of Planctomycetaceae bacterium. GTDB lineage: Bacteria > Planctomycetota > Planctomycetia > Pirellulales > UBA1268 > CAMCQY01. Next base: position 1,961 of record CANHCU010000123.1, on the reverse strand, counting down.
CGTCCGCAGCGCGTCGGCAGCCTGCCGCAACGTGCCAAGATCGGTATTCACGCCGAGATCAATATCCTCGGTGAACCGGACGTACCCGTGCGCCGCCAACGCGACGGCCCCGATGACAACCGCCCCCACGCCCCGTGATTCGAGAATACCGGCGACCTCTTCCGCGGCCCGAATAACCTCCTCGGGGTCGCTCATGGATCACGCCTCGCGGGGCGACGGACGCAACGCCGCGAATCTCGCAGCTAACCCCAGCGCTGCTTTGACCCGCTCTTCGACCGTCATTCGGCGAATACGGTCGATCTCAGCCCGCCGCGAGGCGGCATGACTGATACTGGGGCGAAGTCGGGGAAAAGATCGCTCGTCTTCCATACTCTTTATCGTAAATGAAAAAGATTCCGACTTCCAAGAGCAAGCGGATCGAAGGGAAAGGCAGGCTCAATGGCACTTCCGGGAGCGCGTACCGGTCGATGGGTAGTCGATGTCCCAGGGACTTCGCTTACCCTACTCTTGCGGGCCACCGCCTGTGGCGCTCCACCTGCAACAGTGGCTCCCCACTGCTCAACAAATGGGTGCCACCCCAACAGGCGGGCCCGTATGGGGGTAGTTGCGTCGGTCAGCGATCAGGCCGCTTCCGCCTCAATCCGGCGGTTGCGCAGTACCTCGTTCAGGAAGTAGCTCGTGAACAGGTAGTCGGCCATGGGGGGGCAGCTCCGGCGGCAGCACGTTGACTGGTCAGGTCGGCGACCACCCGCGCGAACACCGCGGCCTGCTCAGCGTCGGCCAGATTTATACCGGCCACGAGGATCACAGGTCGCACCCACCATACCGCTGAAGAGCCGCTTTATCTCATCAAGAGAAGTCTTGTCAGCGCCGCCATGGGCTCCAACCCGTCGAATAGAGGTTCGGTTCCCTGAACCTGAAAACCTGGAAGGAATTTGGATCCCCGTTGGGGTCTTCCACATGCTTGCTAGGCAACGTGATCGTCAAGAGCTTTGCCCGAGCCGGAATCGCTGGGAAACTCAGATCGTGCATGTTGTCACCGTCGTTCAGGTCGCCGATTTCCAGCGGCGCCACGGTAACGGTTTTTCCCCGATGCAAGTACGTCAAGCGATAGGCCCGCGCCACGGCAACACCGACTTCGTTCCCTGTCGGAAAGTCCGTGATGCCTCCCGACCATACGACGCGGACAAAAGCGGAGCCGACCGTGCAGGCGTTGGCGTCGTTGGTGAGAAGCGCAGGATCGATTCGCCATTGACCTGCCCCCATGAAAGTCGCCAGTTTTTTAGTTAGGTTTTTGCTCTCCAACAGACCAGCCCTGTGCGGTTGCGGAGGCGCAGCCGCAGCAACCGCACAGGGCTGCATCGCTTCCGGGGCCGGGGGCCGGTACCGCAGGGCACTGTGCGGCCGGATCGTGTTGTAGTGCTGCCGCCACCGCTCGATGAGCACCTTGGCCTCGAGCAGCGTGTCGAACGCTTCCCGCTCCAGCAACTCGTCCCGGAGCTTGCCGTTGAAGCTCTCCACGTAGCCGTTCTCCCACGGTGAACCCGGCTCGATGAATAACGTCTTCACGCCAACTCGCCCCAGCCACTCCCGGACGCACTTGGCAGTGAACTCGCTCCCGTTGTCGCTGCGGATGTGCTCCGGCACACCCCTGTGGACGAACAGGTCGCTCAGCCGTTCGAGAACGTCCTCGCTCGTGAGCCTCTTGGCAACATCGATCGCCAGGCATTCCCGAGTGAACTCGTCCACGATCGTGAGCATCCGGATCGGCCGACCATCAGAGGTGCGATCCGCGACGAAGTCATAGCTCCATGACCGGGTTGGATTTCATGTACCAGGCGATATGAGGGTTTAGGAACAGGGGTGACCAAGGGAACCAGCGTGTGCGGCTGGAGCCGAGGCCTTGGCCGAGGCGGAAGCCGCACACGCGGCGGCGAACCTGGCCGGGGTCTGGTAACCCA
>CANHCU010000122.1 GCA_947459185.1 Planctomycetaceae bacterium | reverse complement strand
GCGGCAGCGACGCGGCAGCTGGCGGAGGTCGTTACAGCAGCGCGTCGAAGTTTGGCGGCGCGGGTGCGGCTGGTGGCACGGCTGGTGGCACGGCAGGTGGCACGGCAGGTGGCACGGCTGGCGGCACGGCTGGCGGCACGGCTGGCGGCACGGCTGGCGGCACGGCTGGCGGCACGGCTGGTGGCACGGCTGGTGGTGGCGGCGGCGGCGGCGGGCCAGCGATGCCGGGGCTCGTGCAGGCTGGCGGCACCGCGGGTGGGCAGGCTGGTGGTGCGTCGGGGGCCTCGGCCTCCGGGTCGGCATCGGCATCGATGGCCAAGTCTCGCGGCGCAAACTGGGCCAGCCTCGCAACGCGGGATCGGCCGATTCCGCTCACGCGGCCGATTCGCCTGGAATGCTCGCTCAAGGAGTTCCGCATCCTCGACGATTCTGGCCGCCGTGTGGAAACACGCATCCCGCTGTCCGGCGACACCGCCGAGGCGATCGATCCGCTCGTCGCGGCCGTGCATGCACGGGTGGATCGATGGGGCATCGCCGGCGATCGAATGTATTGGAAGCCACAACTGGTGCTGTCGGAGACCACCGACGGTCGGTCGCGGCGCGAGGATCTCGAGCGACTGCTCGCCGACAGCGGTCTCGACACGCGGTCGAGCGACGTCCGCGACGCGATTCGTCCCCTGCCCCCTGTGGAACGCACCACTGCGGCTCTGCCCGCCCGCTGAAAACCTCGTGCCCAGCCGCTGAGAAAGTGGAGTCCGTGCGATGCCCCGTCCCAAACATGAAGACATCAGTTCCGCCGGTCAGGATTCGTTCCTCGACGTCGTCACGAACATCGTCGGCATCCTCATCATTCTCGTGATGCTGGTGGGCGGACGGGCGCGGAAGGTAATCCAGGATGCAATGCCTGTCCGCGGCGAACGCGTGGCGGTCCTCGAGCAGGAGGTGGTCACGCTCGATCAGAAGGTCGCCCTCGCGGAGAGCGAAGTCGAGGAACTGGCGGCGCAGGGCCGCACCGTGGCAACGGCCGCCGCCTTTGCCGGCGAGGCGCGACTGCACCTCGCCACTGCGGTGTCGGCTGCCAAGATCGAGATCGACCGCATCAAGCAGGAGACGGACGCTGCCAAGGTAAAAGCCGCCGAGGCCGCTGCGCGGCGGAGGGAGCTGGAGACCGAGATCGAACGCTGCACGCTCGAGGCGGAGGGGCTCGCCCACCTGCCGGCAACGACGAAGGAAGTGCTGGCCTATCCGACGCCGGTCGGCCGCACTGTCAACGGTGAGGAGATTCATTTCCGACTTGGCGAGGGGCGGATTGCGTATATCCCAATCGAAGACCTCTTCGAACTGGCGAAGGCGCATACGCGGCGGCACTCCAACTCCATTGCCGAGATGGCATCGCGAATCGAGTCGGTCGGCCCTGTGCAGGGCTTTTCGCTCGACTATGTGATCGAGGCGAAGGTGGACCAGGCACGCGGGCAGGTGTTGATCCGGTCGCGGGAATGGGTCGTGCGGCCGGTGGGCTCAGGCAACGGCGAGACGACCGACGTCGCACTCTCCCCCCGCTCGCGGTTTCGGCAGGTGCTGTCTGCCGTGACTCCCGATGCGACGGTGACACTCTGGTGCTATCCCGACAGCTTCGACGCCTACCGCACGATCCGCGAGGAACTGCATCGGCTTGGCATTCCCACAGCCTGTCGGCCGATGCCCGAGGGGGCCCCGATCGGCGGCTCCACCGAAGGCAGCAAGTCGGTCGTGCAGTAAGACGGGAAAGACGACGTGGCCGAAGGAGTTCGACCCGTGGCCACGAGTTTTTAACTTGTGGAATCGATGCCGGGGATACGGACAAGTTGAAAAATTGCCGCCACGGGGAGTGGCTGTCTAGTCGTTTCGCGGCGGAAAATGAGCTTCCCGGATTCTGGAGCGATCTCTTAAGCTCACGGACCCTGGAGACCATTCGCATGAAAAATTTCTTTCGGCCGCTGTTTGCGGCAGTGTCGTGGCTGCTCGTGACGGGCGGCGGGATCGGGTTTGGGCAGGTGCAGGCCGTTGATCCGCCTGCGGCGGTGCCGGCCGTCAACGCGAATCCTTTGGCCGACCTGTTCACAATGGCCTATCAGCCAAAGGACACACCGGCGGGCGCGGTCCGCCTGGCTGGGTCATCCACGCTGCAGCAGGCGGCAGCGCATTGGGCCCATGGGTTTCATCGGCTCCATCCCGACGTGGAGTGCTCGATCGAAACCGGCAGCTCCGAGGCCGGCTGGAAGTCGCTCATCGAAGGCAAGGCCGACGTCGCGCTCATGAGCCGGCCGGTGACCGATGCCGAGAAGGCGGCCTGGGAGAAGCAGAGTGCCAAGCGACTGGTTGTCGTGGTGGCGGCCTTCGGCCGTCTCGTCTGGATCGTACACCCCTCCAATCCGATTGCGGAACTGCCCTGGTCGCCCGAGACGGGCATTCTGCGGCCCGCTGCGAAAGGCGCTGCTGCGACCGCCGACTCTCTGGCAGCAACCCACTGGGATCGCCTCAACGGCAGTGCTGACTGGAAGGACGTGCCGATTCGCGTTCACGGTCGTGCCCTCGGCTCGGGCACGCGCTGGCACATGGACCGCCTGCTCACCGGGGCGACCTCCTGCCAGCTTGCAACCACCGAGCACAAGACGGAGGCGGAGTTGGTTGAGGCCATCGCCGCCGACAAGGGAGGCCTTGGGCTGGTCGGCGACGAGCATGCCCACTGGCCCGGCGTGAAGCGGCTGCCGCTGGTGATTCCGGCGAATGCCGCGCCGCTGGCCGATGCTGTGGCGGGGTCCGACCGCACGCCCGATTGCCGGCCGTTGTTCTTGGCGGTGGCCGTGCCGAAGGATGGCTCCATGTCGCCGCAGTTGCGGGAAATGCTGGAGTATGTGCTCAGTTATTCGGGTCAGCTCGATGTGGCCAAAGATGGTCTGCTGCCGCTCTCACGAGGTGAGATTCACGCCCAGAAAGATCTGCTCGGCTGGTCCATGGCCAGGTAGTGCTGTGGCAGAGGTGATTCGTGTGTCGCCAACGGTGCCAATGCTTAGGAACAGGTTTTCACGCATGACTTCCATCAGTGTTCGTTCGCGATTCCGTGGTGCCCGATTGGTGGGTGTTCCGTCGGTCGTCTCGCTGGTGTGCCTCGCTTCGGCGGCTTGGACGGTGGGCCCCGGCCTGTCGCTGGCGCAGGACGTCCGCACAGACGTCCGCACAGACGTCCGCACAGACGTCCGCACAAGGGATCCCGGCAGTGTCGTGGTAGGGGGAGTTCCTGCTCCTGTTGCTGCCGCGGCCTCAGTTGCTGCCCCTGCCTCGCGGCCCGCGCCGCTGCCGCTGGGCATCATGGCGCGAAACACGGCCACGGGCGTGGAGGTCGTCAGTGTGAATCCCGGCTCGGTGGCCCAGGCCTCGGGACTCCAGCCGGGCGACACGATCATCAACGTGGGAGGCTATCAGGTCGGCATGGTCGGCGACCGGGTCTACGACGTGGGGGACGAGGTGGCAAAGCACGTGAATGCGGCCGGCCAGGTCCCGTTGCTGGTCCGCAACGGGCGAACCGGTGCCCTCACGACCATTCCCGCGCAGTTCGGCACGGCATCGCGGGCCATCAACGGCGTGCTCAATGCCCCTCAGGGTTTGCAGGTACCGCCGACATCGGTGATCACGGTGCGGCTGCTCGACGTCACCGAGCCGCAGTGGCGCGACGTGGCGCTCACGCAGGGCCAGCTTCCGGTGGCACGTGGATTTCCGGTGTCGTATCGGCTCGACCCACCGGCATCCACGCCGCAGCACCGTTATGCGGTCGATGCGCGGGTGGAGGATGCTGGCCATGTGCTGTTGCAGACCACTTCGCCGGTGACGCTTGCCTCGCTCGACCGTGAACAAAGGGTCGATCTCACCCTCGCTGGACAGGCCGCACCGGCGCCGACGGCCGTGGTGCCCAGTGCCCAGATCCAGCAGTGGATCCAGACCTATCTTGGCCGTCCGCCGCGGCCCTATGAGACCGAGGTCTGGCTGGCCGACCTTCAGCAGGGGAAGTCGCTGGCCGACGTGCAGGCGGGCATCCTCAGCAGTTCGGAATACTTCGAACGGCAGCGGTCCAATCGCGACCTCTACGTGGCCGACGTATTCCGTCAGCTCTACGGCGTGCCGCCCACGCCGGCGCAGCTCGCCGATCTGCAGGCCCGCTACGATCGCGCGCAGGGCGTGCGGCTACCGTTCGTGCAGCAGTTGCAGCAGCAGCCGCGGTAGATGCCGTGCTGTCACCTGAGAAAAGACCGGAGCCGGCGGTCGGTCCGCAATCGTGAGCGGCCGGTCTACAAACTTCCTCGTCTTGCTGCGATACTGCTCGCATGCAAGCAGCCGACACGCATCCTGTCGAGCACTCAACCAGCTTCGACTCCGTGCCCACGCCCGCGATCGTGATGAGTGCGGTTCGCGTTCGTTGCAACATCGAGCGTCTGGCGAGCTACGCGGCTGCACACGGCATCGCCGTCCGCCCGCATACGAAGACCCACAAGAGTGTCGACATTGCTCGTCAACAGCTCGTGGCGGGGGCCGGGGGTTTGACGGTCGCGAAGCTCGGCGAAGCGGAGGCGCTCCTGCCGGCGTTCGAGGGCCGCGAGGCGGATCTCCTCGTGGCCTATCCCGTGGTCGACACGCCGCGCACGCAGCGGCTTGCCCGGCTCGCTCGCACCGCGACCGTACGGGTGGCGTTGGACACGATCGCCGCGATCGAGGCCGTGGAATCGGCGGCACGGACGGAAGGAGTCACGATCGGCGTGCTGGTGGATCTGGACGTGGGAATGGGCCGAACGGGCGTGCCGACCGCCGATGCACTCGAGACACTGGCGCAGGCGGTCGTTGCGACGAGAGGCCTGCGGCTCGACGGCATCTTCTGTTACCCAGGCCACATCTGGGCAAAGACCGGGGAACAGGCGGTGCCGCTGGGGATCGTGGCCGCGAAGCTCGAGGAGGCGATCGATCGCTTCGACCGACGCGGCCTGTGCCGCGATGTCGTGTCGGGAGGATCGACTCCGACGGCGTACCAGTCGCATCTCGTGCCGCAGGTGACGGAGATCCGTCCGGGCACCACCGTGTTCAACGACATGAACACGGTGCGTGGTGGCTTTTGCACGCTCGATGACTGCGCCGCCTCGATCATCTGCACGGTCGTGAGCGACGCGGTGGGCGGTCAGATCGTCCTCGACGGCGGCACGAAGACGTTCACGAGCGACCGCTGCGGGCCGGCGCCAGACAGCGGCCACGGACACGTCGTCGAATACCCCGACGCCATCATCACGAAGCTCTCGGAGGAGCACGGGCAGGTCGATGTGACGCGGTGTGCGAAGCGGCCCCGCGTGGGTGAACGCGTCAGTGTCATCCCCAACCACATCTGCCCCTGCATCAACCTGCAGGATGCCGTCTGGTGGCAGGAGGCGGACGGCGGGCTGCGGAGGCTCGCGATCGACGCCCGCGGCCGGCTCTCCTGACGACGGACGTGCGTCAGGCCCACGCGGCCCTCAGGAACCGCAGCCAGTTCCCGTGCATCACCTTCTCAATGTCGGCCGCCGGGTAGCCGCGGCGTGCCAGGAGCGCTGGCACGCGACCGAGATCGGCGATCGTTTCCAGATCGTGCGGCGCCTGCTCGCGGCCGAAGGCCCCGTCGAGATCCGAACCGATGCCGATATGCTCGGCATTGCCGGCGATCTGGCAGACGTGGTCGAGATGGTCGATCATCACATCCAGATCGCAGTTCATCGCCTGTGGCGTCGATTTCCCGCGAACCCAGCCGGGCACCATCATCCAGGCGTCGAGTGCCCCGCCGATCACCGCGCCCCGGTCCACGAGGGCCCGGATCATCTCGTCGGAGAACTGCCGGTTGTGATCGACCAGCGCGCGACAGTTGTTGTGGCTGGCCCAGACGGGCCCCGAGAAGATCTCGAGCGCGTCCCAAAAAGCCGCGTCGCAGAGATGCGTGGCGTCGAGGATCATGCCGAGACGGTCCATCTCGCCGATCAGTTCCCGCCCGGCTGCATTGAGCGACGCCGAGGCATCGGTGCCATGGGCATAGCGGCCGGGGCCATAGTGTGCCGGACCGACGGCACGGAGACCGTAGCCATGCGCCCGCTCGAGATGCGCCGGCGTGATGAGCGAATCGGCGCCTTCGAGGGAGAGAATGTAGCCGATCGGGAGTCGCGAGGTGTCGCCTCCGGCGGCGATGGCCGCGAGCCACCTCGACACGTGGGCGTCGAGCCCGTCGCGGTCGGCGATCTGCACCATCTCCCCGGCCTCTTCCATCGTGCGATACCACTGCAGTTGGGCCTGCGTCTGCGACCAGGCCTGCTCGGGTGAATTCCAGCCGGGCAGCGGGTTGTCTGCAGCGACGTAGCGGCCGATCTGCGTGGCGACGACGAGGCCGATGTCGCCGCGACGCAGGTCGGGAAAGGAGACGACGGCATTGCCACGGTCGGGCTTGTCGGTGAGGCCGCGGGCTCGCTCGCGGGCGTTGAGTTCGACGGCGGGAAGCCGCAGGTCGCGGTTCCACTCCATGGCGTTCATCGAGAGATCAAGATGCGCATCGACGGTGAACATGGTTTCGTATCCAACGGATGAATCGGGGGGCGACGAGCAGGTCGGCGAATCTATTGGCTCCGGTCGCGACGGCGATGATGGCAGGCGTGGACACGGGCTAGCGAACCGCGAGGATCGCCACGAGACGGCGGGCCCGGTCGGTGAGATCGGCGAAGCGACCGGCTTTCAGCGTCTCGGCATCGACGAGGTGGGATCCCATGCCGACGCAGAAAACGCCTGCGGCGAACCAGGCCTCGAGGTTCGCCTGGTCGAGCGTCACCCCTCCGGAGGGCATCAGTTTCAGCCAACTGCACGGGCCGCGCACGCCCTTGATGAACGCCGGCCCTCCGAGGGCGTCGGCGGGAAATACCTTGATCACGGACGCGCCGAGCCGGTGGGCCTGGATCATCTCCGTCACGGTGCCCGTGCCCGGACACCACGGTATCGCCTGCTCGACGCAGTAGCGTCCGACGTCGGCATCGAGGTTCGGGGCCACGATGAATCGCGCACCGGCCGCATGAAACGCCTCGGCCTGCGGGCGGTCGATGATCGTGCCGGCGCCGAGCATCATGTCGGGCAGCCGGCCGGCCGCCTGTTCGGCGAGCGCGCGGAACACGTCGAGGGCACCGGCGGAGCGGTTGGTGAATTCGACGATGCGAACGCCTCCAGCGTGCAGGGCTTCGAGCACCTGCATGCCTGTAGCGGCGTCGCCGCAGTTGAAAAGCGGCAGAAACTTCTGCCGTGCGAGCAGGTCGATGATCGTGGGATCGCTGTGCATGCGTGCCATCCTAGGCGAGTTCGAAAAGGGCTTCGATCTCGACGGGGATGTCGTCGGGGAGCGACCCCATGCCGACGGCGCTCCGCACGCCGATGCCGAGATCGGCGCCCCAGATCTCGGCGAAGAGTTCGCTGGCGCCGTTGATCACGTATGGGTGCTTCTCAAAGTCGCCGGTGCAGTTGACCATGCCGAGCACTTTGATCACCCGCTTCACTCTGTCGAGGCTGCCGAGGTTGGCGATCAGCGTGGCGAGCATGGTGAGCGCCACCTGGCGTGCGGCCGTCTTGCCCCCGTCGGCGTCGAGGTCGCGACCCACGCGGCCGCGCATCAGCGTGCCGTCTGGCAGGAGCGGTCCGTGGCCCGAGACATACAGATGCTGGCCCACCACAAGGCAGGGCTTGTAGACTCCGACCGGCTTGGGCGCCGGCGGCAGCGTGAGGGCAAGCGATTCGAAACGATGATGTGGCGTTATGGAAGTCATTGAGGCAGATTCCTCTCCTGAGACCCAGCCTGGTGCAGGCCCCCTCCGTGGGCGGCCGTCGGATAGAAGCGTACCCGACGGCGCCGTCGGTGGAAGTCACCCGCCCGTCCCGCCGCCCGTGACGCCCAGCAGGCCGTTCTCGAAGCCCCGCGCCACGGCTTGGGCCCGATCGGCGGCCCCGAGTTTTTCCATGATGGCGGCGACGTGCCAGCGTGTCGTGCGCTCCGAGATGCCGATCAGCCGCCCAATTTCAACGTTGGTGAACCCCTGACGGATGAGGCCGAGCACCTCGAGTTCTCGATGGGAGAGACCACGACGAGCCGAGGCAGGCTGTGGGCCGCCGCTTGCAGGCCGAGGTGCCGGGAGTTCACCCCGGTGTGCGGCGCGGATCGCATCAGCCAACTCGCCGCGGCGGATGTTCTTCATCACGTAGCCACAGGCTCCGGCATCCATGGCGTGGCGGACGTCTTCCGGCGCCTTCGAGGAGGTCAGCATCAGCACTCGGGCGTCGGGAAACGCTTTTCGCAATCGCCGCAACGTCTCGACGCCATCCATGCCCTCCATGCTGATGTCCATGAGACAGATGTCGGGATGGTGAAGCCGCCAGAGTTCGAGCGCCGACGGGCCGTCGTCCGCCTGGGCCACCACCTCGAAGCCGGGTTCGAGTCCTAGAAGATTGGCAAGGCCGATCCGCATCACTGGGTGATCGTCCACGAGCATGAGGCGGATGGATGAAATTGATTTCATGGCAGGGCTGGTTGTTGCAACGGGAAAAACGCCTCGTGTCTCCCTCGTGTCTCCCTCGTGTCTCGAGGGTATTGGATCATGCGCGCCTCCTTGGCGAAACTGGCCGATCCGCCAGGTGCCGGCGGCGGGAGTTTTACACGAGGTCCTGATCGTATACCCGGCGGCTGACGTTCGCCCGCACGGTCGTGCCTCCGCCGGGGGTGCTCTCGATCCCCAGGCTTCCGCCGAGCCGCTCGACGCGTTCTCTCATGCCCTCAATGCCAAAATGCCCCTGCTCCACCCCCTGCTGGGTGCCGGGAACGAAGCCCTGTCCGTCGTCGCGCACCGTGAGCTCGATGCAGCTGTCGGGGGCCTCGGTGGCGACCGTGATCGCCACATGGGAGGCGTGGCCGTGGCGGAGGGCGTTGCTGACCGCTTCCTGGAGCACCAGCAGCAGGTTCCCCGCGACGAACTCGGGCAGCTCATCCAGCGGGCCGTGCATCTCCACGTCAACCTGAGCGTTGTATTCCTGGCCGATCCGGTCGGCCAGCGCCCGCAGTGCCTCGGGGAAGGTGCGGCTGCGGAGCGGCAGGCTGCGGAGCGTCCACACCGAATCGTGCAGTTGGCTCATCGCGTGGTCCACCATCCGCTGCGCCATGTCGAAGTGTTTCTTCGTCTCGGCCGCGTCGACGCGGCCGCTCACCTCGCATGCCTCGAGCTGGTAGCCGATGCCGCCCAGGGTCTGCAGGAGCGTGTCGTGGAGGTTGGCGGCGAGCCGGTTCCGCTCCCGGAGCGTGGCGTCGAATTCCACCGCGGCATCTCTACGGGTCCGCATCTCCTTGGCGAGCTCTGCCGATTGTGTGATCACCTGCCGCCGCAGAAGGACCACCCAGGTGAAGGCCGCCAGCAGCACGGCGGCCAAACCGGCCAGCGCCTGCAGCAGCCGCCGCGGCGTCCACCATGACGGACCGCGAACCACCTGCACGTCGGCCGGCGAACGCAGCAAGAGCCCGATGCGTTCGACGTTCGGACGCACGCGGTAATCGTAGGTGAGATCCATGTCGACGATCCCGGTGAGCGACAACTCGCTCCCACCCTGCAGGGCGAGCAGGCGGCTGACGCCTTCGCCAGAGAGCTTCGCCACGAAGCCGGTCTTGCCGGCGGCGAGCACGAGTTGGCAGCCGTCGGCGATCCGCTGCGCCTCGAGCAGCCGGGCCTGGACGGTCACGAGCAGCCCGTCTGCGGCGGCCTCCTGCAAGCCTAGCTCGGACAAGTTTACGGCGACCGGCGTCGGCGCGGCGTCGGTGCGGATCGGCCGAACGACCGCCTCCTTCAGACCGGCGATCCGGCGGTTCATCGAAAGGAATCCTGCCACCTCCACGCGATCGCCGACATGCACCGGGTCCGCGGCCCGCGTCTCGATCCGCACGCCGGAGGCACCCTCCTGGATGTAGAAGCACCGGCCGGGCTGCACATACGTGACGACACCCTCCACCCGCATCCGGTGGGCGCCCTGCGGCGTGGTGCGATAGCCCGCCAGCCCGCCGAGTGGCACCTTGGGGGCCTCGAAGGGCTGCGCCAGAGCCGACCGTTCGACCACGAGATCATCGGCGGTGTTCATGTGGATGCGGGGCGACAGGAAATCGCCGCGGCGGTTGTAGCAGGCGCCGCAGACGCCCTGGATCCGCACCTCGGCATCGACGAGTGAGCTGGGATCCGGGCTGAACGCCGGCTTCGGAAAGAGCGCCCCCACCTCGCCCGGCTCGGCGTCGATAAAGAGCAGCCATGCGGAATCGGTCTCCCGGAATCCCTGCACCACGCCGCGAACGTCGACGCGGAGGTGGTCGGCGGCGCCACTGAAGAGAAATGGGTAGTCGGCATGCCTCGGCTCCGGCAGCGACCCGCGGCCGACGACCTCGACCGACCGTGGCAGGATCATCGTGCTGTAGAGATTGTCGCGGGGTGTGGGACCATGTCGCGTGGCGATCCCCTCGATCTCGATCTCCATGCCCGGCTCGATCCCCTTCAATGGGCTCGGGGCATCGGGGCCGAGAACGTTCATCTGGCGGGCGAAATCGATCGTCACCCAGATGCCGGCCGACTCGTCCTGGATCGCAGCCCCGTCTATGTCGTCTCCCCGCCACGTGACGACGCCGCGGACGCGGACAGGCATGCCATCGATCGCCACGTCATCCGGCAGGGCTTTCAATGCGGCGATGCTGCGGAGGGGCGGCCGCTCGTCGGCCCGTGCCACGAGGGCGCATGAAAGCACAGCCAGCCACCCGAAGGCGACGCTCCACGACGGGGTCTTCGCTGCCGCAGCCATCCGTGCCAACTCCGGCCATCGAGCCTACGCACACGCCGCGGCCCGTTCAAGGTTGCGTCGGCAGGTCACTACAGCAACGCCCCTCGTGCCAGCGGTCTCGAGTTGGAACGTGCCGATGGTGGTTGGCCAGACGATCCACTTTCTTTGGTCGAAGCCGTCAGGGCTTCCAACGATACAAGTTGCTCCGACCGCCGAAGCCGCTGTTTTCCGTAAAGACCAGGTATTCGCCGTTCTTGCGTTTGAAGGCGCGGATGCCCATCGAGGCGTCTTCCCATGCACTGCAGCCCGACACCTCCGGGCCACAGGAGAGGATCGTGTCCCGCTTGCCGGTGAGCGAATCGTAGACATGCACCTCGCCCCAGAGCGACGCGAGGAAGATCTTGTCGCCCGCCGCGTCCATCGCCTGAAACTGGATCGTGCAGCCCCACGGGCGGCCGACCTCGTACATGAAGTTCG
>CANHCU010000121.1 GCA_947459185.1 Planctomycetaceae bacterium | reverse complement strand
CGCCCGCCGGTCAACCGACTGCAACTGGCGATCCGGCGAGCGACGACGCTTCGCGTGATCGACGAGCCGGCGCGGAGGACATGGTGGGAGGCGGCCACGACCACGGGAGTCTCGCTGCGACGCTACGAGCTGCGTGGGGCTGGCGACGATCTACTCGGCACGGCATCGTTCTGGGACATGCAGCCGTTGGCGGCGGCGTTGGGGGTGTCGGCGGCCGGACTGATGCACGTCGGCATCGAGGGCGCCAGACGCCGACAGGGACTCGCCCACTACCTTGTGGCCGAAGCGCTGCACGATCTCGCCGAGGAAGGGGTGACGCTGGCCGAAGCGCACGTCACGCTGGCAAACGAGCCGGCACTCCACCTGTTCACAAAGCTGGGTTTCGAGACCACCGAGTGCGGCACGCTCTTTCGTAAGCGCTGAAAAAGGTGTCGGGACTCTTTTTCGCGAACCACGCTGCTCGACGTGACATGTGGATCGACTGCGCGCTTTGCCGGAAGAGTGTTACTTCGGCGGCGGTGTGAGCGATTCGAGGTAGCCTCGGAGCGTTGCGGCGAGGTCGGTGCCGAGGCCCTCGGTGTGTCGCAGCCGCGCGGAGAGGGGGGCCGTCTGACCGTCGCGGCGGACGTCGGTGAGGTAATCCTGCAGCAGCCTGCGCCGCTGCGGCGTGGTGTTGAGTAGCCAGTGCGTCCAGCACCAGGCCTCGGCGTAGTGGTCCTGCGACAGTTCGCCAGCCGAGGCAAGGGCCTCCATCCTGTCGAGGTCGGGCCGCCATGTGCCCTCCAGCAGTCGGCCCGAGAGATACGCCACGTGCGCCGCGTGAACGCCATGCTCGCTGCGCGGCAGCTCGAAATACTCTGCAATCCCCTCGTCGAGCCAGAGGGGAATCGTCGGTACCACGGCATGCACATAGCCGTGAGTCGTCTCGTGCCGCAGGTCTTCAGCGATGCGGTCCTGCCAGACCGCGAAAACGGAGAGGGTTGTGTCGGTCTCGACGAAGAAGGCCCGCCGCGACGGAAAGCCGGGAAACTGCCGGGCCGCGAAGTCGTCGTATCGCTGCTTGTTCTCGAACAAGTAGAGATGCACCGGCTCGTCGGAGATCGGCAGGCCGAGTTGCTGGCTGACATCGGCTCGGAGGCTCTCCAACTCCCGGACTATCCTGTGCTGCTCGGCCAGCGGAAAGTCGGCGTGGATCACAAGTTGACCGGCGACGATCTCCACGCGGGATGGCAGGCCATCGGCAGCCGACCATGGGAGCGGCACCTGATGCAGAACAGCCGCGTTCCAGCTCGGTGCGGCGGCCAGGTGCGCACAGCCGGCGGCTGCACAGCAGAGGATCAAACAGACAACAAGCGGCGTCATCAGAGATGATGCCGGGCGCGGCGTCGGCTGTGCTCGGTGGCTGTTCAAGGCGGGGATGCTAGCGGTGGCCGTCATCCCCGCCAAGGCCGGCATGGCCCGTTTTTCTTCGGTCACACCGGCCGCCGCGAGAGAAGCGTGCCGACGAGCGCCTCCAGGCAGACCGGCCTGCCCAGGACGGCGGCAGCCCCGGCCTGCATCGCCGCGGCCACCGTGTCGCCGCGAGGAAAACTCTCGAGCAGTACGATGAACAGCCCCGGCCTGTTGGCCGCGAGCAGCCGCAGCCACTCGCGTTCACCAGCCGCGAGGTCCGCGACATCCCACACAAGCGAGCCTGCCGCTTCATCGACGCGCGGCCGGCCGAGCTGCCGGTTGACCACGCGATGGCCCGCGATCGCGAGCAGGTCGCAGAGTCCCTCCAGATCATCGGCCCGGGCGGCGGCCACCGAGACATCCGTCGAAGCCAGCATTGCCGGAACCTGTAGCCCACGTGCGGTTTTCCCGGTGCGGCTGCCGATGCCGCCGATCGATTCAAGCAGCCGTTCCTCGCGGCGGGCGGTTGCGGGCAATCCGAGGCTGGTCGGAAGGCCAGCCTCGAATGCCGCCAGCCACCAGCTGCACCGCCCGGGCAGATCGTGCCAGGGCACCTCATCGATCCCAGGCAGTGGTGGTCCGCTGCGTCGTCGGCCGTCAACCAGGCTCGATGCCACCGAAACGATCGGCATCAGCGGCCAGGCCTGCGAGAGAATCAACGCATCGGCGACGGTGAACCGTCCCGGCCTGTCGGCGGCCAGCACGGCGAGCGTCGGCGTGGCCTGCCCATCCATGACAGCCGCAGCGGCGACGGCGGCCTGCGGACTCTCAGCGTTGGTCACGTCGGCGAGCGCTGCGAGCCCGGAGCGGGCCATGCCGAGTTCCACTCCATCGACAGAGCCGATCCAGAGCAGACGCCGGCGAGCGGTCTCGTCCGAACAGCTGCCGATCGCGGGAAGGTGTGGAGGTATGACCATCCTCCCCATCGTCCCGCGCCGGCTGCCATGCCGGCAAGCTGGGAAGGCTGCGGGGGCGTGTTTTGCGGAGCAGGAAGCCGACCTTGACCCATCTGGGGCCCCACGGACAATTTGCCCCTATCACGTTCAAGGATGAACGTGGCACTGTTTTCACAAGCCCACGCGACCGGGCCCCATGCACGGTCGTTGTGGCACCAGGCAGGAGGCCAGCATGCGTGACGATAGGCTCCGCGATCACGACGGGGAGGGCGACGGTCCGCGTCCACGGCGAACCCGTGGCGTCAAGGCCGGAGGTCGCGGCATCAAACTGTCGAAGCTGCTGCCAGATGCCACCTTTTTCGCCTGCGACGACATCATCGCGGCGGGCTGCTCCGATGATCCCGACACCTGCCGGCCGGGAGATGTGTTCGTCGCCCGGCTCACCGCCGAGGGAGACGGCCACGACGACGTGGAACGGGCCCTGGCCCGAGGCGTTGCCGGAGTGGTTGCGGAACGCATCATCCCGACTTTCGGCACGCCGTTGTGCATCGTGTCTGAGAGCAGCTGGGCGATGGCCCGCATGACGCACGCCTTTGCCGGTGATCCGGGCCGGACTCTGAAGGTGATTGCCATCACCGGCACCAGCGGCAAAACGACCACGGCCTGGCTCACGGCGTCTGTCCTCGCCGAGGCGGGACTGCGGGTGGGAGTGCTTTCCGATCTCGGCTGCCTGGCTGCTGATGACGCGGAGCCGGTGGCGGCCGATCTTTCCCGCCCGGAGGTGCTCGCCGACTGGCTGCGGCGGCTTCGCGAGGATGGCTGCACGCATGCGGTGGTGGAAGTATCGAGCCACATGCTCGCGGCTCACTCTCTGGCGGGCGTCGCCTGCGACACGGTTGCGGTCACGAACCTGGGCTTGGCCCATCTCGACATGCACGGCACGCCCGCGGCCTACCACGCCGTCAAATCGCGGATCCTCGACTGCCTCGGACCAGCAGGCTGTCTCGTCGCCACCGCCGATGACGACCGCGTCGGTCGTCTGATCGAACGGCGGGCCGTCACCGCGGGGAAGGCCGGCGTGATCACCGCCGGACTCACCAAGCCAGCAGATGTGACCGCCACTCCCGTCGAGCGGTCGCTCTTCGGCCAGACCTTCCTCGTGCAGGCGGGCGGCCATGCGATGCCGGTGGCGGTGTCCACGCCGGTGGCCTCGTTCGTCCGTGACAGCCTGTTGGCGGTTGCCATCGGACTCCGCTACCGCGTGCCGTTGGAGCGGATAGCCAGAGGCATCGAGGCCTGCGGCAGCGTGTCGGGCCGCCTCGAGCGGATCGACCGGGGGCAGGACCATGCCACCTTCGTCGATCATCCCACCAGCGGTCATGCACTGGCGGCCACCCTCTCCGGACTGCGGCGACTGACCCGCGGCCGGCTCGTCGTGTTGGCTGAAACAGCCTGCGCTGAGCGGCTCGTGGCTGATGCCTGCGGGACAAACATGGCCAGACGGGAGTTCGGCTGGCATGAGCATGAGGGGCAGGTGGACGACGGTCGGGTGGCCGCCACCTTCAACCGCCGAACGATGCGGTGGGCCGACGACTGTCTCGTGGTTTCCGGCACGCTCATGGACGAGGTCGGCAAGGCCGCTGACGTGATGGCGTATGCCAGGATCGACCGGCTGCTGTGTTCGCTGGGCGATCAGGATTGCCTGCTGGTGCTCGGCGACGTGGGCAGCCGCAGCCAGAACCCCATCGATCCCGACGGCGACCCCCTCCCGCTGGCGGCGGTGGTTGACGGCTGGCTGCAACTGGCCCACGTTCCGCAGCCGTTTGCGTCGGAGCGGCGGGCAGCGTGAGGGGCTCGGCCCCGGCCGGATGGACGCCACCGAGCCGCTTGGGGCACAATACTGACCCAGGTCCCGGTGAGGAGCCCGTGCCCAATGACTTTTTTCAGGTGCTTGTCATGAAGTCTCGACACAATGGAATGGCAGTCGATCCGCTGCCCTCGGCCGCCCATCCTGGTGGCACGCCGTTCGACGATCTGGGGCTGGCGGTATCCTGCCGCGAGCCGCTCTCTCACCACACCTGGCTGGGGATCGGGGGCGAGGCGGGATATTTCTGCGAGCCGGTGGACGTCGATGCTCTCGCGCGGCTCGTGGCGAGGTGCCATCAAGAGCGGGTGCCGCTCCACGTGATCGGCGGTGGCTCGAATATCCTCGTGCCGTCGACCGGTTTTTCCGGCATGGTCGTGCGGCTTTCGGCACCGGCATTCTGCGGCATCACGGTGGAGCGGCCGATGCTCCGCGCGGGCGCCGGTGCGAAACTCGTGCACGTTGTCTCCGCGGCCGTGCAGGCTGGGCTCTCCGGACTGGAGACGCTCGTGGGGATTCCGGGCACGGTCGGCGGGGCGCTCATCGGCAATGCCGGCGGACATGGTGGCGACATCGGCGAGTGTGTCCGTGAGGTGACCGTGATGCTGCCAGACGGCACCGTCGAGACCCGCACGGGAGATACGCTCGCCTTCGAGTCGCGGTGGAGCAACCTCGACGATCGCATTGTCATCGGCTGCCGGCTCGAACTCGATGAGGAAGACCCTGAGCGGCTCACCAAGCGGATGCAGAAGCAGTGGATCGTGGCACGGGCCGAGCAGCCTTCCGGAACGCGGACGGTGGCCATGATGTTCAAGGATCCCCACGGCAGCTCCGCCGAGACGCTCGTGGTGCAGGCCGGCGGCCGCGACCTGCGGGTCGGCGAGGCCTCGGTCTACGCGGCCCATGCCAACTATGTAATCGCGTCGCCCAACTGCCCAAGCGACGACGTGCGGGCGTTGATCGAACTGGTGCGGGCCAAGGTTCGTGAGCGGCTGGGTGTGGAACTGACGCCGCAGATCGAAGTCTGGTGAAAGGGGCGATTGCATGGTTGCCCCTCCACGCCGCGGCCGGCCGTTGCCCATTGAAGAGCCGGAGAGCGGTGGACTCGCTCCGTTTCTGGCCGAGCATCGGGCGGGCCTCGGTGCCGTCGCGGTGATCGCCGCCGCGTCGGTCCTCGGCTGGGTGATCTGGTCGCGGGTGTCCGAATCGGCCCGCGTGCACGCCGATGCGATCCTGATGCCCGAAGCGGTCGAACTGAAGGGCGTGGCCCCCTGGGTGCGGTGCGACCTCAAGGCGGAGGCGCTCCGCAACGCGAGCCTCGACGGCGGGCTGCCGCTGGACGATCCAGAGCTCTCGCGCCGGCTGGCGCGGGCCTTCGAAATGCATCCGTGGGTGAAGCTGGTGGTGAACGTGAGCCCCCGGCATCCCGCTGCGGCCAGGGTGGAGGTGCTCTGTCGTGAGCCGGTGGCGATGGTGGGTGTGAAGGGCGGGCTGCTGGCCGTCGATGCCGAGGGCGTGGTGCTGCCGAGCGGCGATTTCACGGCTGAATCCGCGTCGCTCTATCCGCGGATCTCGGGGGTCGAGTCGAGCCCGCAGGGCCCGGAGGGCTCCGCCTGGGGCGATCCTGTCGTGGAGGAGGGAGCGGCCTTGGCACTTGCCGTCGGCCCCGAATGGAAGCAGCTCGGGCTGACGGAATGTCGGCCAGTGGGAAGGCCTGGATTCCGGCGATGGGAACTCGTCGGTCCGCCACCACGAACGATCCTGTTCGGCTCGGCACCGGGGCGTGAGACTCCGGGTGAACCCCTGGCAGCGGCGAAGATCGCCAGGCTTCGGGCGCTCGAGGCCGATCCTGCGGCGGACGAATCGAACGGCCCGCTCGATCTCACACAGGAGACGGGCGACGCCGCCGCAGCGCCGATCCCATCGATTCCGTCGCCGTGATTAAGCCCGGTCTGGAGCCCGCTGAGCCAGCACAAGCTTGCGGACGGCCTGAAACTGCGGATGCTCGGCCGAGCGGCACCATTCGAAGAGGGCTGCCTCGGTGGTGGTGAGTAGCACGCCGGAGGACTCCAGGCGTCTTAGTGCGATTTCATGGTCGAGCGGATGGCGGGAGCCGACGGCATCGACGGCGATGAACACGGTCAGCCCGCGGGCGAGCAGGTCGAGGGCCGTCTGCTGAATGCAGACGTGGGTCTCGAGGCCGCAGAGCAGGACCGACTCGATGTCTTCGGCGATGGTCGCCGTGAAAGCCTCGCTGCCGCAGCAACTGAAGGCCATCTTTGTGACCGCTGGCGGCAGCTTGGCCGCGACCTCGGGATGTGTGGGCCCGAGCCCTTTCGGATACTGCTCGGTGAGCACGCGGCGCACGCCGAGGAGCGCCGCGGCTTCGGCGAGCCGGCCGGCCATGGAGACGACCTGTGGCCCCGATGGGATCACAGGCAGCAGGCGTTCCTGGATGTCGATGACGCAGAGCAGGGAGGAGGGGGCGTGGAGTCGCATGGGAGCCTCGCGCGGGGATTCGCGGGAAAAGCATAGCTGGTTTCGAGAATTACCGGCGGCCTCCCCGCGTTGTTCTGGCATGGCAGGATGCCATGCGGGTCACCACGCCATCATCGCGAAGGCTCCACGCGGCGTGAACTGGAATGAGCGGGCGGTTTCGGAATCGATGCTGATCGTGATGTCGAGCCGGTCGGTAGGCAGGGCGTCGGCCGCACGCGAGGGCCATTCGACGAACACCCAGCAACGCCCGGCGGTCGCATCCTCCCAGCCGATCTCTGCGAGGTCGCCGGCGCCGGCGAGCCTGTAGAGATCAGCGTGCACGAGACGCTCGGGCACTTCCAGCGTCGGCATGTCGTCGGTTGCCGGCACGTCATGAACGTGGATCAGTCCGAAGGTCGGGCTCACTACTTCAGTCGGGTCGATGCCCATGGCCGCCGCCACGGCCTTTACGAACGTTGTCTTGCCCGCGCCGAGATCGCCCACGAGCGTCACCAACGCTCGTGGCGGCAACGCCGCCACGAGCCGGCGAGCGAGCGGTGCCAGGGCAGCCTCGTCTGGCACCGCCACGGTCAGCGCTGGCGTGACCGTCGGCGGCACGTCGCCGTCAGCTGTTGAAGGCATGGACGTAGCCCCGTGGTGCGAGTGCGGTGCGTGTGCCGTCCACATCCTCGGCGATGAGCCCAGGCTCGGCTGTCACCTCACCGATGATCGTGATCGGCAGATCGAGCGGTGCCTGGCCCGCTGCCGCCATGAGGGCATGCGCCGCGTCGGGCGGCATGGCGAGAATGAGTTCAAAATCCTCGCCATCGGAGAGGGCGTGGTCGAGGGGCGATTTTGTGTCTCCGGGCAGGAGGCTCATCCGGCGGGCATCGGCGTGGATCGGCACGTTGGCCAGCCGCACGACGGCGCCCGTCGCGCTTGCCTGCATCATCCGCGAGAGGTCGAGCGAGAGGCCGTCGCTGACGTCAATCGCCGCATGCACCTCGAATCGGCTTTCAATAAAGATCGCCTCTCGGCAACGTGGCTGCACCGCGAGATGGCGGCCCAGCAGGCTGCCCCCGCAGGCTCCGGTGACGACGAGGAGATCGCCGGGCTGTGCGCCGTCGCGCCGCCAGGCCCGGCCCGGCGGCACGCTGCCGATCGCCGTCACGCTCACGACCAGTGGGCCGTCCCAGGAGTTCGTATCGCCGCCGGCCAGCGTGCAGCCATGCTCGGCCGTGATCGACTGGATGCCTTCAAGCAATCCGCGGGCGATCACGTCGCCGCCGGTCTGCGGCAGGCATACTGCCACAAACACCGCCTCGGGCCGCGAACCCATCGCCGCCAGATCGCTCAGGCTCACGGCCACAGCCTTGTGGCCGACCGCCCGTGGCGGACAGTCGGGGCCGAGGATGAAGTCGACCCCCTCGGTGAGCATGTCAACGGTGACGACCGTCCTCCGCATGGCCGGCGGCCGCAACACGGCGGCATCATCGCCGGGGGGCACCTCCAGTCGCGGGTCGGCGGGAATGCGGTCGAGCAGCCAGGTGACGAATTCGGTTTCCACGGGGGTCATTCTATAGGGAGCCGGAAAAAGGCCATGGATGGCTTTTGTGATGGGTCGTCAGGCAACCCGCATTCCCTTGCCGGCGCTACGGGCTTGGATGGAGGCGGGCTTGGATGAAGGCCGCCCTAGATGATACACGCCGTCAAATCGCGAGGCTGGCGTAGGCGAGCAGCGAGGCTGCCACGATGATCGCTGCTCGACACGCGTAGTGGGCAGCAGGGGCGGCGTGTGCGACGCGGCGTCGGCTCCATGAGCCGGCCACGACCACGAGCGCGAGGATCGCGGCAGCGACCACGAACTCCACGGCGAGGACGCGGAGGGTGGCCTGTTGCAGGATGCGGATGACCATGAACGCGGCGACGATCGCAACGCCACCGAGCGGCCCCAGCCACGCCGACCGCTGCGTTGCCTGGTGCGAATCTCGCAACGCCACACAACTCGCCAGGTACATCGTGTAGGGAAAGAAGAGTTCGCGATTCCCAGTGGCGTGAGAGAGAGCGAGCCATACGAGGCTGGGCATGACGAAAGCCAGCGACTCGCTGCGGAGACCACCGAGGGTCTGTGCGACGAAGGCGATCGCTCCGATCGCCGTCCACGGCGGGCCACCGAAGAGGTGGGCCAACGCCAGGAAAAGCAGTTCGACGATGATGAAGATTAAGTGTGACATCGAGTCTCCCACCGGCGCATGCTACCGCTGGTAGGCTGGCAAGTAGTGCATGTAGACCTCCAGCGTGATCGCGGCCATCGCCGTCGAATAGCATTTCGCGGGCCCGTTGAGCCGCTCCTCGCCCCAACCCGGCCAGCTGCCGTCAGCGTTTTGAGTTTCTAGCAGCTGGCTGCGGACCCGCGGGTGCCACTTGGCCCACTGCTCCTCGCCGGCCTGGAAGTGGGCCTGCATCGCGTAGTAGTTCATGTAGTGGAAGTAGGCATCCATCTGCGGCTTGTAGTCGTGGGCCTGCAACGATTCGAGTGACAGCTTCACGTCGGGATCGTCGTAGTCGCCTAGCAACTGCAGGCAGAGGGCGCCGGCGGCTGATTGGGCGTCTTTCACGCCCTGGCCCGGCTGATAGGCGAAGCCTCCCTTCGGCTTCGCGCACTTCTTCACGTAGAGCCGCGCCTGCTCGAGCGTCTTCTGCGGCACCCGCAGCCGCGCGTTCTGCGCGGCCCGAAGCGCCACCACCTGCATCACCGTCACGCTCAGGTCGGCATCCCGTGGCTGCGGCTGATACCGCCAGCCACCCTCTTTGTTCTGTGCTGCCACGATCACGTCGACCGCCTGCTGGCAGGTCTCCCGCAGGCCTTCCCGGCTCGTCCAGCCCGATGCCTCGATCAACGCCAGCGTGGCCAAGGCGTGTTCGTACATCGGCCCGTGTGAATTGCCCCCCTTTCGCACGAGCAGGCCCGTGCGCTGGCGGGCGTCGAGCAGCCCATCGATGGCACGGCCCACGGTCTCGCGATAGGGGCCGCGGTCAGGCACGTGGCCGCGGCCCATGAAGGCCAGCAGGCACAGGCTGTCGACGCCGGTGTTGGGCTGCGGCGAAACCGCCTGCGGCCACGAACCATCGGCCTTCTGGTGCGTGGCGAGGTATTCGAGCGCCCGGTCCACGGCGGCCTCGATGCGGATCAACTCCCGCGCGTCGGCGTCGGGCACGTCTGCAACGGCAGGGCAGAGGCACGAGCAGCAGGCGACCGCGGTGATGACCGCCCGGAGTCCGACCGATACAAGCCCGTGGCCGCGTCGCGAACGGACGCATGGCGTCATGATGGTGATCTGCATGTGACTCGTGTGCATACGAAAAGTTCCCGGTGGCGGGCCCGCCATCAACTCGACCCTGAAAGCCTTCTGATTCCGACATCGAGACAATAGAGGCCCACGAGCAGAAGAAGCACCGGCCAGGTGTCCCAGATCTCGTCCTCGAGTGATGTGCGGGCCTCGACCGCCGTCTTCGTGAGCTTGTAGGGGATCGTCGAGAAGTCGGCTATCTCGATCACCGCGCCGCCCGACAGGTCGGCCAGCGAGCGGAGGGCCTCGCGATCGACGCCGGCCTGCGCCCGCTCGCGCGACGGCTCCGACACGACGCACTCAGCCGACAGCCCGGCCGGGCCAGCGCCGTGCCGCACGCCGTGGCGGCCGGCGGAGTCGGGCGTGAACGTGCCCGCGTAGAACCCGGGTCTTCCCGCGGGCCCAAGCTCGATCGTGACAGCCTCGGTCGCACCTGGCGGCGTGAGTGTGACCTTCTGCAACGCCGCCTCGACCGGCTTCTTCGACTCGTCGACAAGATTGAGTTCGACCAGCACCGGCGATTCGGGTTCGCAGCGGCTCGGGGTGACGACGAGCCAGTTCGCGTCGGGAGGATGATCGTCGCGTCTCGCGGCACTCCGCAGCGCCTGCCCCCAGAACCGCCAGAACATCGAGTCGCCCACGTTGCGCCGCCAGCGGAAGGTCTCGTCGGTGCCGATCCAGACCACGCGGCCGTTGCCCACGGGTGCCTCCGCCATCAGCAAGATCGCGTTGCGGCTGGCCGGCGCATCCACCTCGGCCAGCACCGTGGCCGACGGCTTCGGGCCGGTAGCGGCTGCCGCCCGGAAGAACGGGGGCATCTCACTCCACTTCGACCGGTTGCGGGCGGCGTCGCCGCTGAGCGCAAACGCCGGATGCATCGCCCCGCGGGCGGTCACCCGCATCCGCAGCGGCTTGAATGCCGCGGCTTCCACGGTGGCCGAGCCGTCGCCCGCCGCGTGATCAAGCGTCACCGGAAACAGCTCCGCCAGCGGGGCGTCGGCATACTCACGCGGCAGGTGCTCGCCGCCCGGCTGGAGCACGAGCCCCACGCCGCGGCGCGACACCGCCTCGACCAGAGCCTTCTGTCGCGCGGCGTCGAGGATGGCCGCGGGCACGTCGCCGAGCACGATCAGGTCGTAGGCCGACCACTCCTCCACGTCGCGGGGCAGTTGTGCACTCGCGTCTCCGTTGCCTGCTGCGGCAGCTGTGTCGGCAGTGGCGTCGGCTGACGATTCGGTAGCGGCGAGCGTGCTGGTCAGCAGCACCGTCGGCTCGAAGCCGGTGTCGCGGCGGATGGCATGGTCGATGAACCGCAGATCCCAGCGGGCCGCATGATCGACCACCAGCACCTTCGACCGACGGTCGGAGACGACGATCGATGTCTCCACCAGGTTATTTTCGCGGACGGCCTCTTCGG
>CANHCU010000120.1 GCA_947459185.1 Planctomycetaceae bacterium | reverse complement strand
TGGTCGGAAGGAATGTTCCTTCGGCCGCACCATTTCCAGGCCGCCGATCGTCATGCGGCGGAGCGGCTGGCGCTTTCCACCGTGGCCGATGACCCCTGCTGCTACGGGATCGTGAGGCTGGAGATCGATCCGGTGGCGCTTGCCAACCGACAGATCGAACTCCGCGCGTGTCAGGCCCGCCTGCGTGACGGCACGCTCGTCTGGCTCGAACCGGGCGAGGAGCCCGAGCGGGCAAGCCTGGCCGCGGCATCAGCGGAGGTGGCGAAACTGTCGGCCGCCCTCGACGAGTCGCTGCAGTCCAACGAGTTCGTGCGGGTCTATCTGGCCTTGCCGCGACTCGATCCCGGCGGTCCCAATGTCTCGCCACCAGGGCCGCACGATCGCAGCCGCTCCGTCGCCATGCGACAGTCGCTGCAGGACGAGGCATCAGGCGGCAACGACCAGGAGGTCGAGTTTCGTCGTCTCAATGTCAGACTCAAACTCTCCACCGAGGACCTTTCCGGCTTCGAACTGCTGCCGATCGCCCAGATTCGCCAGGCGGCGAACCGCGAGGGTGCTCCCGAAATCGACCCCGACTATTTTCCGCCGATGCTGTCGGTGGAGGCCTGGCTGCCACTGGGCCGTGATGTCGTGCGGGGCGTCTACGACCTGATCGGTCGCAAGGTGGAGGTGCTCACCGAGCAGGTGGTCAGTCGGCAGGTCGGATTCTCCAGTTCGGAGCCCGGCGATCTGGACCGGCTGTTCATGCTCTCCAAACTGCTCGAGGCCCGGGCCGTGCTGCGGGTGATCGCCTTCGCCCGTGGCGTCCATCCGCGGACGGCCTACACGGAGCTCTGCCGGGTGGCCGGCCAGCTGGCGATCTTCGAGGCCGATCGCCGGCTCGAGGAACTGCCCGTCTACGACCACGATGAACTCGCGCGGGTCTTTCGTCGCGTCAAAGAAATCATCGAGTCGATGCTGTCGCGGGTGGCGGTGCTGGAGTTCGAGCAGCGTTACTTCGTGGGCGTCGGCGCCGCCACGCTATCGGCGGCGGTCGATTCCAAGTGGCTGCAGTCGGACTGGCAGTGCTACGTTGGCGTCCTTCGGGGCGACATGTCAGAAGAGGTCTGCCACCGCCTGCTGACGGGCGACAGCCACCTCGACTGGAAGCTGGGCAGCACTGAAGAGGTGGACCGGTTGTTCCGCATGGGCGTGCCCGGTCTCGAACTCTTCCCGGTCGATCGCCCGCCGCGGTCCCTGCCGGCGCGGAGCGGATGGCTCTACTACCGGATCGGCACGGAGAATCCCGCCTGGCGGTCTGTGCAGGCAACGCAGTCGATGGGCATCCGCCTGCGGGATTCGTCGATCCTCAATTCCGACGAACTGGCCGGACGCCGTCGTGTCGAGGTGGCCTACGAGAGCCAGGTGGGATCGCTCGAGTTCGCCCTCTTTGCCATACCCAAGTGATACACGCCGCGGACGGATCCGCGCAGGCCCGGACGATCAAGCAGGCAGTGGGGCAATGACGCCAGAATTCATCGTCGCGGTGGTACCTCTGATGCAGGACGTGCTCGCGCTGGCGGAGCGGGCGGCGACGGGCAAAGCCGGCCCGGTCGATGCCGAACGGGCGTTGCTCCGAGCGCGGTTCGACGCCACGGCAGCCAGGTGCCGCGGGCCATTGGCGGAGGATTGGGAGCTGGCTGGCTATGCGTTGGCCGCGGCGACCGACGAGTTGATGATCGTCGACATCGCATGGCCCGGGCAGTCATGGTGGGAGAACCATGCCCTCGAGGTCGAACTCTTTGGAACGCGACGGCGGGCCACCGAGTTCTACGCGCGGGCCGAGAAGGCGGCGGCGCTTCCGTCGCGCAATGCCCTGCAGATCTTCGTGGCCGCCGTCGTGATGGGATTTCGCGGCATCCTCCGAGACCGGCCCGACGCGCTCGACACCTGGCTGCGGTCGAACGGACAACTCATCAAGCTGGCCGTCGATCGCCCGCCGGTGCCCACGGTCGGTCCGGACGTGCCCGGGGCGCCGCCGCTGCCGGGCAGGTCTGAACTGATGTGGGCGATCCTCGTGTCTGCATTGGCTGCAGCCACGCTGATCGTCACCGCCTGGGCCACCTTCCTGCTGTAAACGCCATTCTGCTCCAATTCGCTTGAACTCTGCGTTCACAACCAACTCGCGATCCCACACCCCATGCAGTCGTTGTTGAACATCCTGCTGCTTCCGTTCACGGCCATCACCGCAGCGGTGCGTTGGTTTGGCAGGGCATCGGTCGCGGCGAGGATCGCCTGGATCGTCGCCCTGTTCCAGTTCGTGGTCGTCGTGCTGGCTGTGAGCGTGGTGCTGGGGGCGGGCGACCGCGCCGTGCTCCAGTCATGGTGGAGCCCTGGCAAGGCGCTGGCACTGTTGTTGCTTGTGGTGCTGGTCCCTTTTTTGGTCTATCAGGCTGCCCGGCTCTGGCTGGAGCACCAGGGCGGCCGCTGGCCCGACATCGCAGCGGCCTGGTCCGCGGCCGGCGACGAACTCAGCCGCCAGCAGATTTCCTTGGCCGACTCGCCTCTGTTTCTCGTGCTCGGCAGCGACGGGGGCGAGTTGGAGCGGGCACTGCTCGCCGAGTCGTCGGCGCCGCTGCTGGTGCAGCAGTCGCCGGCCGGCGGGGGACCGCTCCACGTCTTCGCCTCGCGCGAAGCCATCTTCGTCTGTTTCTCAGGAGCGGGTCAGACGGCGGTCACCGCGGCATCGATCCGATCGGCGCTGGCCGACGGAGACCAACCCTCGAGCGGTCCGCTGGCTGGTGTCGATCCCGAGACGGTCTCCGATCACGATGCGGTGAGGCAGGAGCCGGGAGCAGTCGCCGTGGACGCCCGACGCACGGCCCGATCGAACCCGCCCTCGCGATCGGCGAAGGAGCGACGTGAGGCTGCTGACCGTCTGGAATTTGCCTGCGACCAACTGAGGCAGGCCCGCGTCCCGTTGGCGTCGATCAATGGTGTCGTGGTGTTGCTGACGCTGCAGGTCAACAGCCCCGCCGACACCGATGCCGCGCGACTGGGCGAGGCGGTTGGCGAGGATCTGGCGACCATCACCCGGGTGCTCGGGGTGCGTGCGCCTGTCACCCTGGTGGCCGGCGTCCTGCAGGACGACCCCGCGATCGACGATCTGCTACCCCGTCTCGATGCCGGCAAGAGGGCCGCTGCGTGTGGGCAGCCGTTTCCTCTGGGCCTGCCGCCGACAGCCGAACACCTGCACGCACTCGCCTTCAATGCAACGGGCTCGCTGAACGACCGGCTGGCGGAGCTGCTGCTCGACCCCCGGCGGATCGCACAGCAGCCTGCCAATCGTCACCTGTTGGCCATGCTCGGCCGCATGCGACTGTATGTCAGCACGCAGATCGCCCGGGTGCTCCAGCAGGCGTTCTCCCCCGACCTGCACGGCGGCAGCGACGGTCGCCGCGGCGTTCTGCCGATGTTGGCTGGCTGCTATGTGGCGTCGATCTCGCGCGACGCCGGCCGGCGGGCGTTTGGCCAGGGAATGCTCGATCGGGTTGTCCAGCTGCAGGGTGAACTCGACTGGACCGACGACAGCCTGCGAGCAGAGGCATGGGCGGGCCGCATGTCGCGACTGCTGTTCGGCGCTGCCGCAGTGATGGTCGTCGCGATGGTGGCGATCGTCTGGTGGAGATTGTCGCGATGACCACGGTGTCATCGGCGAGGCAGCGGGACGAGATGTTCATGCTGCACCAGGGCCTCGTGCGGGCCATCGCCTGGAAGACGCATCAGCGGCTACCTCGCGCCGTCGAACTGGACGACCTCGTGGCCTATGGCCAGATCGGCCTGCTGGAGGCGATCGCCGCATTCGATGCCACCCGCAGTCGGAAGTTCACCACCTACGCCTGGCATCGCATCCGCGGCGCGATGCTCGACGGACTTGGCAAGATGACCTGGTTCGACCGGGCCGCGTACGAACGTGGTTCGTATGAGCGGAAGGGAACCGAAACCGCTGCAACCAACGCGTCCCAGTCAGGAGAGGGCGTGCCGGCCGCAGCAGCAGGAGCCACGACGCCTGTCACCGGCACTGCGGAGAAGCCGCCCGCGCGGCGTCCGGTGCGGAACGATCTGGACAACGTGGCCGTCTTGTCCAGGGAAGCCGATGCCGGCGAAGCGTCGCTCCATCTGGAAATGGTGATGTTCCTCCGGGATCTGCTCTCCGCCTTGCCGGAAAAGGAGTCGGCCCTGCTGCGGGGCACGTTTTTCGAGGGCCGCACGCTCACCGAGGCGGCTCGAAGGGTCGGCATTAGCACGGCCTGGGCCAGCCGGCTGCAGACCCGCACGCTGGCCGATCTGCGGATCGCCCTGGAACGCAGCGGCTTCGGCTGACGCGTGACCACGGCGCCGGGCCGAACGGTGCCCCGGGCCGCATGGCCAGTACGACCGGCACGACCCGACCGCGCGGCCGCTGCCCGCGTGATCAACCCGGGGCCGTCATAACTCGCTCACCCGCCGCGCATCCCTTCACATTGTAGAGTGTGAGAAGACTTTGCGGCCGCACAGGAGTTTCCGCCATGCCACTCTCCGTCGACATCGATCCCGATATCGTCAGCTACCCGATCAGCGGTGATTTCCCTGCCGGGGAGAACCTCCAGATCTCCGAGGAGGGCAGGGCGGCGCGTTCGGCCATGCGTGATCTTCGTGAGGAAGCACGACGGATTGAGCGACGTGCCGACGATGGCGACACATCAGAGGGTGGTTGGCCCGCGGCCCGCAGTGTCTGGGTCGAGGTGCGGGACGGCGGTCTCGAAATCCTCAGAAACCGTTCACGCGATCTCGACATTGCCGCGATGACCATCGAGGCGCTCGCGCGGACCGACGGCTTCGTCGGGCTGGCTGCCGGCTTCGCCATGACGCGAGTGATGGTGGAGTCGTCCTGGAGTGATCTCTTTCCGATTCCCGATCCGGAAGACGGGCCGGCGGACGATGAGGCCGTCGTCGAGGAGCGGACCCTGCCGCTGCAGCGGCTTGTGGGCATTGATTCCGAGGGACTTTTGATCCCGGCCATCCTCCATATTCCGCTCACGCAGAGCCGCTCCGACGAACAATATGCGCTCTGCCACTGGCGGAGCAGCCGCGACCTCGTGAACGAGCAGAGCGAGGAAAAGCTGAAACTGGCGGTCGAACGCGGCGCGGTCTCACCCGCGCAGTTCGAACAGGCGGTCGCCACCACGCCGCTGCCGCACCTGAAGGATGTCTATCTCGAACTCTGTCAGGCCGCAGAGCAATGGGAACTGCTGTCAACCGCCGTGTCGACCGCCTCCGGGGGCACCGCCGTACTGCCGGCCGGCCCGATCCGCGACCTCTTCGAGGAATGCGATGCGGCGTTCCGGACCTTCGCCCCGGCGGCGATTCCGGCACCGGCGCAGGCTGCCACCGACACCGACGCCGGCAGCGCTGCCGCCGATGCGGCGGAGATCGAGGGGGCGGGCGGTGGAGGACGGGCCGGAGCGCCCACCGGCCGGGCGGAGGCCTTTAGCCAGCTGGAATCGATCGCCGACTACTTCGAGCAGCACGACCCACACAGCCTCATCGGGGCCCAGATTCGCAATGTCGTGCGGCTGGGGCGGCTGCCGCGCGAGGCCTACTACCGCGAGTTGCTTCGTGATGAGGCCGCGCTGTCACTCCTGTTCCGGGCCGCTGGTATGGATGGGGACGGTGCCGGGTATGGCGGGAGCGGCGACTGATCTTACTGTCTTCCGGAGGGCCGCCTTGCAGAGGGCCGCTTTGACATTTGAAGGTGCGGGAGGATAGTCTCTGCCCATCGCATTGTGCGATCGAACATCATCATTGAAGGGGTCGAAGGAGTCACACCATGCCAGAGTCGGTGCACGGCAAGTTGTCTCGCGTGCGGAAGCCGCGAGTGCACATCACGTACGACGTCGAGACCGAAGGCGCCACCGTCGTCAAGGAACTGCCCTTCGTCGTTGGCGTCATGGGTGACTTCTCGGGCAATCCGACCGAGCCCCTCAAGCCGCTCAAGGATCGCAAGTTCGTGTCGATCGACCGGGATTCCTTCGACGAGGTCA
The DNA here is from genome assembly GCA_947459185.1 of Planctomycetaceae bacterium. Classification (GTDB taxonomy): domain Bacteria; phylum Planctomycetota; class Planctomycetia; order Pirellulales; family UBA1268; genus CAMCQY01. The sequence continues at coordinate 5,412 of CANHCU010000120.1, read as the reverse complement.
TGAAGCGAATGACCCCGGGTGTCGAGATGAAGGTCGAGAACACCCTTGCCGGCGACGGCAGTGAGATGGCCGTCAAGCTCAAGTTCTCCTCGATCGAGGACTTCGAGCCGGCGAAGATCGTCGAACAGGTCGAGCCCCTGCGAAAGCTCCTCGACACCCGCAACCGCCTGCGGGAACTGCTCAGCGCCGTGGATCGCGCCGACGGCCTCGAGGGCGAACTGGAAAAGCTGCTGCAGGACGCCGAACAGGTCAAGAAACTTGCCGGCGAACTGGGCGTCGAGCCCGAGGGCAAGTAATCGTTCTGCCGTCTGCATTGCCCCTGTCATTTATCAAATCGACTCACATCCTTTTCACACTTGCCGCCGGGCGTTGATGCCCGAGCTGCCCAAGACGGAGAACAGCCATGAGTACCGCCGGAGAATCCGCGAAGCAGCCAGAGGCAGCATCGGCCGCAGCAGCGGGAAGCCTGCTGGATCAAATCACCAGCATGATGCCCCGCGCCGTGGAGAAGCCGCGTCGCGACGAACTCATCCGCTCCCTCGTCGAAGAGTCGCTCAAGGGGACGGTGACGTTCGACAAGAGCATCACCAAGACGATCAATCGGGCGATCGCCTCGATCGACACGACGATGTCGCAGCAGTTGGCCGCGATCATGCACAATGCCGACTTCCAGAAGCTGGAAGGCTCGTGGCGGGGCATGCATCACCTCGTGATGAATTCCGAGACCGGTGCTCAGCTTAAGATCCGCGTCATGAACATCTCCAAGCGGGAACTGTTCAAGGATCTCGATAAGGCCGTAGAGTTCGATCAGAGCCAGATCTTCAAGAAGATCTACGAGGCTGAATTCGGCTCACCGGGCGGCGAACCCTACGGCGCCCTGATCGGCGACTACGAATTCTCGAACCACCCCGAAGACGTCGACCTGCTGGCAAAGATGTCGCAGATCTCCGCCGCTGGGTTCTGCCCGTTCGTCTCCGCCGCCTCGCCGAAGCTGCTCGGTATGGACAGCTTTTCCGAGCTGTCGAAGCCCCGCGATCTCGAGAAGATCTTCCTCGACGAGACCTATACGAAGTGGCGGAGCTTCCGCGATTCCGACGATTCACGATTCGTGGTGCTGACGATGCCTCGGACGCTCTCGCGGCTCCCTTATGGCAAGAACACGAAGGTGGTCGACGAGTTCGATTTCGAGGAAGTCGAACTCGACGAGAAGGGCGATGCCAAGCCGGTGCCTCATGACAACTACTCGTGGATGAACGCGTCGTACGTGCTGGGTGCCCGCCTCACCGATGCCTTCGCGAAGACCGGCTGGTGCACGGCGATCCGCGGTGCCGAGAATGGCGGCAAGGTCGAGGGCCTGCCGGCCCACGTGTTTACCTGTGACGACGGCGACAAGGCCCTCAAGTGCCCCACCGAGATCGCGATCACCGACCGCCGGGAGGCGGAACTGTCGAAGCTCGGGTTCCTGCCGCTGTGCCACTACAAAAACACCGACTATGCCGTCTTCTTCGGTGCCCAGACAGCGCAGAAGGCAAAGAAGTACGACCGGCCCGAGGCGACGGCCAACGCCGCCATCTCGGCGCGGCTGCCGTACATCATGGCCAGCTCACGGATCGCCCACTTCCTGAAGGTGATCGCCCGCGACAAGATCGGTTCGTTCATGGAGCGGCAGGACTGCGAGGAGTGGCTGAAGCGTTGGATCGCCAACTACGTCTCGTCCGATCCGCACCCGTCCGAAGACGTCAAAGCCCGCTATCCGCTGGCCGAGGCCGAGATCAAGGTGGAGGAGATTCCTGGTGCTCCGGGCAGCTACAACGCCGTCGCCTGGCTGCGGCCGTGGCTGCAGCTGGAAGAACTGACCACCAGCCTGCGGATGGTGGCCAAGATTCCGGCGGCGGCGAAGGGCGGTTGATCCGCCTGTTCGCTTGCTCCTTTTCATCCGATGGGTCATTCGATGGTGCGGCGGCAGACCGCCGGCAGAGGTCGGCTTGAATGGCTTCCACATCCGCGTCGGTGGTCGGAGCGTCAGGGGTAGCCGGAGCGTCTGCTGCGTTTCGCGAGCCGGATAGGCCGCAGCCCTCTTCGCCACAGCCCTTCTCGGCACCGGAGTCGGCGTTCATCCGTGATATTGCGGCCGCCTCGACGCATGATCGAGGCCTGGCCGATCTGCTGCAGTCCCAGACTTCAGCAGAGGCGCTGCGAGCGTGGGCAGCCCGCCGTGTGGGTGTTGGTGAGCGGCTGTCGCGGTCTGCGCTGCTCGTCCGCCTGGGCGAGGACATCGCGGCCATCGACGTGGTCCTCTCGCGGCAGCTCGACGCCATCCTGCACCACCCCAAGTTTCAGCAATTGGAATCGTCATGGCGTGGCCTCGCCTGGATGGTCGGGCAGTCGCTCGATGCCAACGACGCAGCGGATGGCCGGTCGCGTGTCGAGGTGCGGATTCTCTCGGCGACAAAGCGGGAGCTAGCCCGTGATCGCTCGGATGCCGTCGAGTTCGATCGCTCGGCCATCTGGCGGAAGGTCTACGAGGAGGAGTTTGGCACAGCGGGCGGCACGCCCTACGGGCTGCTCGTGGCTGACTACCAGTTCAACCACCACCCCGACGACGTCAGCCTGCTGACGGGCCTGGCCGAGGTCTCCGCGGCGGCCTTCGCGCCGCTGCTCGTCAACCCTGCGGCTGAACTCTTGGGGCTCGACACGTTTCAGCGGCTTGACTCGTTGCCCGTCCCCGACACCTACCAGTCATCCCCCGACTTCGTGAAGTGGCGGGCGCTGCGCGACCGTGAGGAATCGCGGTTCATCGGCCTGCCACTGCCGCGGGTTTTGGGCCGATTGCCCTACGACGGCTGGATTGGCCGGCCTGATGGTGTGGCGGCAGACGAGCGATCGTGGGCGAAGCGGGGTTTCCGCTACCGAGAGGAAGCAGACAGGGCCGACGGCTCCGGGAGGCTCTGGAGCGGCGCCATCTGGCCGTTGGCCGGCGTCGTGATCAGGGAGTTCGGCCGGTCGGGATGGTTTGCCGACATCCGGGGCGGCTCGCGGGGCCTGGAAGGGGGCGGTGTCGTGGAGGGCCTGCCCGTTGACGGCTTCACCGGTCTCGACCACGACGCAGCCACGCGGGGGCCTGTCGAGGTGTTCGTCACCGAGCCGGTGCAGATGGATCTCGATCAGGCCGGCCTGATTCCCCTCTGCAGTTCCGGGCCCGATGGCCGCGCGGTGTTCCATTCCAACGCCTCGCTCCATGCGTCGAAGCGCTACGATTCCGCGATCGCGACGGCGAACGCGCGGATTTCGTCGATGCTGCAGTATGTGCTCTGCGTATCGCGGTTCGCCCACTATCTCAAGGTGATCGCCCGGGACAAGGTGGGGGCGTTCACCGACGCGCCGACCTTCGAGCGATTCCTCTCCGAGTGGGTGAACCAATACGTGACCCCGGACGATCAGGCGTCGGCCGAGACGCGGGCGAAGATGCCGCTGCGGGCAGCCCACGTCGAGGTCCGCGAAGAACCGGGCACCGCCGGCGCCTACCGCGTGGTCATGCGGCTCCAGCCCCACTTCCAACTCGACCGGCTCGATGCGACACTGAGGCTCGTCACTCTGGTGCGACGCGTCGACAAACGCTAGCGACCAAACGCTAGGAATCACAGAAAGAGGCAACACGATGGCAACGGCTGGAGAACTCCTGTCGACGGGCAATCTGGACGAGGCGATTCAGGCCGCAACCGCGGAGGTCAAGGCAAAGCCGAAGGATCTCGAAGCCCGCTGGCTGCTCGCCGAGCTGCTGATCCTCTCGGGCCAGCACGACCGGGCCGATGCGCAGTTCGACGCCATGATCGCGGTCGAGCCCCGCGCGTCGGTGTCGGCCATTCCGATCCGTCATCTCCTGCGGGCAGAGGCGGCGCGGCGGCAGTTCTACGACGAGGGCCGCGTGCCCGAACTGCTCGACGGCGCCGATCAGCAGGTCCGCGACCGACTGGAGGCGTTTGTGCTGCTCCGTGCGGGCAAGGCGGCCGAGGCGGGGCGGCTGGTCGAGCGGGCCGAAAAGGCCCGGCCGGCCCTCGCCGGAACACTCACGCTGGCCAAGGAGGGCGAGCGAAAGTTCTCCGATTTTCGCGATCTCGACGACATCACAGCGGAAGTCTTCGAGGTGCTCACGCAGACCGGGAAGTATTACTGGATCGAGATGCGGCGGGTGGAACTGATCGAATTCACGCCTCCGGAGCGGCCGCTCGATCTCATCTGGCGGCCCGTGCGGATGGTGGTGAAGGACGCGTTCGACGCCCAGGTGCACCTCCCCGCGGTCTACGGCACGCTCAAGGGCGCCGATGCCGCCTCGCGGCTCGGCCGGCGGACCGACTGGCTGGGCGGGGAAGAGGATGCGATCGTGGGCGTGGGCCGGCGGTCGTTCGTGGTCGATGGCGAGGAGGAGATCGACATGATGGCCCTTGGTTCGATCGCCTTCGATATCTAACCGACTGGGTTGAGAGTCGTAGCCCGCGAATAATCGAACCAGGCGGCATCACGTGACAAGGAGGCTTCAGCATGTCGATCTACAACGTCTACTGCCTAGGCACTGGCCACAGCAGCAACGAGGCCGAGCGGCTGCTGCCCGACGTCTTCCGTTTGTATGACCGGAGCCCCGCCGATTGCAAGCAGTTGATGGAGGGACTGGGTACCACCGCCTTCGTGCAGACCGTGAAGGATGCCAATAACGGCACAGCCCCTTGGAAAATGGGGAAGCGCGGCAAGGCGTTCGGCAAGGGCTGGGGCAACGTGGTGATGCAGGTCATGGCGGGCCTGCAGACGGCCCATGCGGCGCAGCAGATCAGCATGGTCAATCTCGTCGGTCACAGTCGCGGCGCGGTCACCTGCCATATGATCGCCCACGCGATCGAGCATGCCATGCCGGGCGTGCCCTGCAACATTTTCGCCTTCGACCCGGTGCCCGGCGGCGTGTTTGACTTCAGCCCGTGGTGGGAACTCAGCGCCGCCGAGCGAGGGCAACTGGGGCTCGACGGAAAGAGCCCCGAGTTTCTGCCAAATAATGTCAAGCAACACTTTTCGATCCTCATGGAGAAGGACACGAACCCGTGGTTCGGCGTGCTGGGGCCTGGGAAACTGCGGGGCGGGGACGGCACGCGGTTCGGCTACGTGCCCCTCTACGGCAAGCACGGGTGTTGCGTCAAAAGCGATCTCGTCAACGTGCCGGCCAGCAGAATCGCCCTGAGCATCCTGCTGGAGCATCTCAAATCGTGGGACGTGTTCGTGGATGATGCCAAGCGACTGACGCCGCAACAGTATGCGGAGGCCTATGCGGAGGTCTATCTGAACGCGATTGCCGAAGGGGAAAACCCGAAGAGCGTCGCGAATTACAGCGGCAAGAAAGTCGCCTGTATGGTGGCGGCCTCCGTTCTC
>CANHCU010000119.1 GCA_947459185.1 Planctomycetaceae bacterium | reverse complement strand
CGACGTCAGGCAGGCGCCGAGGACGCGGCGGGGGTGAGCGGGCGGGCCGCTGTATGGCTTTGGCTCTGCCGACGTGATTCTCCGCCCACCATGATGCATCACCACGCAGACCGCGACGCCGTGCTGGCCCACAACGCCCGGGCCTGGAATAGGCTGGCCGACAGTCAGGCTTCGCTCGCTCGGCCGGCCGTCGATGCGGCGTTCACCGACCCCCGCACCTGGCTGGGCAGCGGCGGGACGGCAGGACGCAGCTGGCTGCCCGACCGGCTCGATGGACTGGAGGTGCTCTGCTTGGCTGCCGGTGGCGGCAAGCACGGCCCGCTCTATGCGGCGGCCGGCGCGCGAGTGACCGTCGTCGATCTCTCGTCATCCATGCTCGACCTCGACCGGCAGGTGGCCCGCGAGCGGCGGATCGACATGGAGATCCTGCAGGGATCGATGGATGACCTCTCGATGTTGGCCGCCGCCCGCTACGACCTCGTGATCCATCCGGTGAGCACCTGCTACCTGCCCGACGTAGGCCGCGTGTTCATCGAAGTGGCCCGGGTCATGAAGCCAGGCGGACGCTACGTCAGCCAGCACAAGTCGCCGGTGAGTCTGCAGGCAGCGGTCGAGCCCGGGGTCGGTGGCCGCTACGAACTTGTGCACCCGCAGACGGGCGGAGAGCCTCTGTCGCTGCAGCCATCATCGCGGCTCCGCGAGACTGGCACGCAGGAATTCATCCACTCGCTGACATCGCTGCTCGGCGGAATCTGCGCCGCGGGCTTCACGATCGAGGATGTCTGCGAGCCCGACCATACGCTGCCGACGGCCACTCGCGGATCGTTTGCCCACCGGGCCGCCTTCGTGCCCCCCTACCTTCGGGTGCTGGCCCGGCGGATGGCTCTGATGACACCGCCATTGGCCCGGGGGCCGATGCTGCTGGTAGAGTAGGGATGAGTCCGACTTTCTCCCCGGAATGAAAACTCCATGATCTGCCTGAACGTGCTCCTCATGGCCAAGAATCCCGCCGATGTGCCGACGATCCGCGATCACCTCGCCGAGGCGATGCGGAAGAGCCGCGCGGAGCCCGGCTGCCTGCGATTCGATGTCTATCACTCGAATACCGAGCCGCGACGGTTCGTGCTCGTGGAGCATTGGGCCTCGCAGGAAGCGATCGACCAGCATCGGCTGGCCGAGGCCTACACCACGATCTACAAACCCCACGTGATGCCGCTCATCGACCGTGAAGGCCATCCCGCCACGCTCCTCGACTGAACCCACTTCTGTCGATTCCAGCGCCCGTCAAACCCATATGATCCTCCTCATCGACAATTACGATTCGTTCACGTGGAACCTCGTCCAACGTCTGGGGGAGATCGCCCCCGGGATTCCCGTCGAGGTGCATCGCAACGACGAGATCACCGGCGACCAGATCGCCGCCAAAGCGCCCAGCCACATCGTGATCTCACCCGGCCCGTGCACGCCTGACGAGGCCGGCATCTCCTGCGAGGTAGTCCGTCGGTTTGCGGGACGGATGCCGATCCTCGGCGTCTGCCTCGGCCATCAGTCGATCGGACAGGTGTTTGGCGGCACGATCGTGCGGGCCAAGCGACTGATGCACGGCAAGGTCGATCAGATCGAGCACGCGGGGCAAGGGCTCTTCGCGGGGCTGCCAAGCCCGATCGAGGCGACCCGCTACCACAGCCTCGTCATCGATCCGCCCACGCTTCCCCGCGACTTCGAGGTGGATGCCTGGTCAACCGCGCCCGACGGCAGCCGCGAGATCATGGCGATCCGACACCGCACGCTGCCCATCTACGGAGTGCAGTTTCATCCGGAGAGCTTCCTGACGCCGGCGGGCTACGATCTGCTGCGTGGTTTTCTGGGCACACTCGCGGTGCCGGCATGATCGAACTGCCGGAGGCAATGTCTCTCATCGAGCGGGCCGCCGCGCCGCTCCCGCCACGCCGCATGCCCCTGCTCGAAGCGTGTGGCCGCGTGCTCGCCGCGGGGATCGTGTCGGACGTCGATTCGCCCCCCTGGGACCGGGCGATGATGGACGGCTTCGCCGTGCGGAGCGAGGATTTTTCAGCCGGGGCGCAGGAGGTCATCGAACTCGACGTGGCAGTTGACCTCGCCGCTGGCGATGTCACGACGCTCGAGATCGCCCGCGGCACGTGCGCTCGGATCATGACCGGCGCACCGATTCCTGCGGGAGCCGATGCGGTCGTGCCTGTTGAATCGGCCGTGGACGGCACCGCAAACGTGCACGCGGGTGGCAGGGTGCGATTGCGGGACGAGCGGTTTCGCGCCGGCCAGCACATCGCCCGGCAGGGGGACGCATTTCGCCGCGGGCAGGACGTGCTCGCAGGCGGCATGACGCTCGGCAGCGCCGAGATCGGACTGGCAGCGGAGGCCGGGGCCACGCACGTGCTCGTCCCGCCGCGGGTTCGCGTGGCGATCCTCTCCACAGGCAGCGAACTCGTGCCGCAGGCCGCGACGCCCGCCTTCGGACAAACCCGCAACTCCAATGGTCCGATGATCGCTGCCGCGGTGCACCTGCTCGGGGCCGAGCCGATTCCGCTCGGCATCGCGGCCGACCGGCCGGAGGCGATCCGCGCGGCGGTCGCCCAAGGGCTGGCAGCCGACGTGCTCGTCCTGTCGGGCGGCGTGTCGGCGGGCGACCTCGATCTCGTGCCGGAGATCTTCCGCCTCTGTGGTGTCGAGAAGATCTTTCACAAGGTGCGGCTCAAGCCCGGTAAGCCCGTTTGGTTTGGAATCCTGCGGCGCGAGAATGCTGCGCCGACGCTCGTCTTCGGTCTGCCGGGCAACCCCGCGAGCAGCCTCGTCTGCTTCGAGCTTTTTGCGAGGCCGGCGATCGCGATCCTCGCGGGAGAGCCTCGCGAGGCCTGGCATCTTCCCCGCCGCCGGGCCCGGCTCGCCGCGCCAGCCAAGGCGGCAGCCGACCGGCCGGTCTTTCTGCCATGTCGGCTGGCAACCTCAGACAATGGGCTCGCCGCCACGCCGCTGCCCTGGTCGGGATCATCGGATTTGCTGGGGCTGGCCGGTGCGGCCGGCCTCATCGCGCTGCCAGCCGGCGGCCAGCGGTATGAGGCGGGCGAAGAGGTCGAAGTCGTGCTGCGGCGGTAGGAAGAGATCCCGTCGCTTATACAAGCCCCCGGCGCGAGCCGGGCTCTATACAAGCCCCCGGCGCGAGCCGGGGGATTGCGAGCCGAGAGATCCCGTCGCTTGCGCTCAGGGCTTTTATGCGATCGGAATCATCCGTGAGGGGCTGCCCTTGTCCCGAGAGCCGCCATCGAGTGAGCGAAGGCAGGATACAAAAGCGAACGTCCGGCGACGGGGCACGGGCAGCCCCGAACCGCCGACGTAACTCGCTTCCGCCCAACTGCGTCGCATGGATGCGACGCCCTCGCCTGCGAGCGGAGGCTCGCCAGGAAAAAATGGCACGATGCCATGTTTTTCCTTAAGACGGCAGGCTGCGGTGGAAGTGGACGTGCTTCCAATGGCCGCCCTGCTTCTGCCAGAGCCGCGTCTCCTCGGAGGCTCGTGTCACCGGCTTGCCGGCGTCGTCGAGCGTCTGCGTGAGGCGGACGTAGGCGACGAGCGCCACATCAGCTGCGAGCAGTTTCACCGTCGGCGTGGTCATCGTCGTCGTCACCGGCTTGCTCGCAGGGGGCGACTTCGCATCGCCGCCCGCCGCGGGCAGCTTGAAATAGAACTCGTGGAAGGGAAGCCCCGCCACCAGGTGGCCGCGGGCCTCGGGCTCGAAGCAGGTAATGTCGTCAGCCACCAGTTCGCAGTAGGTCTTCCAGTCGCCTGAGGCGACTGCGGCCAGCAGGCGGCGATTGAGATCGAGCACGTCGTCGGCGGCGGATGCCATGTGGATGAAACTCCAAAGGGGGTGAGTGAAAGCGGGGCGAAGGTTCGGTTACGAGTTGGTCAGTTCGATTCGGCGGGCCGCACCAATCCGAGTTGCACGAGCTTGGAGTGGCATTCGTCACGTTCGCGGCATCTCTCCAGGGCGATCCATGAGGGGTCCTGGGCCGCCAGAAAATCGGCGTAGCTCGCCGGCATGCCATGCTTTCCTGATCCAGCGGCCAGCCGCTGGATCACGTCGCGGTCGAGCTTCGTGAGCCGCATGGCCTCCAGCCGGTAATCGACGAACGCCTCCCAGACGAGTGGAAAAAGCGGCTGTACGATCTGCTGGCCGATGGTCTCGGCGTAGCGACGAATCTCCAACTGGGCGTGGGAGTCCATTCGTAGCGCCAGAAAGTGCAGGAGGTTGTGGAGATCGATCTTCCAATAGGCTTCGGTGTAGGTGGAGAGCGGCAGATCCTTCCGCGCCTGCTCTCGTGCGATGCCCGCCGCCAGACGTTCCTCGTAGACACGTCGTGCGAGGCTCTGCAGCTCCTGCTCCGACTGCGTGAGGCTGTGGCCCGCCGACCGCGACAGCAGGCCGGCCGAACCCTGGCGGTTGTTCGCGGCCTGGCTCCGCCACTCGTCGTCGTGCGTGGACTGCATCGAGTCGATCGCCAGCGAATACCGCGTCGAGTATTCGTTGATGCTGGCCGTGCGGTGCCGGATCCACTGCCGCCAGCAGTCCATCGGCACACGGACCACGAACTTCAGCTCCGCCATCTCGAAGGGGGTGGTGTGGGCATGCCGCAGGAGATAGCGGATGAGCTGGCGGTCGTCGCTGACCTTGCGAGTGCCTTCACCATAGCTGACCCGGGCGGCCTGCACGACGGAGCCGTCGTCGCCCATACAGTCAACCAGCGCCACGAAGCCGTCATCGAGCACCGGGAACTTCTTCCAGCGCAGGGACTCGAGCAGGGCGGTGCGGTCGGCGGCTGGATCGGTCGTGCTCATGGCGTGACTCCCGGAGGATGGAAGCCCCACAGGATGCGGCACGCCAGCCGAGCGGTCAATCCTTCGCCAGCAGTTCCTGCAGGATAGTGGCGAGTTGGCGGGCGTCGTCCGATTTTACGATCGTCGCGATCCGGCTCTTGGGCACCCCCAATTTGGACAGAGACTTCTCGATGGTTTCCCAGAGTTTGGCCCGCTTCTTCCCCTCCGCCAGGTAGAGGTCGGTCACCTGCTCTCCCAGCCGCTGGAGAAGGGCCGTGTCGAGGTTGTCGTAATAATTCTTGACGACTGATTGCTGGTATTTTGAGAGTTCCGCCATGGCCCCGTTCCGGTCTGCTGGAAGGTCTTCCCCGCGCTGGCTACAGTATCGGATAATTCACCCCACACAAGCGAGAGAATTCCGATGCCCACGATTACCTTCGCGAACGAAAAAAAGGAAATTCAGGTTCCCGAGGGGGCCAACCTCCGCAAGGAGGCGCTCGCCGCAGGCGTGGCCCTCTACCCGGGGATCCACACGGTCGCCAACTGCCATGGGTTTGGTTCGTGCGGCACCTGCCGGGTGCTGATCACCAAGGGGATGGAAAACACCAGCCCCCGGGGCATCCTCGAAGCGGCTCGCATGGCGGTGTCGCTGGCCTACATCGGCAACGAAAGCACGATGCGGCTTGCCTGCCAGACGAAGGTAAAGGGCGACATCACCGTCACCACCTGCCCCCCCCTGAACCTGTTCGGCGAAAGCTTTTTCAGCTGAATTACGAATTGCAGGTACTGAATCTGCCCGTATTGGTTCGCCGGCTGCGGCATGCTCGTCGCCGGCGGATTCTGCTACGGGAGGCTCTCGGACGATGGTGAATCTCTCGTGAGTCGCAGAATTCACCGGCTCCTGCGCGTGCCTCCGACCGGCTCCTCAGCATCTGGAGTTTGGGTGCCCCAGCTCATCCAAATCCGGCTCCCGGACCAACCATGAAAGAAGTCATCGCCATTGTGAAGCCGTTCCTGGCGGAGCGAGTGCTCGAGGCGCTCAAGTTCGCGCCGCTGGAGGCATGCACGGTCCGGGAGGTGAAGGGCTTCGGCCGGCAGAAGAGCTACCTCGACCAGTACGGCGAGAGCGACTACGCGCTCGCCTTTCTGCCGAAGGTTGAAATTCAACTGTGGGTGGACGACGCCAGGGTTGACGAGGTGGTGGATCGCATCGCCGAGGTGGCTCGCACCGGCCGGATGGGCGACGGCAAGATCTTTGTGCTCCCGGCGGCCGAATGGGGAATGGCCTGACAAGCGGCGGCAACTTTGCCGGACGTGCCGTCTGGGCAATCTGCTTCGCGTGCCGCCGGTTTCGCTGGCTGATGCCAGCGAGAAAACCCCGCTTTTGCCCCGGAAGAACAGGGGTGATTCCACGGCTGACGACCGCTGTGGAGGGGAATCCGGCAACAGACTACACTCCCGGCTCGTTTTCCCAGCCCCCCAACGACAGGCTTTGGCCCATGGCTTTCAGCATCTCAGTCCTCGCGTCGCTGCCCCGATACGCCGTTGGCGGCTGGCTGCTGCTCGCTGCATCGGTCACACCTGTTTTGGCTCAGCTGCCAGCCCAGCGGCTCGAGCAACTGGCCAACGAGGCGCTGCAGGCAACGGAAACCTTCCGTCCAGCAGGCGACGCCACCCTGGAATCGGCGGCCGCAGGCCTGCGGCAGGCTCTCGCGCCGCTCGACACACTCCTCAACCGCAGCAAGAGCGGATCGGCCTGGCGGACCTACCTCGACTGGCCCGCCCTCCAGTCGCAGGCCGCCTCCGGAATGGCTGCCGATCCCGCCACGCTGCGGCGGCTGGAAGAACTCTTGAATGCCACCGAAACCGGGCTCGATATGCCCGAGTTCGTGCGGGTCCGAAAGTCGGTCAGCAGGTATGCCGAAGTGGCCGATGCCGCCCGCGGCAACGGTGCCAACCGCATGAGCCAGCGACTCGGTGCGCTGGCTTCGTCGTTGTTGTCGGCCTCCGCGACGGGGTCGGCCGAAAGCCTCGCGCCGGTGCCGCCGATCCTGGAGCGGCTCGCGGAGGCGGGCCAGGCACCCGCTGTCGTGGCCGCCGTTCGCGGTGCCAACGCCCGACCGAACCTTCTTCTCGAAGTGCACGAGAGCCTGCTCGCGCAGGCCGTGAATCGTCCCATCGATCAGATGATGCCGGTAGACGAGGTCGTACTGGGCACCAGGGTCCGCGGGAACGGCCACACCCGCGGCAACGTGCGGCTCGACTTCGTGCCGTCGTCCGATCGGGCCGCCTTCGATCTTGTGTTCGCCGCCACCAACGTCGCCAATACCCGTGGCTCGCAGGGGCCTGTGACGGTCAACAGCCGCGGCGTGACCAGCCTCGGTGCCCGGCGACGGTTCTTCCTCGACGAATACTCCGCCACCGCCTCTCCCGTGCAGGCTTCTGCCTCGACTGATACGACCGTCACCGGCATGGCAATCAACTCGCGGTTCGGGAAGCGGCTGATCAAGAAGATCGCCAATCGCAAGATGGCAGAGACCATGCCGCAGGCCGAGGCCATCGCCGAGGGCCGGGCCCGAGATCGGCTCCGGAAGCAGTTTCAGGAGCAGACGGAGCCTGCCCTTTCGCAGTTCCGAGATCAGTTCCAGGAGAAGGTGCGTGGTCCGCTGGAGAAGCAGGGGCTCTATCCCGAGATGCTCCACATGAATACCACCGACACGACGCTGGCCATCACGGCCCGCAAGGCGACCGCCAGCCAACTGGCTGCGGCGAGCCTGCCGCCGGCCTCCGCCGCCGGCAATCTGATCTCGGCCCGCGTGCATGAATCGGCAATCAACAACATCCTCGAGGAAAAGCTGGGCGGCCGCGTGATCACGCAGGCCGACGCCGATCGCATGGCCCGCGAAGGCAAGGCCAAGATGCCCGATTCGCTCGGGAGCGATCCCGATCAGAAGCCGTGGGCGGTCACCTTCGCGAAGCACCGGCCTGTCACGGTGGCGGTCGATGACGGCCGCGTAAAGGTGATGGTGCGGGGCGACAAGTTCGTGTCGGGTGACCGCAGCTTCCCGGGCATGGACATCTGGGCCACCTACGCGATCGCGACATCCTCGCAGGGGTTGCATCTCGTCCGCGAGGGCGACGTCCAAATCTACCCACCAGGATTCAAGCCGGGTGGCCGCGAGAAGCTCTCGATGGCAGAGACATCGCTGCGGCGGATCCTGCAGAAGCGGTTCGACAAGCTCTGGAAGCAGGTGATCGACATCCCCGATCTGCCGTTGCAGGGGGAACTGGCGTCAGCCGGCCCGCTGTCGATGAAGCAACTGGTCGCGCGGAAGGATGGCTGGATGGTGGCCGGATGGCGTCGCCGCGACGCCGGCAGCCGCTCCATCGAGCGGTCTTTTGAATTCGTTCCAGGGGAGACGATCATTCGTGAGGAGACCGTTCCCGGCACGCCGGTGCCCGCAGAGATCCTTTCCGGGAACGTCGTGCCAGCCGACTCGCGGCTGGCGGTCGTGCGGTAGGAAAGCCCCGCCATGAACGACGATCTCGTGCGGGCAATCGATCTGGCCATCGACGACAATTGGGACGAGGCCCACGAGATCGCGCAGCGTGATGAGTCGAACGCAACGGCCCAGTGGATCCACGCCGTGTTGCACAAGATCGAGGGAGACCTCGCCAACAGCCGCTATTGGTATCGCCAGGCGGGCCGGCTCGACTGGGTGGACAAGGAGCCGCTCGACGAGCTGCGGTCGATCCGCGAGACGCTCACGGGCTGACGGCGGTCACTTCGGCACGATGGGTGCGAATGGTCGGATCCAGATCGAGCGGAACTGCACCGGGTTGCCGTGGTCCTGAAGCGAGATCGGCAGGGCATCGGCATGGGCTTTGTAGGTAGGCGGCTCGTTCCATGCCGTGCCACCCTTGATGATGGTGTCGGAATGGATCGCCACGCCGTTATGGAGCATGCTCACACGACCGGGCTTCGCAAGCGAGCCGTCGGCATGGAACCGCGGACGCGTGAACAGGATGTCGTAGGTCTGCCACTCGCCCGGCTTGCGGCAGGCATTCACCGCCGGCGGCTGCTGCTTGTAGAGTGCCCCGCACTGCCCATCGGGGTAGGTGAGCGGTCCGTCGGTGCCGTCTTCGAACGAATCGAGCACCTGGATCTCGTACTGTCCCATCAGAAACACGCCCGAGTTGCCGCGTCCTTGACCCTTTCCTTCGGCGGGTGACGGCAGCCGAAACTCGACGTGCAGGTGGCAGTCACCAAAACCCTGCTTGGTCTGGATGGCGCCCTTGCCGACCGTGGCGACGCCATCGGCGATAGGCCACTTCTCACCACCCACCCAGGAGTCGAGGCTCTTGCCATCGAAGAGCACGATCGCATCGGCAGGCACGGCAGCAGGAGCGGCCGGCGCCGGCCCCGGATCGACCACCGGCGGCCGCGGCCACTCGATCGGCATCCGCCACTCACCGCTGGCATGCTTCTCGCCCCGCAGCTGCAGGCGGCGCGAGCGGATCGATTCCGTGATCGCCCTCGCTTTGGCCTCTGCTTCGCCGATCGGCAGCCCCGCAGACACTCCCGGGCGGAGGTGCCCAGCCGCGGCGAGATAGGCATCGCGAAGCAGCTGCAAGCGGGCCGTCACCTCCGGCAGAAACGCCTCGAACGCCACCGGCGTGCCGGCCTCGGCGGCCTTGGTATCGCCGAGGCCGGTCAGCACCGCCCTCGCGATCGCCCAGTGTCCCTCGTCATTGGGATGAATGGTGTCGGGGGCGAAGATGGTGGCGGGGTCCTTGGCCCGTGCCGCGGCGAGCATCTCCTTCATCGGGCCATGCACGTCGACGACGATCCAGCCATCGGCCCGCTTCGAGAGGAGCCACTTCGAGTAGGCGTCGAGCACCGCATCGTAGTCGGCCGTCCCGGCTGGGCCCGGCTTGTCGGACCGCTTGTCATAGACCGGCGGCGTGACGTGAATGATCTTCGCGCCGGCCTTCTCAACGGTGGCGTGCAGTTTTTCCATACCGGTGCGGAACTTCGTGAACCGGCCCTCGTCGAGCGGCTGATAGATGCCGCAGTTCATGCCATAGCAGGCGATGACGAGATCGGGCCGCGTGACGCGGAGCACGCGGTCGAGACGCTCGGCCAGGTCAGGCCGTGGAAACTTTCCGTCGGCATGCCCCTCCTCCGAAAGTCCCGACACGGTCTCGCTCGACAGGCCGACATCGATGACCTCGGCCGTCATGCCCTGGGACTCCATCCATGCGTTCACAATGGCAACCCAACGGCCGCCGTGGGTGATCGAGTCGCCAAGCACGACAATCCGTCGTGCCTGCTCGACGAGCGGGCGGGCGGGTGTTGCCGGTTCTGCCCAGACTCCCCGGTGCGGGAGCAGGCAGAGGGCTGCGGCCGCCAGGCCGGCGGTTGTCACGGCACCCATCCATTGCGACATGGATGCGGGGCGGTGCGGCTGCATCAGGCTTGTCAGGCTCGTCGCGTTCGTCATGGAACCATCTCCTTTGATGTTGGCACGCCGGGGGCTGTCGGTGCAGGTCGGCTCTCACCGGTGTCGAATGTCAGAATGTCGTCGTATTCGCGGCGTTCCCAGGCCACGATCTCGCCCGTCTCTTCGGGATCGAGGATCGGGAAAACATAGACCGGGGTGATCGTTACAGCGAATTCGGCCGGGGGGGTGTTGGCGTCGTCGCCCTTGCCCTCGGTGGCCTCCTTTCGACGCACGTCAACCTCGAGGTGGCCGTAATGCTTGCCGCCCGCCTCCAGCACGTTGCCGTTCCAGTGCTCGGGAGCGTGGTCGTGGGCGATGAAGATCTGGCGATCGTTCACCACGCCCTCTTCCGGCCCCCGCAGGGTGTCGCCGCCGATGCCGACATCGTAATAGTGCACCCCTTCCACGATCGAGTGCTCGTACATTCCATCGTGTCCTGAGAACACGGCCCGCACGCCATGCTTCCGCAACAGGGGCGCCAGGGCCCGGAGCGGCTGTCCGGAGTGCTCGTCCAAACCAGGCCCCTTGCCGGGAGCCCGACCATGGGAGCCGGCCGAGAACGGAGCGTGGTGAAACTGCACGAAGATGATCGCACCGCGGCGTTGGGCTTCGACCAGTTCCCGCTCCAGCCACGCGTGCTGTTCCGAGCCCTCGGCGTAGTCTGGGATGTGCATCGCCTTGCCGCGGTCGAGCAGGTGGTTGGTGTCGCTGTCGGTGCCGTCGGTGCCGCCATTGGTCGAATCGAGCGTGAGCAGCGTGACGGGTCCGAAGTCCACGCGGTGGTAGCGGCCTACGTGCCGCTTGTCAGCCGCCCCGTTGTCGGGATGTTCAAAGTAGGTCAGGAATTTCCGCGACCCCAGCAGCGACGCCGGGCCGGAGTGGCCGCCGAGATCGGCGAGCAGGTCGGTCGAGGATGGGCCACCGCACATCTCGTTGTCGCCGAGCGCTGCCACGATCGGCACCCGTGAGGCGAGGCTGCCGAAGATGCCGGCGTTGTGACGCCAGAACTCGTCCCAGTCCCTCTGCTCGCCGCCGTTGGCCACCAGGTCGCCGACCACGCTGGCCAGCACGGGGTTGCCCGCACGGAGGCTTTCGGCGGCCCGGTTGGCGATGAGTGCGAGGTTCATCCGGTAGCCGGACGATTCGTCCGCCAGGTATT
>CANHCU010000118.1 GCA_947459185.1 Planctomycetaceae bacterium | reverse complement strand
CGACCAACCCGCGGACACCCACCTGGAAGATGGAGGGCACGCCTCCGGGGGTCGTCCCGGGCGACTGGCCCAGCTACGCTCCACTTGGATTCGGTGGGTATCGCTTCCCAGCCGTCGGCTCGCAGGCGTATCGCTGAGCGACTGACGCGGCGTCGACCCCCGCATCCGGGAGCCGTCGCGCGTGGCCGATCTGCTCACTGTGACTGATGCGGGCCTCTACTGCGCCCAGGGCGATTTCTACATCGATCCCTGGCGGAGGGTGCCCCGCGCGATCATCACGCATGCCCATGCCGACCATGCCCGCTCCGGCTGCGGCCGCTATCTCTGCGCGGCCCCCGGCATGCTCGTGCTCCGCAGCCGCGTGGGAAACGCGGCACCGATCGACAGCCTTCGGCACGGGGACACGCTCTCCATCAATGGCGTCGAGGTGTCGCTCCATCCCGCGGGGCACGTGCTCGGCTCGGCGCAGGTGCGACTGTCGCACGGCGGCACGACCTGGGTGGTGACGGGCGACTACAAGCTCGAGGCCGACCCAACCTGCGACCCGTTCGAGCCGGTGGAGTGCGATGTGTTCGTCACCGAGTCCACCTTCGGCCTGCCGGTCTATCGGTGGCAGGATCCGAAAACGGTCGCCGCGGAGATCAACGCCTGGTGGCGAGCCAACCGCGATGCTGGCCGCACGAGCGTGCTGCTGGCCTATGCGCTCGGCAAGGCACAGCGGCTGGCAGCGGCGGTCGATCCCTCCATCGGACCAATCATCGGCCATGGTGCGGTGATGAAGATGGTGGAGGCCTACCGCGCCAGCGGCGTGCGGTTGCCGCCGATCGACAGGGTGCCGCCCCGCACTCGCAAAATGGGCGCAGGTCGGGCGCTCGTGATCGCGCCGCCGAGCGTCGCCGGCAGCCGCTGGCTCGACATCTTCGGAGAGACGAGCGTGGCGATGGCATCGGGATGGATGACGCTCCGCGGCGTCCGACGGCGGCGAGGATTCGACAAGGGCTTCGTCGTCTCCGACCATGCCGACTTTCCCGGACTGCTCACCGCCATCGCGGCCTCGCGGGCCCGCCGCGTGCTCGTCACGCACGGCTTCACCGACACGCTGACGCGGCTGCTGCAAGAACGCGGCGTCGATGCCGCGGTGCTGCCCACGCGTTTCGCCGGCGAGGCGCCGCCCGATGCGGCGGTGGTCGATGGCGAGGACGGCGACAGCGAGGACGGCGCAGGCGGTCAGGCAGATCCCCACGCATCACCGGAGCCAGACGACCGCGAGGAGGAGCAGGAGTGAAGCGGTTCACCGATCTCTACTGGCGGCTCGACGCCACGACCAGCACGAACGAAAAAGTGGAGGCACTGCGCGACTACTTCGCAGCGGCCCCGGCCGAGGATGCGGCCTGCGCGATGAAGGTGCTCTCCGGCGGCCGGCAGTTGCGAGCCGTTTCGACCGCCCTGCTCCGCGCGTGGGCTGCGGAGGCCGCGGGCATTCCACTCTGGCTGGTCGAGGAGTGTTATGCCCACGTCGGCGATCTGGCCGAAACCCTGGCGCTGATCCTGCCGCATGAGGGTGCCGAGGCGGTCACGGAGGGCGTCGGCATGGGACTGGCCGAGTGCATGCGGACCACGATTCTGGAACTGCGGGCCGCCGACGACGAGCAGAAGCGGGCGACAGTGGAGCAGGTCTGGAAGCGGCTCGCCCCGCGGGAGCGAATCGTCTGGCACAAACTGCTCACCGGCGGCTGCCGCGTGGGCGTGTCGCGGACGCTCGTGGCCCGGGCGCTGGCGGAGGTGGCCGGCGTCGATCCGGCGGTGATGGCCCGCCGGCTGATGGGGGCCGGCATCACCGATGCCGATTCCTACCGAAGTCTCATGACGCGCGAGCCGACCGCGGCCGACGCCCGGCGGCCCTATCCCTTCCTGCTGGCGGCGGCGGTCGAGTGCGAGCCGGGCGACCTGGGCGCCGTCACCGACTGGATCGCGGAATGGAAGTGGGACGGGATGCGGGCGCAAATCGTGCGGCGCGGCGACGACGCCACGCTCTGGAGCCGCGGCGAGGAGCTCGTCAACGAGGCCTTTCCGGAGATCGTGGCGGCCGCCGCCGCGCTCCCAACCGGCACCGTGCTCGACGGCGAACTGCTAGCCGTGCGGGGGCAGTCGCTCCTCGGCTTCGCTGCGGTCTCGAAGCGGAGCGGCCGCCGGCGTGTGCCCAGGAAACTACTCGACGAGGTTCCCTGCGTGTTCGTCGCCTACGACCTGCTCGAACTCGACGGCATCGACATTCGCGGCCTGCCTTTGACGGAACGACGCAGAAGGCTCGAGGCGCTCGTGCCCCTCCCCTGCACCGCCGGCGGCGGGCCGGCCGCGACCGCGGCGGCTTACGCTGCCGTCACGGAGAACGCCGCCGCCCTGCCCCCGCGACTCCTCCACTCGCCATGCGTCGTCGGTGCATCTTGGGAGTCGCTCGCCGCCGCGCGGAGCACGTCGCGTGACCGGGGTGTGGAAGGACTCATGCTCAAGCGGCGAACGAGTCCCTACGGCGTGGGCCGCGTCCGCGGTGACTGGTGGAAGTGGAAGATCGAGCCGTTCGAGATCGATGCCGTGCTGCTCTACGCGCAGGCGGGACACGGTCGCCGCGCCGGCCTCCACAGCGACTACACCCTCGGCGTCTGGCACGACGGCCGGCTGGTGCCGGTTGCCAAGGCCTATTCGGGCCTGGCCGATGCAGAGATCGTGGAACTCGACCGGATCGTGCGGGCGACCACGCTCGAGCGGCATGGGCCGGTGCGGGTGGTGCAGCCGACGCAGGTCTTCCAGTTGGCGTTCGAGGGCATCTCCCGTTCAACGCGGCACAAGGCGGGGGTAGCGGTGAGGTTTCCACGGATCGTGCGGTGGCGGCGGGAGAAGACGCCCCCCGACGCTGGCACGCTCGCCGACCTCATGCGACTCATCGACATGGCGACGGTCGGCAACTCGCCGCATCCGGAGGCGATGGCATGACGACACGGCAGACCCGCCGCCCGGCTCGACCACGAACCGGCGGCAGCAACGCGACCGGACCGGACGCATGGTTTGCCGCGCGTGGCTGGAAGCCGTTTCCCTTCCAGCGCGCGGTCTGGCGGGACATGGCTCGGTCCAGAAGCGGCCTCGTGCATGCCCCCACCGGCACGGGCAAGACGCTGGCCGCCTGGCTCGGCGCACTGGGCAGGGCGCGAGCGATCGGCGAGGCGCGGGCGGCGGGCGAGACCAAGGGACTGCGTGTCGTCTGGCTGACACCGCTGAAGGCCCTGGCCGCCGATACGGTGCGGGCCCTCGAAGCGCCGCTGGCCGACCTTTGCGGAGGATGGCTACCGGCCCGCTGGGATGTGGGCGTCCGCACCGGCGACACGTCGGCCACCGACCGCCGCCGCCTGCGGACAAGCCCTCCGGCTGCACTCGTGACCACGCCCGAGACCCTCTCGATCATGCTGTCGCTCGAGGACGCCCACGAGGTCTTCGCAGGGCTCGAGACGATCGTCGTGGACGAGTGGCACGAACTGCTCTCCACGAAGCGCGGCGTGCAGACCGAACTGGCGCTGGCTCGACTGCGGGCCCTCGCGCCCGAGGTCATCACCTGGGGACTCTCCGCCACGCTCGCGAACCTCGACGAAGCGGTGGCGGCGCTCGTCGGGCCGGCGCGGGCGGCCTCCGCGCATCTCGTGCAGGCCCGCGTGCCCCGCAGGCTCGCGATCGAAACGCTCATCCCGCGGCCGATGGAGCGGTTTCCCTGGGCGGGCCACATGGGCATGCGACTCCTCCCGCAAGTGATCGAGAGGATCGAGGCCGCCACCACGTCGCTCGTGTTCACCAACACGCGGTCGCAGGCGGAACGTTGGTTCGAGGCGATCGGCACCGCACGCCCCGACTGGAAGCCAGTCATCGCTCTGCACCACGGCTCGGTCGATCGCGATCAACGGGCGGTGGCGGAGGAGGGGCTCCGCCGCGGCCGGCTCAAGTGTGTCGTGGCGACGTCGAGCCTCGACCTCGGCGTCGATTTTGGCCCGGTCGAGCAGGTGTTTCAGATCGGCAGTCCGAAGGGGATCGCACGGATCTTGCAGCGGGCCGGACGCAGCGGCCACGCGCCCGGCGCCACGGGCCGGCTCATCTGCGTGCCAACCCATGCCCTCGAACTGATCGAATGCGCCGCGGCCCGGCAGTCGGTGGCCGCGGGAGTGGTCGAGGCCCGCCGTCCGCTCACCGGCGCCCTCGACTGCCTGGCGCAGCATCTGGTGACTGTTGCCTGCAGTGGCGGCTTCCGCGAGCATGAACTGCGGGCAGAGGTCGCCGGCACGCGGGCCTTCGCCACGCTCGACGACGCCTCGTGGCGGTGGGCGATCGACTTTGCCGCACGGGGCGGGCCCGCGCTCGCCGCCTATCCGAATTTTGCCCGGATCACCGAACGCTTCGGCCGCTGGTACGTCGCCAGCAAGGCGATCGCCAGGCTGCACCGCATGTCGATCGGCACAATCGCCGGCGATGCCACCGTCGATGTGAAGTGGGTGCGCGGTGGACGGCTCGGCACGGTCGAAGAGTCGTTCGTGTCGCGGCTCAAGCCCGGCGATCGCTTCCTGTTCGCCGGCCGGCCGCTCGCGCTCTTCCAGTTCGACGGCCTGACTGCCTGGGTGAAGCGGGCCCGGGGCACGTCGGCCCTGCAGGTGCCACGGTGGAACGGTGGGCGGATGCCACTCTCCACGCTGCTCTCGGCGGCGGTGCTCGATCTCGTGCAGTCGCTGGCGGGCGGCCTGGAGCCACCGCGTGCGACGTCCTCGCGGCGACTGCTGCCAGAGGTAAAGGCCGTCCTGCCGCTCCTTCACACGCAGTCGCGATGGAGCCGCCTACCCAACGACGATGCGCTGCTCATCGAGCGGGTGCAGTCCCGCGACGGGCACCACGTGTTCCTGTTTCCCTTTGCAGGCCGGCTCGTGCACGAAGGACTGGCGGCCCTGGTCGCCTGGCGGATCGCACAGCGGAAGCCCAGCACGTTGACGATGGCCGCCACCGACTGGGGCTTCGAACTGGCCGGCCGCGAACCGCTCTTTGCCCACGAACGGGAGTGGCGACAGGTGCTCTCGCCGGCCAACCTGCTCGAGGATTTGATGGCCTGCCTCAACGGCACGGAGATGGCGCGGCGGCACTTCCGCGAGATCGCCCGCGTGGCGGGGCTCGTGGCGAGCGGACGGCGAACCAATCGGCAGACGCAGTCGTCGGCCGGGCTGATCTTCGACGTGCTGACGGAACACGACGGCGGAAACATGCTGCTCGCGCAGACGCGTCGGGAAGTGCTCGAGCAGCAGTTCGAGTTTGGCCGGCTCCGAGAGGCGGTCGCGGCGATCGCCGAGAAAGACATTCACGTCGTGGATACGCCACGGCTCTCACCGCTGGCGTTTCCGATCTGGGCCGAGCAGGTGCAGGCGCGGCTCACCACGCAGGGCTGGCTCGAACGCATCACGGCAATGGCCCACGAACTGGAACAGGCCGCGGAAGGAACGCCGTCATGAGCGAGGTGCGCATCGCATCGGTTCCGGCCGCTGCCGCAGGCGATGAGCCCGCGCCCAACGTCCTGCTTCTGCCGGGCCGCGCGGCGTTCCTGCCTCCCTCGCGGACGCTGCTCGTGTCCGATCTGCACCTCGGCAAGGCGGCAACGTTTCGGCGGGCAGGCATCCCGGTGCCCGAGGGATCGGCACAACGCGACCTCGAACGGCTCGCGCAGCTCGTGCGCGAGCACGACGTGCGGCGGCTCGTCGTGCTCGGCGATCTCTTTCATGCCAAGGGCGGCTGCACGCCACAGGTGTTCGCCGAGTTTGCCGCGTTGCGAGCGCGGATCGCCGACACCGAGGTGGTGCTCGTGCTCGGCAATCACGACCGTGCGGTCGGTCGATTGCCAGCGTCGCTGGGCATCGATGCCTGCCTCCCCAGCCTCGACGAGCCGCCATTTCACTTCGTGCATGAGCCCGCGACCGGCGTCGCGGGCCCTGACCGGCACCTGTTCACGGTCGCAGGCCACTTGCACCCGACGGTCTCGATCCGCAGTCCCAGCGGCGATCGGCTCGCCGACCGCTGCTTCGTGGCCGACACCGCGGTGCTCGTGCTGCCCGCCTTCGGCTCCTTCACCGGTGGCAACAGGGTCGAGCCCGCCGAGGGCATGCGGTTCTGGATCGCGAGGGACGACGGCGTGGTGGACGTGACGCGAATCGTGGCGGCCAATGGAAAGAAACGGTGAATTGCCCCGAGTAACGATTCCCTTGCTTGCGCTGCGGGCTTGGATGAACGCTTTCCATTCCCATGCAAGCCCGAAGCGCAAGCGAGAGGAATCCGCGTTCCAGTCCGTAGGCCACCCGCTTTCCCTTGCTCGCGCTGCGGACTTGGATGAACGCAGCGCGCGCCGGGCGGGCTCCCCGAACACCGAATCGAGCATCAGGCGCCTAGGCGCCGCACGCGCACCAACGTCCCCGACGCGACCGCCGAGCCGCCGAGCGAGCGAAGCGTGTTCGGGGAGCCCGCCCGGCGCGACGCGATCTCACTCGCTCACGTCCCGAAACGCCACGTGCAGTCGCTCGAGCAGGTCGCGGGCGGTCATCGAGATCTCGCCGAGAGCCTCCGCGGCGAGATCGCCCGCGCGGCCATGCACCCACACCGCCAGTCGGGCGGCATCGAAGGGCGAGAGTCGCTGCGCCAGCAGCGCGGCGGTGATTCCCGTGAGCACATCCCCGGTGCCGGCCGTGGCCATGCCGGGATTGCCGGTCTCGTTGTGCGACTGTCGCGCATGGTCGACGATCAGCGTCGCCGGCCCCTTGAGCACGATCACGGCGTCGATCGCACCGGCCAACGCGGCAGCCTCGCGTTCGAGCATGGCCCGGTCACCCGCCTGGGCGGATGACGGATCGGCACGGAGCAGCCTGAGCATCTCGCCGGCATGCGGCGTGAGGATCCGCGGGCCCGCGTGGCTGGCAAGAGTTCCCCGGTCGATGTGGGCGAGAACCCAGAGCGCGTCGGCGTCGAAGACTGCCGGCTGGGGCAGATTCCGCCAGAGGTGCGAGACGATCTGGACGACCGCATCGGAGCGGCCGAGACCGGGGCCGACGGCCACGGCGTCTGCCCGGCTCGTGCGGGCCTCGATCTCCTCGAGGGCGGCCGTGGCAAACGTGTCGTCGATTCGTCCCGGCAGGCCGCGGGTCATCACGCAGGGATCGAAGCCGGCGGCAATCGCGGCGACGTGCTCCGGCACCAGGGCCTCGACGAGCCCCGCCCCGCTCCGGAGTGCCGCCATGGCGGCCAGCGCCGGTGCTCCGGCCATGCCCGCGGCCCCTCCCACCACGACGACCCGTCCGTAGTCGTGCTTGCTCGTCTCGCGGCTTCGGCGGGGCAGCCGTGGCAGGTCGGTCAGGGGCATCGCGAGCGTGTTCCGGTGGGTGGTGACTGACGGGCTGCCGTTGGCGGCTGATTCGCCCCCTGGGCGGGGTATGACGCGAGGAATTCGCTGGTCCCCGTTTGATTACCTTGACTGAAACCTCCGCAAGGGGCTACCTTCGCCGACTCTTAGCAGGATAGCTTGGATCCCAAGGAAATGGGTGCCCCCTCATGAGTGCTCCAGAAAAATCGGGCGATCTTTACAACGTGAAGAAACTGCGTCGGCTCATCGAACTCATGAAAGAGCACGATCTTTCAGAGATCGACCTGAAGGAGGCCGATCATCACGTGCGGATCAAGCGTGGTGGCGAGGTGATCGCTACCACTGCGGCCCCCGTCGCACTCCCCGCCACCCGTCAATCAGCGGCAGAGCCTGCCCGGCAATCGGCTGCCGACGCGGGCATGCTTATGATCAAGAGCCCGATGGTGGGGACGTTTTACAAGGCCTCCGGCCCCGATTCCGCCGCGTTTGTGAAGGTGGGCGACCGGATCGGGCCTGAGAAGACCGTCTGCATTGTCGAGGCGATGAAGGTCTTCAACGAGATTCCCGCCGGCGTCTCCGGCCAGGTCGTGGCGATTCTCGTCGAAAATGGGGCGCCGGTCGAATTTGGCCAGCCGCTCATCAAGGTGGATCCGGGGGCGTGAGCCTGCCACCGAGTGTGGTGATCATGTTGCGGACCCCGCCGCGTGATCTGTTCCTTTCTTCGCTGGCCCGAGCTTCTGGCGGGAACCTATGTTCAAACGGATTCTGATAGCCAATCGTGGCGAAATCGCCCTTCGTGTGATCCGCGCCTGCCGTGAACTGGACGTGGAGACCGTCGCCATTTTCAGCGAGGCCGACCGCGGGGCCCCCTACCTGGAACTGGCCGACGAGGCGATCTGCGTGGGGCCGGCCCGGGCAGCCGACAGCTATCTGCGGATCGACCGCGTGATCAGTGCCGCCGAGATCGGCAACGTGCAGGCGATCCATCCCGGCTATGGCTTTCTCTCGGAGAACTCCCACTTCGCGGAGGTCTGCCGCTCGTGCGACATCGGCTTCATCGGTCCGACACCGGAGGCGATGGAGCTTGTCGGTGACAAGAATTCCGCCCGAGCGTTGGCCCGCGAGGCCGGCGTGCCGACGGTTCCCGGCAGCGACGGGCTCGTGTCGAGCGAGCAGGAAGCGGTCCGCGTGGCCAAGGAGGTCGGCTATCCGGTGCTGCTCAAGGCAACGGCCGGCGGCGGCGGCAAGGGCATGCGGGTGGCGGCCAACGAACTGGCCCTTGCAAACGCCTGGCAGCAGGCTTCGGCCGAGGCACAGGCTGCCTTCGGCAATGCGGGCATCTATATCGAACGGTATGTCGAGCGGCCGCGACACGTGGAGATCCAGATCCTCGGCGACCAGCATGGCACCATTGTGCATCTCTGGGAACGTGACTGCTCGACGCAGCGACGGCACCAGAAACTGATCGAGGAGAGCCCGTCTCCGCGCCTACCGCAGGAGACCCGCAAGAAGATGTGCGAGGCGGCTGTCCGCCTGGCGAAGGCAGCCGGCTACTACTCGGCCGGCACGGTCGAGTTCATCGTTGACCAGCAGGACAACTTTTACTTCATCGAGGTCAACGCGCGGATCCAGGTGGAGCACCCGGTGAGCGAGATGGTGACCGGCATCGATCTGCTGAAGGCGCAGATCCGCGTGGCAGCGGGTGAAAAGCTTGACCTCGTGCAGAAGGATATCGTGTCGCGTGGCCATGCGATCGAGTGCCGCATCAACGCCGAGGATCCCGCCCACAACTTCCGTCCCTGCCCGGGGCGGATCGAGCGGATCATCGCTCCCGGCGGCTTCGGCGTGCGGTTCGACTCCCACGCCACTGCCGGCTACACGGTTCCGCCGTACTACGATTCGCTGGTGGGCAAACTGATCGTGCACCAGCCGACGCGGCAGGAGGCGATCCGGACGATGATCCGGGCGCTCAAGGAGCTACGGGTCGAGGGGATCAAGACCACGGTGCCGCTCCACCTGGAGGTGTTGGCCAACACCGCGTTCCATGAGGCCCAGGTCGATACCACATTCGTGGAGCGGATGCTGGCCCGCTGAGGCGGCTGTTGCCAGCCGCTGATCGCGAACCATCGCGCAAGTGGATCCTTTCAGTCTCAGCAACCCGATCGATGCGCACTCGAATATGATCGTTTTCCATCACGCTTTAAGACCGTTTGCCATCAGGAGAGAGATTCATGAGTGAGTCGTTGTCGCGTCCGCCAAAGGGAGATCATCAGTTTCGCCGCGTGGCCATCCTGTTTGCGGGCGGCCCGGCGCCGGCAGCCAACGCGGTGATCTCGACTGCGGCGACGTCGTTCATGCGCAACGGCACCGAAGTCATCGGCATGAAGCACGGCTATTCATCGCTGGCCGATTACTCCGCCGACAAGCCGCTCGTGCAGGGCCGCGACTACGTGCTGGTCACACCCGAGTTCCTCAAGCGAACCCGTTCGGCACAGGGCATCATGCTCGGCACGGCACGAACCAATCCGGGCAAGCACATCTCGTCGCCCACCCACTTCGGCGATGCCGAGCGGGTCGCACCCCTGAAGAACGTCTACGAAGGTCTCGTGTCGTTGGGGGTCGAGGCCCTGATCTCGATCGGCGGCGACGACACGCTCAAGACGGCCAACAAGTTCAAGATGTATCAGGACCGCCTGCCCGAGGGCAGCAAGCGGATCCCGGTCGTGCATCTGCCCAAGACGATCGACAACGACTACATGGGGATCGACTTCACGTTCGGCTATTTCACGGCGGTCGATACGCTCGGTGGTGAGATCCGCAACCTGCTCTACGACGCGGATGCGGGCCGTTGCTACTACCTCTGCGAGACGATGGGCCGCAGTGCCGGCTGGCTCTCCTACGGAGCTGCGATCTCGGGCGAGGCCAGCCTCGTGATCAGTGTCGAAGACATCCATGGCAAGTACCGCAGCGAGGAGACGGTCACCGACGCCTCGGGCCAGACGAAGATCAAGCCGGTGATGAACACCGAGGAGGTGGTGGGCCGGATCGTCAAGACGATGCGGGTCCGCGAGGAGGAGGAGGGCAAACAGTATGGCGTGATCGTGCTGGCCGAGGGGCTGGCGGAATACCTGCCAAGCAAGCAACTGGAAGGCATTCCCCGCGATGAGCATGGCCACATTTCGATCGCCCAGGTCCAACTGGGCCGGATGTTCTCGAAGCTGGTCGCGGACGAATTCAAGCGTCAGACGGGCCGCTCGCGAAAGGTCGTCGGCCTGCAGCTGGGCTACGAGGCCCGCTGCGCCAAGCCGCACGCCTTCGACGTGATGCTCGGCAGCCAACTGGGCGTGGGCGCCTACCGGGCGTTGGCCGAGCGGGGGCTCAACGGCGTGATGGTGAGCGTGTCGGGGCAGCTCGACCTGAACTATGTGCCGTTCGAGGAGTTGGTCGATCCGAACACGCTCGTGACGGTCGTCCGCTACGTCGAACGCGGCAGCGACTTCCACCGCCTGGCTCGCTTCCTCGAGACCTACGTCAACGAGTAGATTGCGCGCAGCGCGCGGAGGCAGCGCGCGGAGGCAGCGCGCGGAGGCAGCGCGCGGAGGCAGCGCGCGGAGGCAGCGCGCGGAGGCAGCGCGCGGAGGCAGCGCCTGGTGGCGACGCGCCGCCGGGACGGCAGAAGTCTCGTCGCTACGGCTTTTTCTCCTTTCACGACCTGCGGCATTGCATTCCTCAGAAGGTCGAAAAATCCTAATGCTCCTCGAGCTTCCGCCGATCCCGGCTCCGTATACACGCGAAACATGGCATCCTGCCGACACGACAGGCGGATGTCTGTCCTCAGCGAGTCGCTTGGCGGGCCTCCGCCCGCGGGTGCTGACCCGGCCCTCCGGGCCTGGCGCTGTTCCGTGAGGGGCTGCCCGTGTCCCGAGAGCCGGCGTTGCTGACCAGCGCAGGCAGGATGCCGGAGCGCAGTCAGCATCGAGCGAGCGCAGGACAGGATGTCCGTAGCGAGCGTCCGGCGACGGGGCACGGGCAGCTCCGAACCGCGGCATTATGGAGATCCCGTCGCTTGCGCTCAGGGCTTGTATGGGACTCGGAGTCAT
>CANHCU010000117.1 GCA_947459185.1 Planctomycetaceae bacterium | reverse complement strand
TGCCATGTGTCGTGCCCTCGTGAGCCGTGGATATTTCTGGACACGACAGGTAGGCTCATACCGTCGTGCCCCATAAGCCCCGAGCCGCGCCAACGGCTCGGGGTTTTTCATGCGCTCAGACTTGTCCCCGAGTTTTGCCACGCCGGGTGCGAGCCTTCACGGCGTTGAGCCGAGGCTGCCCGTCACGCGGCGACGCAGGCTTGCGGAACGTCGCCTTCGGACGATTCCCGTAGGACTGCGGATCGGCGATGTACCGCCGCAGTTCGACCAGCGAATACCTCACGCAGCCAGAGCGACCGGCTGAGAGTTTTTTGAACGCTGGTCCATGCCCAGCAGATGCCCACGTTGCGAGCGTTGCGGGCGACAGCCCGAGAAACGTCGCCGCCTCAGATCGAGAGACAAAGCGATCCGGCAGACCAGCCAGATCAAGAGACTGCAATTGAGTGTTCAAGGCTAAGACCTCCTGTGCGACCGGAAATCGGTCGCTCGGGATGTCTTATGCCGTCAATGCAAATTGAGATACGGGCTCTGCCACAAAAAAAGAGCGACTACTGTACACACGCACAGCAATTAAATGCACGCTAGTACACTAGTACAGACGAACAGCATGCAGGATTTCCCGAGAGATATCGAAGAGTCGCTCGGGCAGGCTGGCGTTTGTCAAAGTTGCGTCAAGAAAAGTCCACTTGAAGTCTTGTACAGTAGTCGCCGGCTTGCGAGTGTGAGAATCACAGGATTGCACGAACTGCATCTGTCTGCTTGCTGCGCCGCCGCAATCATCACGATGCCTTCGCCGTCGATCGTGCCCGTGAGCGTTTCGCTTTCGGAACGGCAGGCGCATCGAGCAGCCACTTTCTCGCCGTCTCATCACTGACGGGTGCGTATGTTCGCGCCAACATGGCGATGCTCGCCGGCGAGTGTCCGAGGATTTTCGCCACAATCGGCAGCGGCGTTCCGGCAGCCACAAGCCGAGCGCCCAGATCACGCCGCAGATCATGTGGGCGCAGCCCTTTGACCTGGGCAGCCGTGGCGATGTCGTGGAACGCTCGCCCGTAGCTTGACGAGTTGAGTTGCGAGCCGCCCTCCCAAGCGAACACGAATCCATTCTCATCCTCATCGACACGAGCGGCGTTGCGGCGTTCTAACGCAGCGACAGCCTCGGGCCGCAGATCGACACTGTGATCAGATCGCCCTGCCTTCATGATGTCAGCAGGAATCACGAGCGATGCCTTTCCTGCCACGAATTTGCCGTTCCGCTGCTCGGCGTGAACGTGTTTCCAACGCAGCCCGAGAAGGGCACGTTTCCGCAGACCTGTCTCGTGAGCGAACACGAACACCTCGCCCCACGGTGCAGCCGCCGCCTCGCAGGCTTGCCGGAACCGCTGCCGCTCGGCATCGCTCAAGAAACGCTGCCGAGGCTTTTCCTCGTGACGGGCGAGCCTGTTTTTCCTCAGGGCATCGGCGACCGGATTCGCCCCTGCCCACGATCGCCGCTGGGCAGCGTACCGAAAGAGCAGGCTGAGCAGGGCGAGGGCTCGATTCGCAGCGTAGGGCGTTTTCGCCTGCAGGGGCAGGAAGATGCCGTCGATGTTGTCTGCCACCCACGACATCGGCTTGCCGCCGTGATCCGACAGGCTCGCGCCCCAAACGCCACGGTAGGATCGCAGCGTGTTCGGGCGAATCTTCCGCTTCACTCGGAACGTGCCTGCCTCAGCCTCAGCGACATACGCTTCCCAGACCGCCTTGAGCGTGTCGCTGCCGCCGGCGACGGCTTTCCTAGGGGCGATACGGGCGGCAGCCGTGCCGTCGTACTTGAGGCTGCCAGCGACATCACGAGCCTCGCTCAGATCGACAGTCCTCGTGTCGCCGATAGGCTTCCGTTTTGAAACGCCGTCGATCCTGCCGGCGAAGTAGAACTTCCCGCCCTGCCTCGTCACGACAATCCGCAGACCGGGGCAAGAGGAATCCCGCCACTCACGCCGCCCGTACCCATCGACATCGGCTTCGCCCTCGGCGACGAGCCGCTCAGCGTCCCGAATCCGCTGGGGCGTGAACGGCATTTCCTTCGCCTGGGCGATGTCGGCGAGCGCGAGCCCCTTGAGGCTGTTTTTCTGGCTCATTTTCAAGGATTCCTGAGGGCGACACGTTTCGGTCTGACTGCGAATCAGATTCCCGCTTGCGCACGCATGCGCAACACTCTCAGTGTATCGGCATCGAATTAGCGAGAGAAACACCGATACTGCCCCCTGCCCTCGGCGCATAAGAAAAGCCCCGTTTTACCGGGGCTTTTCTGCGTTTTCTCTCGGGATTTCCCAGAGCGGAGGGCATGGGATTCGAACCCACAACCCCTTTCGGGGCATCTGATTTCGAGTCAGACCGCTGGCCAATTCGCTTACCCTCCGAATTGCATCTGTAATGTAGGCCGCAGTCCGGCGGCGCTCAAGTTCGTAGCCGATTTGTGCGGTCGCCAGCCGCCCCGGGCGACTGTCAGGTCTCGATCCGCAGGCCGCCTGCAACGCTTCTGCCGGAAAGGCACGGCATGCCGACCAGGCACCTCCGTGACGGCCACGACCACCTCCCCCCGCCCCTCCTTGAGCCGCCGCCACCGACTGCCGATCCTCATTCATGACACATGGGCTGCCGAACGCCTTGGCCGGCCGTTCGCCCCCTCAGGAGCGCATCGACAATGGCAAAAGACACATGGCGGATCGTCACCCGTAGCGCGGATGGCGAACTCATCATCCGCGACTTCGACTCGCCCGATCAGATTCTCAAAACACACCTCCAGGTTGGCACGGACGACTGCAGCACCGACCTCGCCCTCCGCGGGGCCCCGATCTTCCGCTCACTCGTCGGCCCGATGCCCGAAGGCCGCAACGTCGTCCGCTACGAATCGCCCGAGGTCTTCGAACACCTCACCAAGGAATGGGCCGTGCCCAAGGCTCCGCGGAAACGGATCCGCAAGACAGCGGCCTCCCGTCAGGCAGAGGCCGGCATCGCCACGACACGACAGGAGGAATATCCGGATACACAACTGGATTCATCCGATGACCACGCCGGCTGAGACCATTTTTTCCCGGATCATCCGCCGAGAGATCCCAGCGCGGATCGAGCATGAAGACGACCTCTGCCTTGCCTTTCACGATGTGGCACCGCAGGCGCCTGTGCACCTGCTTGTGATTCCGAAGCAGCCAATCCCTTCGCTGGCCGAAGCCACCGCGGCTGACACGCCACTGCTGGGGCACCTCGTGGCAGTGGCATCATCGCTGGCCCACAAGCTGGGACTCGGCGACGGCTATCGGCTCGTCATCAACAGTGGCCGCGACGGCGGACAGACCGTGCACCACCTGCACATCCATCTGCTGGGCGGTCGCCCCCTGAGCTGGCCGCCGGGCTGAGCAGAGGCGACGCTTCTCCCCTACTGCCACCAGCGGCGGACACGGTCGAACATGCTGCCCGACCGCTCGACCGGCGGGGCGGGCGACTGGGTCGGGCCGCCCGTGGCCCTGAGGGTGTCTTCACGTACCGCCGCCACGGCATCGTCGGAGATGAATGCACCGAGGAACCGCGGCCAATAGGTGTCGAGCTCAACCAGGCATGAGCCCAGGTCGTCTGCCGCCAGCCGCTGCTCCATCACCGACAGCTGACGCGACAACTGCACCCGCTGCGATTCGTCGAACGCCAGGTCGAACACCCGCACGCCATCAATCTCGATGCTGCCAGGCCCCAGCAGGTCGAACCGCACCCGCAACGACTCGAGCCCGTGGGCCGGCAGGTCGTCAACCTGGAGTACGAACTGCGACCAGTTACCCGTCAGCGGCTTGCCGCCGGCCAGCCCGCCCACCGGCGCAAAGCGGTAATACTCGCGGCCGTCCTGCATCCCCTCGACCGCCAGTCTCAGTGGCGGCTGCGGATCTCCTTCTGGAATCCGCAGCCACACGGCCACGCTAACCCGTCCGGTCGCGGGCGGCGGAAACGGATTGCTCCGCACCGTGGAGAGCCCATTGACCGACGAGAAGCCGATGCCACGGCCCGCCGGGGCATTGACGCCCGGCACGAATGCGACCGCGCCACGACTGGCTTCCACCAGTTCCCAGCCACCCACACCGCCTCCCGCCGCGCGACCATCCACGTCGGCGTCACCGGCACCGGCCAGTTCGAATCCCGGATTGTCGAGCACATCCAGCGGCCGCGGTGTCTCGAGCACGGCACGCCGCCGGGTGAGATCTGCCAACCGCGAGGCGATCGCTCCTCGCACCTCGTCGGCGTAGGCGACCCGGGCCCCTTGCACGGCCACGCCTCCGTCGAGCATCAGTGTGCGAACCTCCCACGGCCCGAGCGGCACGGCCGCGCCGCCGGCCGGCTCGAGCGGCAGCCGCGTGCCATCGACGGCGTCGATCACGGCCGACGGTGAGCCAGCCAGCGCAAGACCAGCGCGACATGGCGCCGGCCCGGCATTGGCAATGCTCACCACCGTCAGGCCTCTGTCTCGTCGGCTGCGGACCACCAGTGGCGCCGCCAGCGGATCGGCCAACTCGAGCCCGCCACCCGGGAGCGCCGCGAACGCCTGCAGGCATCGCTCGTACGCCGGTTCGACACGGCTGAACAGGAGCCCCATGTCAAACACCACCTCGACGTCCGACGCCACGAGCGACTCCGCGAGCAGCCTGCCGCGGGCCGGCCCCTCGGCCACCGCGTGAATCGGCACGAACTCGGCCTCCGCCGCCGCGTTGCCGAATGGCGCATGCGGCACGATGCCGCCAATAGGCATCGACCGCGGCTGCTCGATCGCGATCACGCCCCGCCGGGCCGCACCCGCCACGCCACGGGCCACCCCGAGCGAACGGTTGGCATTGTCCACGATGCAGCGGTCAAGCAGCGAGTCGGCTGTGGCATGCACATGCGGCGCAACAAACACGACCCGCGGATCGGCGGTGATCCGAGTCGGATCGAGGCCGATCTCCCGAAGCACGTCGGTGTCGGCGGGCTGCGCCGCCAGCGCTGGTCGAAAGCGGGTCGCGAGTTCGCCCGTGGCGAAGAGCGATGTCGGCACCACGTGCAGGCTCAAGCCGCGGCCCTGTTCCGCCAGCACGTCGGCCAGTCGCGAATGCAAGCGGGCCATCGCCGCAGCCCGCCACTCCAGCCACTGCTCCCGCAGCGGCCCCTCCACGAGCATCGCCCGGTGGGCAAACCGTTCACCCCCCGTCGCAGGCTCCTGACCGCCGACGTCCGCGAGAAACCGCGAGAAGGTGACGTCGTCGAGCCCCCAGGCCGTGCCAGGCAGATGCATCCAGCCGTCGTGAGGCAGCAGCAGCGCCATGCCATCGACGGCCTCAACGCCACGGAGCCGACCAGCCAGTTCCCGCACGACGGCCTCGACGGCCTGCTGGACTCGTGGATCGAGAATGTTGTAGTGGCAGCCGCGGCCGCCATCGATCTGTTTCGGCTTGCCATCACGGCCCACGCAGGCAATGCCCACCGCTTCGGCCGTACCGTTGGCGAGCAGCATCTCGACTGCCGGCAGCGGCGCATCGAACGAGACCGCCGGCACGAGCCGCAGGCCCTCGCGGGCATGGATGCGACAGAGCATGCCGAGCAGGTCTTTGCGCACCGGATCGAGGCCCGCATCCGACGTGGCCCCGCTGTCCCACCGTGGTGCGCCCCTCGTGAGCCGCGACGGCCAGATCGCGGCACCATCGCGGTAGACGACGACCATCGCCCCGGCAGCCCCCTGCGCCGAAAACCATTCCGCGGCGTGCGACGCTCCAGAGAGAAACGTCCTCCAGTCGGCAAACGGTCGGCCTGAGCCACTGGCCGGCCGCTCCACCGCACCAAACTGCGAATAGTCGGGGGCCGGCACATAGGCATGCACGCGACGGCCGGGCCCGGTGGACGCCGCGAGGCTGTGGCCCTCGGCACCGCTCGCCTTGGCCGGCGGCCGCAGCGGCCCTGCCGAGACACGCACCCGTCCAAAGATCGCCGCGGCCCGGGGCGACGGATTGGCAATCAAAACCAGAGGATGGCGGGTGGTGGGCCAGAAGACAAAGGCATGACGGCCGAGCCCCGCCCCCCTGCCCGCGGAACCGGAGGCCTCGTCCGCGGCCGCTGGCGGAGTCACCTCGAAGCCGCCACTCGACCGAACCTCGACCGTTGTTCCCGCCGCATCGGTCTCCAGCACGCTCACGCCCACGACCGCCTGCTGGTCGAGTGGAAACTCCACCTCCACCAGGTGCGGCAGCCCCGGCTGCGCGCCGACGATCGCGATCCCCTCCCAGGCAGGCTCGTTGGCCGATCGCGCCGGCGGCAGCCGCAGCATCGGTCCGAGCGGATGGGCCTCGACGGTGGAGTGCCCCGACGCCAGCAGGCCACTCAGCTTGGGCACCATCGACGAGACACTCGGCAGTGACACTGACGGCAGCTTGGGCATCGGCATGTTCGGCAGCGACACGTTGGGCATCGGCACATTGGGAATGGGCACGTTGGGCATGCTCATGCTTGGCAACGACATCGATGGCATCGGCATGGCCGGCATCGGGACATACGACATGCCGACACTGGGCAGACGCCGGAGCCGCTCGTGCAGGCGCGGGCTGCCAGGATCGAGTTCGTGGATCACCTTCCAAGCATCTCCGTTCTCCGCGGCCGGAGCGGCAGCGACGTCGGCGATCGCCACCACCTGCACCGTTCGCGACGCCAGGGGCCGCGACCACCGCAGGCCACCACGCTCGACCGCCTCCAGTTCGATGTCGTAAGCCCCTTCGCGGGCCGGCAGTGGCACGTCGAACTGCACCCGCTGATACTCCTGAAGCCGTGGTTCGGCCGTCCTGGCAGCGGTTTCCGCAAGGAGCAACGACTGGACGACCAGCGGCTCGGCTTCGGCCGCCGCCTTCAGCCGCATTCTCAGTTCGACCGCACCCGCCCCTGGCGACCGCCTGGGCAGCAGCGGATCGACCGCCATGCGAACGACCTCTCCCGGACGATAGACCGACGACGAGCCGCCGAGTTCCACGCGTAGTCCATCACCGGGAGCGGACTTCAACGTCAGCCGGTTGCCATCCCGATCGAGCACCTGTTGTTTGGCGTCCAGCACGAGATCGGCGACGGCAGCCTCGAAGGTCGAGCCGGCTCGTTCATCGCCGTCGGCATGGAGCTGCACGGCGATCCGCGCACCGCGCCACCGCGGAATCACCAGTTCGACGCCATCACCGCCCCGTCGGCTCGGCTCGTGGACGATGATCGTGCTGCCGGCCGCGTGGGCGGTGGCGGCCGCGTCAGCATCGTTGCAGAGCGTCTGCCACTGGAGGTCTTCGGGAGGGCCCACCTCACCCTCGGCAGGCACCAGTCGGATCAACCCCGACCAGGCACGGGCCTTCCCGCCGCCCCAGGTCACGCGAATGGTGACGGGCCGCTCGGGCGACGCGGCTTCCTGCGCATCCGACCGCGGCACCCCGCCGGCCACCAGCGCGACCACAGCGAGCAGCAGGCAGCCCACCTGACGGAAGGAGGCGGGGAACCGAGGCGATTGTGGCAGCAGGCACACCATCCGGGGATGGTAGCGGGGGCCAACCCGTGTCACCAAGCGTGTTTTGCAGCCCAAAAACGACGGTTTCCAGCCTCTTATCCGCTCGCTGCCTCTGGCAACGGCGTCTGCCAGGCGGCTCGACCGTCGCCCGCGTTGGCCTGTTCCAGAAGGGCCTCCAGTGCCCCGGCAACATCGCCGCAGCGGTTGGCGACATCGGCCAACTCGAAGAAGTCATCCGGCTTGGCAAAGAGGCGGATGCGTTGGTCGCGAGCGGGCTTCGCCTCCGCAGGTGCGGGCCCGACGCGTAGCAGTCCATGCCACTCGGGCGTGACGATGGCGGCGGCATCGGGACCCGTCACGATCACCCGGTCCCGGAACGCTGCCGACCAGTGCTCGAACAGCGAGGCCAGACTCACTCCCCGCCAGAGGGCCACGGGGTCGAGAACGGGATCACGCGGCAGAACGGGATCGCGAGTTAGAACGACTGCCGATGTCTGCGGACGCGGCCCAGGTTCCTGGGCCACCAGATCCGCGAGCGTCGCGCCCAGGTCGGCCGGCACGACCAGCCCGCCATACCGCTGGGCTGCCATCCGCCCTGCCGCATCCGCGAAGATCGCCGGCACGTGAACGAGTTCTCCATATGGAAGCTCCCGTTCACCGATGCCGACCCAGCCATGCAGCCCCAGCGGCAGACCTCGGACGCCGACGACCAGCACCGACCAGTCGCCAGCCGCCGTGGCCTTGCCCGGCCGCACCGCAGCAAAGAGTCTGCCGAGTTGGCTGTCGAGGAGCGTGACCTGTCCGGCGAATACCTGGCGGATGCCCACGACCAGATCGGGGTCGGTGTCGGCATCCACCGCAAACCCCGGCACGCAGGCTCCGCTCGGCGGCGGCGGATCCTCCGGATCGATGTAGCGGTCGCGATACCGCTCCGGCGCATCCCACGCCACGCCGAGGCTGCCGACATGGCACCACACCATCCGGTGCTCGCCCGATGCGATGACCTCGAGGGCGGCGTCGACGAGCCTGGCGATGCTGGTCTGCGTGTCATCGTTCTCGACCGTCTGCTTCGCCACCGCCTCGACAAGCCGCACGCCGGCCGCAGGCCCCGCGGCA
Organism: Planctomycetaceae bacterium; assembly: GCA_947459185.1. Classification (GTDB taxonomy): domain Bacteria; phylum Planctomycetota; class Planctomycetia; order Pirellulales; family UBA1268; genus CAMCQY01. Next base: position 3,122 of record CANHCU010000117.1, on the reverse strand, counting down.
TCGGCAGTGATGTCCGTCGCCACGGCGGCATCGTCGGTGACGACCACCGGCTGCCAGCCACCGGCCACCGCCGCAGCCAGGAGCGTCTGGCCTGCGGCCGATCCAGTGGCAAGCAGATCGCGGAGCGTATCGCGGGCCGCAGTCGACGGCGTGATCACGCGGTCAAACACGACGCCTCGCGCCGCGAGGCTGTCGAGCGCCGGAGTCGCCACCCAGGTGGCGCCATACGCCGCCAGCATCCAGGCAGGCAGCCGATCGACGGTGACGACGAGCAGCCTCGGCGGCTGCGCCGAGGCGGGGACGTCGTTGGGGTGCGAAATCGGATCCATACCTTCGCATTGTCCGCTGCCGATGCGGTTTGCACCATACGTGGCATCTGTGCCACATTCTCGGACGCCTTTCCCTCCCCGCGAGACCGCCATGCCATCCACGCCTTCCGCGCCATCAACGACCACCAACCGGCACGGCTTCGCCACCCACCCGTCGGCCACCACCGGCATGCCGCCGGGGATTCCCTACATCGTCGGCAACGAGGCCGCGGAACGGTTTTCGTTCTACGGCATGAAGACGATCCTCGTCGTGTTCATGACACAGTTCCTCCATTCCACTGCGGGTGGCCCCGACTTCATGACGGAACCAGAGTCGCGGGAGTGGATGCACCTGTTCGTGGCCAGCGCCTATTTCTTTCCGATCATCGGCGGCATCGTGGCCGACGCCTTCCTCGGCAAGTATCTCACGATCCTGCTCTTGTCGATCGTCTACTGCCTCGGCCATCTCTGCCTGGCGCTGATGGACCTGCCACAGCCGCTGCTGGCGGCCACGCTCGCGCCCCGGGGCTGGCTGCTGGCCGGCCTGGCCCTCGTCGCCATCGGCTCCGGCGGCATCAAGCCCTGCGTGTCGGCCCACGTGGGCGACCAGTTCGGCCACTCGAATCGTCACCTGCTCGAGCGGGTGTTCGGCTGGTTTTACTTCGCGATCAACTTCGGCTCGTTCTTCTCGACGCTGCTCACGCCCTGGCTGCTGCGCACCTACGGCGCCGGCTGGGCCTTCGGCGTGCCGGGCATCCTCATGGCGTTGGCCACGTTCGTGTTCTGGCTGGGACGGCACCGTTTCATTCACGTGCCGCCAAGGGGCCCGCGATACTTTGCCGAGACATTCGGCCCGGAGGGGCTGGCCGCGATCTTCAAGCTCGTGCCGCTCTACCTGCTCGTGGCCGTGTTTTGGTCGCTCTACGATCAGTCGGGCGGCGCGTGGGTGCAGCAGGCACAGCAGATGGACCGGCGGTTCCTCGGCGTCGAATGGCTGGAGAGCCAGGTTCAGGCGATCAATCCGCTGCTCGTGCTGCTCTTCATCCCGCTCTTCAGCCTCGTGGTCTATCCCGCCATCGAAAGGCTCTTGCCGCTGACACCGCTTCGCAAGATCCTCGCCGGCTTCCTGCTGACGATCCTCGCGTTTGCCATCACGGCACATGCGCAGCGACTGATCGACACGGAGACAGACCGATTTCGGGGCGTTGTCGCACCGGTCGCAGCCGCCGCCGGCGTAGACCACGAGGCGACGGAGGCCGCCATGCGGAAGGCGGGCCTCAATGCACTGGCTGACACGCTGAAGACAGGAAAGAGTCGCGAGCACGGCGACACTTCAGCCGGGCCACAGGGGAAGGACGCCCGTGTGGAGGCGATGGTCAACGCCGGCATGGCGGTGCAGAAGGATGGCACGCAACTTACCGCCCGCTGGCCCTCCGTCGGCTGGCAGCTGCTGGCCTACGTGGTGATCACGGCCGCGGAAATCCTCGTGTCGATCACCTGCCTCGAATTCAGCTACACGCAGGCCCCGCCGCAGATGAAGTCGCTCGTCATGAGCCTCTATCTGCTGAGCGTGTCGCTGGGCAACCTGTTCACGGCGCTGGTCAACACGTTCTCCCAGGATGCGGCCGGCAATTCCCTGCTGGCCGGGGCCGCCTATTACTGGTTTTTCTGTGGCTGCATGGCCGTGGCCACAGTGCTCTTCCTGCCGCTCTTGTGGACCTACCGCCCCCGTGAATACCTCCAGGATGAGGCCCCGGCCTTACCCCCGACATGACAGGGATCGCCCCATGGCATGGTGCGGGGGTGGCGGCGTCTGATAACCTTCCAGAAAAAGGTGCTGCTATGGTGAGATCCACATCGATTGACCGCCGGGGTTTCCTGGCTGCCGCGGCAGCGGCAATCGCGGCTTCACAGGCTTGGGCAAGGAGTCGGGCCGCCGACGCCCCCGCTGCGATGCCCCTCTTCCGGATCTCGCTGGCGGAATGGTCGCTGCACCGCACCCTCTTCGCCGGCAAGCTCGACAATCTCGATTTCCCTCGCGCCGCCAAGCAGCAGTTTGGCATCGACGCGGTCGAATATGTCAACCAGTTCTTCAAGGACAAGGCGAAGGATGCGGCCTACCTGGCAGACCTTGCCAAGAGGGCGAAGGACGAGGGCGTGACGAACGTCCTGATCATGTGCGATGGCCTCGGCAATCTCGGTGATCCCGAGGGGGCCGCCCGCACCAAGGCGATCGAGAACCATTTCCCATGGGTCGAGGCGGCCAAGCGGCTGGGCTGTCACTCGATCCGGGTGAACGCGGCGAGCAAGGGCTCGCCGGAGGAACAGCAGAAGCTTGCGGCCGATGGGCTCTCGCGGCTATCCGATTATGCCGCCCAGATGGACCTGGCTGTCCTCGTGGAGAACCACGGCGGGCTCTCCAGCAACGGTGAGTGGCTGGCAGGAGTGATGAAACTCGTCAACAAGCCGAACTGCGGCACGCTGCCCGACTTCGGCAACTTCCACGATTACGACCGCTACCGGGGCGTGGAAGAACTGCTTCCGTTTGCGAAGGGCGTCAGCGCCAAGAGCCACGAGTTCGACGCCGACGGCAACGAGGTGCGGACCGATTACCGCCGGATGCTGCGAATGGTCGCCGCCGCCGGCTACCGCGGCTGGGTGGGCGTCGAGTACGAGGGGAACGGGCTGTCGGAGCCGGAAGGAATTCTGGCCACGAAGAAGCTGCTCGAGAAGGTGCGGTCAGAGTTGCAGGTGTAGCCGTGGGGCGGGGCTCATCTCGTGGGGACAAGATTGCATCTTGTCCATGCCTGGCTG
>CANHCU010000116.1 GCA_947459185.1 Planctomycetaceae bacterium | reverse complement strand
GATCGAACTGCCACCAGCTGCCGATGTGCGTGCCCTCGCGAAGCAGCTTGCCGACGGCAAGGGCGGCCAGCCGACTGCCATTTTCCCAACCGCCGATCAGTTTGCCGAATGGTCCGCCAAGTTTGGCCGCGTGCAGCCGAAGGGCATGGATGACGCGACCTGGCAACGCCTGCAGCAACTCTGGTCCCAGGACCAGTCGTCCCACGGTTTTCCAGCCAGCTACGAGGCTTATGAGAAGTGGATTGACGGACTTCTCGCCATGGCCCCGCGACGATGGAGCGGCTTCGACGCCGCAGAGCTGGGCGGCATCGGTCTCCGCTGTCGCGAGGCGCTGCCGGCGCCGGTGGTCGAGCACCTGCGGCTCTACTGGTGGGCCTGGCTGATGCCCGACCGCGAGATCGGCGACCTGGTCCAGGGCTACATCGGCGGCAAGGAGGCGGCGGCCTCTTACGAGAAGACCCGCGACTGGCGCGGCAACTTCTCGGTCTACCGCACCTACTGCCGGGCGATGGGCACGATGAACTTCAACCATTGGGCCACCGCCGGCACCCTGTTCGGCGGTGCCTTGCTCGAGAGTCCGCGGCTGATCACCGAGGGCGAGGCCGGACTGCGGGACTGGCCGCTGCGGCAGTGGACGTGGTTCGACGGCACCAGCCAGGAGACCGTCGATCATTACTACCTCTCCCATACACTCGCCACGCAACTGCCCTTCGCCAGCTATTCGCCCACGGTCGAGCAGCGATTGATGGGCCAGGCCATCTTGGCCAAGACCATCGGCGAACTCTGCTCGACCTACCACCCGCGGCTCAAGCGATTCACCAGTTCGTCTTGCCGCACCGGCTTGGCCTACCCGCTATTCATCCAGGACGGCGTCAGCGCGATCATGCACACGATCATGCCGGGAGGTGCCCTGACCGACCTTGGCCGAAAGACCATCGGCGACGGCATGCCGACGATCGGGCATGACTTCTCACCGGCCCTCGCAGCCAGCCTCGTCCTGGATGCGCCGTGGGCGCCGTCGTGGTATGGCGACATGGTCGCATCCAAGCCCGTGCCCTACCAGTCGACCGCCGCCTACAAGATGTGGGGTGGCTACGCGCAGACGCCACTGTGGAAACGCAGCTTCCAAGGCCGCCACTACGGCGTCGGCAGCATCGACATCGCTGGGAGTGATCAGGTGCCATTCCTTGTGAATTGGCGGCGGTCCGACCAGGAGGTGACGAGCTGCGAGGATCTCGCCATGCTCACCGGCCGCTTCGGCGTCAACCGCACCGAACTGCTCGATTCGATCTGGCACAACTCGAAGAACCGCAACCCCAACGGCATCGTCGGCAACCAGGGCGGGCCGCTGCATAGCATCCAGCACCGCAACCGCCTGATCGTGCTCAGCTCGCCCTCCAAGGGGTTGAACAACGAGAGAGCCGCGCCGGCTGAGATCACGAGCATCCAGACCACGCTGGGTCTCATCACCCTGCACGAGGGCTGGAAGCTGCTGCTCGATGGCAAGCCTGTGTCGCCACCGGTGATGGCCAAGGCCGGTCAGCGACTGGTCATCCACGACGGCGTGGCTTACGTCGGCATCATTCCGCTGCCCGGCACCGATCTCGGCCGCAACGCCGAGATCGAGGTGGTCGCCGACGGCACGAGCACGGAGATGCAGGGCGGTGGCAAGCTGGCCGAGGCCCTCCGCATCAACGCCTACAACTACCGCGGCGCCCCGCTGCCCAAGGACCAGTGGAGCAGCGACAAGGTCGACGATGCCTGGGGTGGCTTCTGCATTCAGGCCGGCGACGCCAGCGAGTGGAAAGACGTCGCCGCCTTCGATGCGCAGCTCGCCAAGGGGCAGGTGACGGCGGCATGGGATGCGGCCAAGCGCCGGGTCGACATCAGCTGGGCGCTGGGTGACGACACCCTGGCCTGTGCCTTCGTGCCAGCCGCGCCGGTCGGCCAGCCGACCACGCAGTCGATGCCCGAACGCACGATCAACGGCAAGTGGCTCTATCTGGCGCCCGGCCTGGAACGCGAGTGCGATCTCTCGGCGATGGGCACCAGCGGCCGTTTCGAGAAGAACGGCGGCATCTTCGAAGGCGATGCCGGTCGCATGGGCTATCTGCTCACCGATCCGGCGGCCGGCATCTACGAGGCTTGGAGCCCGTTCCCCGAACCGAGCGCGTTGGCACTGGTTGTCCCGGGCGGCGGCCGCATCGAAGCGATCGGCAGGGTAGGCATCACCCGCATCACGGCGTTCACCAAGCAGAACCGTGTGGAGATCGACGGGGCCGTGCCGGGGCCCGACCGCGCCACCATGACGGTGCTGAGCGGCTTCCCCGCCGGCGTGACAGTGCTCCACAACGGCCAGGCGGTGAAAACCGTCGCCGGCACCCTCGACGGCAAGGCGGTGGTGTTCGCGCCGCTCGACGGCCGTCCCCTCGGAGATCCCGCCACGCTGATCGACGAACTGCGCGTTCGGAGCGCCGCTGCTGCCGCGGCTCAGGGGATCGATCCGGCGAAGACGCGGATCAACGCATGGCATCTTGCCCGTGCCTTCCCCGCCCAGCCGGCCAAGGCCCTGGCCACGGTATTCCCGCCGGAGGAGGGCCGCATCGATCTCGCGGCCAGCTACCCCGGCGGGGTCGACGGTAAGCCGGTGACCTGGGTCAAGCGCGAGGCCAAGTCGGCATTCGGATCCGACATCATCGACCTTGGGGGCGGTGAGTGCCGCGTCGCTTACGCCGTCACCACGATCAACTCCGACCAGGATCGCGAGGTCCGCTTTCTGGCCGGCAGCGACGATGGCTTGGCGGTGTGGGTCGACGGCAAGGAGGTCTGGCGCAAAAACGCTGCGGGCCCCTGCAAGCCGGACGAGGTCGAATTCCCGGTGCAACTGAAGAAGGGCCCGAACACCGTGCTCGTGAAGATCACCCAGGCATGCTGCGGCTGGGCCTTCTGCCTGCGTGTCGCCGACCGCTTCGGCTATCCACTGACGGATGGAATCAGCGTCGAGCCGTAGGCGGCGATGCCATTCCGTTGATGCCGAATGCAATCGAGGGGAAGCCATGACCTATCCTTTCGCGACCGCAGCAGCGGTGAAGGAGTAAGCCATGGCAGCACGTTCCGCTCTCCCGAAGACACGTGCGCCCTGTTCTTGAGCGTTGCGCTTTGCGGGCCGGTGACGGCGGCCGCCCAGCGGCCCAAAACAGCGGCAAAGACCGCAGAAAACCCGGGGGGAAAGCGTCTCCGGCCGGTTTGGCGAACGGGGGTGTTGCTGCGGGGGGTACTAATCGGGCCGGTCGCGGGAGAAACAATGGAGGGGAAGAAACTTCATGCCTGAAACGACCGGCGATACGTCCGAACCACGGGAACAACGTGGGGAGGCGGCTGCGCGGTCGGGGCCTGAGGCCGTCACGGAGCAGTCGGATGCCACCGAAAGCCGCCTCTACGAGGCTTTTCTCGCCCACTTTTCCAGGGGGCAGTCCCAGGTGCAGGCCTTCATCCGCTCGCTCGTCCACGATCGGTCGAGCGCCGACGACGTCTTCCAGGCGACCAGCCTCGCCCTCTGGCGGAAGTTCTCCACGTTCCGGGCCGACGCCGAATTCGTGCCCTGGGCGCTGGGCATCGCCCGCAACGAGGTGTTGCACCACTGGCGGTCGCGGCGGCGGGACCGGCTGGTCTTCAGCGAGGCCGTGCTGACGCAGCTGGCCGACGTCGCCCTCTCGGTGGCCAATGAGGTCGATCCGCGGCAGGCGGCTTTGGAGGCCTGCATTGAAAAGCTGCCGGAGCGGCAACGGCAGCTGGTCACGCTCTTCTATGGCCAGCAGCTCCCGGCGGAAACGATCGCCGTTTCCTGGGACCGTACCGTGCATGCGGTCTACAAGGCACTCAAGGTGATGCGGCGCAATCTGATGGACTGCGTCGATCGCACGTTGGCTGGAAATCCCTGACCGACCTCTCAATCCCCGTCGTGTTTCACCTTATGAACTCCGACTCAGCATCCAACATGGCATCGAAGCCCTACGATCGAGACCGGCTCCTCGAGCTGGCGGGCAGTTATTGTGACGGTACCGCGAGCGAGCAGGAGGTGGCGTGGCTCGAGCAGCTGTTGGCCGCCGACGCCGATGCCCGTCTCGATTTCGTGAAATTCGGATTCGTGCATGGGCAGGCGCCGCTTGCGGCTGCGGCCCGCGGCCAGCGGGTGTCGTTTGCCACAGCGTTCCCCGAAATATCGCTTGCGGAGGCCCGCCAGCCCGGCCGCCGGCCTCGGGCGAGATGGGCCGCGGCCGCGTTCCTCGCCGTGGCTGCGATCGCTGCCGTCGGTGTGATCGGCTGGTTTGGCGGCCGCTTTTCAACTGATCGGCCCGTAGTGGCCGCCGTGCCGGTAGCGGCGCCGGCTCTCGCCATGGTGACGCAGTCGCGGTTTCTGCTCGTGCGGGATGAGGTCAGTCCTATCAGGGTTGGTCGGCGTCTCAACGCCGGTCGGCTGTCGATCCTGTCGGGCGCGGTCGAGATGACGCTCCGCAACGGCGTCACGATCATTCTGCAGGGTCCCGGCGAGCTCGACCTGATCGACGAGATGAAGGCGTTTCTGCATACGGGCAATGCCGTCGTTCGCGTGCCGAAGGGGATGAGCGGCTTCCGGCTCGATACCGCCACCACCGACGTGCTCGACCTCGGCACCGAGTTTGCCGTGAAGGCGGAGAGCGGCTTTGTCACGGAAGTGCAGGTCTACGCCGGCGCCGTGATCGCGACCGGCAAGGATACGCAGTCTGGCGGACGCTTTCCCAAGCGGCTCGAGGCCGGGCAGGCGGCCCGTTTCAGCCCGCAGTCGCTCGCCGGCTCGGAGCCGATTCCATACTCGGAGAGTCGGTTCATCCGCAGGCTGCCAGCGGAGCCGGGGATTGAGCTTGACCAATGGCGAGAACGTGACGAAGAACTTCGGCGGTTCGGCAATCCGCAGCGTGATGCCATCACCGTGGCCCGGGCGGCGGGGCCCGTGGTGGTCGATGCCAAGCTTGGCGAGTGGTCCCATGCTAGCGGCTTTACCGGTTCGCTCGACGGCGATCCTGCGGACGCGGAGTGGGTGGATGGCCGGATGATGTATGACGACGATTGTCTCTACATCGCCGCCCACGTGGGCGATCCGGCCCCGATGCAGAATACGGTCGATCCAAGCCTCGATCCCGTGATGGCCTGGCAGGGCGGCGGCCTGCAGGTCCGCATCTCGACCGACCGCGCCGTGGGCTGGCCGGTGGATGCCAACGGACCGTCGTATTACCGCATGCGGAAGCTGGAGCCGAATGACGAGGAGCGATTGAAGGCGACGAATCCACGTCTTTCCCACCTGACAATGTGGCACCATGCCCCGAGCGGAAAGGCGGCGATCGCGATCAACCATGGCATGAGTTTTGAATCGTACCTCGTCAATCCCGAGGGCGTCCGCGGAGCGTTTGCTCGCGATCCCGATGGCCGTGGCTACGTTCTCGAATATGCGATTCCGTGGCGGTTCTTGAACGCGGCCGAGGATCCGCCGCGGGCCGGCGATGTGCTCGGCGTCGTGTGGCAGGTGCACTGGAGCGATGCGGCGGGGCAGATCTGGCGGGACCAGATGGTGGAAATCCGCAACCCGCACGAACTCCGTCGCATCCTTCCCTACGAGCGGGCCGCCACCTGGGGCCGGGCGGAGTTTCAATGACAGTCGCGGCCAACGGCTTCTTATTGATGTGAGTGTATCTGAGTTCATCCGTTCAATTCCATCATGCGTCTTTTCCGGTTGGTTCTTATCTCCTCATCTTCTTTTCATGGAAAGCGTTTTATGAAAAATTCCACGCAAACCAGCAAAAACCGAGCGGGGTTCACGCTCGTCGAACTGTTGGTGGTGATTGCCATCATCGGCACGCTCGTGGGGCTCTTGCTGCCGGCGGTGCAGGCGGCCCGCGAGGCGGCGAGGCAGAGCAGCTGCCTGAACAACCTCAAACAATTGGGGCTGGGCCTCGGCAACTTCGAGAACGCCAGGGGAAGTTACTTTGCGAAAACAACCAACGGCCTACCTCAAAATTATAGCTTCTGGATCCTCCTTTTGCCGTTCGCCGAGGAGCAGACGCGTTACGACAACATCATGGCCAACGCGTCGTCCAACGTTCAGAGTAATCCGTGGACGAACGACACGAGAGGGGCGGTGCCTTTGATGAAGTGTCCGTCCGACTCGGTCGCCTATCTCAAGAGGGCCGCGGGAAACTATCGGATCAACGGGGGCGACGTTCTCGTAGGCAACAGCAGGTGGTTCACGAACTACAGGTCGACGTTTCGCACTCCTTTCCCGAACATCCATCCTGGCGACCGCGGCAGCTATGCGCGTTTCGCGAGGTCGAAGGACATCACCGACGGATTGTCGAAAACGTTGGCCTTTACGGAGTCCATCGTGGCAAACGGGGGTGTGACGACGCCGCTGAAGACCGGCATCGCCGCGAGTGTTTCCAACTGGAATGGCGGCGCGACGATGCCCTCTCCCGCCACCTGCATGGCCGCCACGCCGACCCAGGCCACGAACTCCGGCGGCTGGTGGAATCTGAACTATTACACCGGCGCGCTCTGGGCTCTGAATTACGACAATTGCATGGCGACCTACACGATCCTCGCGCCAAACTCCGCTCCGGCATGCACTCCAAATGCGTATGGGAATTACTTCGCCGAGGGCGCCGTTTCCAATCCGTCGAGTTGGCATACGTCGAGCATCAACATCGTGATGCTCGACGGATCGGCGAGGACCATCAACGAGGCGATCGATGCCGGTGACCCAAGCCTGTCGCCCCCCGTGGTGCCATCCAATAACGGCGTCAGCAACACGGATCCCCGCAACTACACGGGCCCGTCTCGATGGGGCATATGGGGGGCGATGGGCACGCACAATACCGGCGAGCAGGTGCGGCTGTTGGACTGATCTCAGGCGTCCACAAAAAGCGGGGGTGTGCCGCTCATGCACGGAAAGGTGAACATGAAACTATTCCCATCGATACACGCGCAGAATCGTCGCAGAGTCTTCGTTGCTCTGGTGCCGCTGGTCGCGGTAGCGATTGTCTGGATGGGAGCCGGCTGCCGCCCGTCAGGCCCGGCGGTCCAATTCGTGGAGGGGACGATCCTGCTCGACGGCGCGCCCGTCGAGGGAGTGACGGTGGGGTTTTCGCCGGATGATGGCGGCATGCCGGCGTTCGGGCGAACGAACAAAGAAGGGGTGTTTCGGGTCACCACCGTCCAAGGCGGTCGACCTCAAGGCGGTGCCGTGGTCGGTACGTATACGGTGACTGCTCAGAAGTGGCGGAATCGACTCGATGAGATTGGTTCGGAGCCCGATCGGTCTGATGCGGCCGCACATGCAAAATGGAAGACGCAGTATGACGAACTTCAGAACCTCCCGCCTGATTACATCGTGCCGAAGGACTACGGCGACAAGGCCACGTCGGGCCTCAAGGCCACCGTCAAGCCGGGCCGAAACGCCGGCCCTGAGTTTCGGTACGAACTCAAGGGAGATTTTAAGGGCGGTTGATAGGGGCAGCGAGGCGGAATCCCATCGGTTGGCAAGCCGCGCACAATCTTGATCGAGCCGAGGTACCAAATCAGTGCGCTGCGGGAGAAATACGGGGAGCGGGTGGCCGCTTGAGCGGAGCGGGATGTCAATGTGTGCGCCGAGCACAAAACCATCGGTGTGTGGCTCAAAGCAGGTGGCGGAACCAGCGAGGGTTTGGTGTCATAAGGATGTGCCCCGAGGGCACTCGCGGAGTTCTGAAGTGATGGACCGTCCCCACGATTGCCGTTATCGACGCGATAAAAGCGTGAGCCCGCGCGCGGGCTATCCCTCGGTGGTCGTTCTTGTCGCGCGGGTTGCCGTGCTGCTGGCCGGGGCGGCGTTCGCAGAGACCGCGGTGTCAGCCGATGCCACTCCGCAGAAATCGTTCAAGACCTACTGTGTCGACTGCCACGACGACGCGACGGCCACGGCGGGCCTCTCGCTCGAATCGTTGGCCGCCGACTATGACAACCCCGCGTGGGTCCGCATCCACGACCGCATCAAGTCGGGCGAGATGCCGCCGGCCGATGCTCCGCAGCCGACGCCTGAAGAGCGGGCCGCCGCGGTGGCCGGCCTGGCAAAGAAGCTCACCGCCGCTGCGACTGCCCGTCAGCAGGCCGAGGGCCGCGTCGTGCTGAGGCGGATGAATCGCCGCGAGTATGAGCACACGCTCCACGACCTGCTGGGCATCGCCGAGCCGCTGGCGGCCCTGCTGCCCGAAGACACCGTCGTCCACGGGTTCGATACCACGAGCAGTGGACTGGAAACATCGGCCACCCATCTGCTCCGCTACCAGGCGGCGGCCGAACGGGCGCTCGCCGCCGCGCTGCCTGCCGGGCCTGCCGCGTCGAAGGTCGTTCGCTGGACCGGAAAAGAGTATCTGGAGAAGCGGCTGCCGGTGCATCGCACGGGCATCGATCCCTTTGTGAGGATCGATGGCGATTCGCTCGTGCTCCACGCCGTGCTCTACGGCGACAACAGCATGCAGGCGCCCCCTCCGCTCGTGCCCGGACGGTATCGGATCCGGGCCTCGGTCCGGCTGGTCAATTGCGACAAGCCGATGTCGGTGCTGATCGGCAAGCGGGTCGATCGGTTTCAGACCGAGAAGCTGATGCACATCATCGACTACAAGGACGTGAAGCCCGGCGAGACGAAGATCCTCGATGCCGAGACCGATCTCAAATATTCGCAGGGCAACCAGTTCGTGTTTTTCCAGGGGCAACTGCCCTGGTTTGGCGAATTCGAAAAGACCCGCGGAGACCGTGGCAAGCAGCCGCTGGAAAAGGATTTCGCCGGCCCCGGCCTGGCGATCGACTGGGCCGAGCTGGAGGGGCCGCTCGATGCGGGGCTCGGCTACCAGCGGATGTTCGGCGACTTGCCGAGGCGGCCGCGAATGCCCGAAGGGAAAGAGCCGCCGAAGGACTGGGAGAAGTGGCAGGTAGGCAGCGGCGAATATGCGAATTGGCCGCTCATCGCCGTCTCGACCGACCCGAAGGCCGATGCCGACCGATTGATCCGCGGCTTCCTGCCGCTGGCCTTCCGTCGTCCCGTCGCCGAGGATCTGGCGTCGCACTATGTGTCGCTCGTGCACGGCCGCATGGACAAGGGCGAGTCGTTCGACGAAGCGATGCGGGCCGGTTACAAGGCGATTCTCTGCTCGCCCCACTTCCTCACGTTCATCGAGCCGCCCGGGAGACTCGACGACCACGCAATCGCGGCGCGGCTGGCCCGGTTTCTGTGGAGCTCCGCCCCCGACGAGCAGCTCCTCGCCGCCGCTGCGAAGGGCAGTCTCTCGACGCCTGAGGGCCTGCGGGCCCAGGCCGACCGCATGCTCGCGGATTCCAAGTCAGCGCGGTTCGTGAAGGACTTCACCGACCAGTGGCTCGACCTGCGGAAGTTCCTCGACATGAAGCCGGACGACATCTACGCGGAATACGACGAGATGCTCACGTGGTCGATTCCGATCGAGTCGCGACGATTCTTCGGCCGCGTGCTGGCCGAGGATCTGCCCGCCACGAACTTCTTCCACTCCGACTGGACGATGCTCAACGGCCGGCTCGCGCAGCATTACGGCGTGGATGGCGTCGATGGGGCGGAGTTTCGCATGGTCTCGCTTCAGCCCAAGCACCACCGCGGCGGCGTGATCACGCAGGCGAGCTTTCTCAAAATGTCGACCAACGCCAGCTATACGTCCCCCGTGAAACGCGGCGCGTGGGTGCTCGAGCGGATTCTCGGCACGCCGCCGGCCGCTCCGCCGCCCAACGTCAAGGCGATCGAGCCCGACATCCGCGGCGCAACGACCATTCGGGAGCAATTGACGCTGCACAAGAACGTGGAGGCCTGCGCCTCCTGCCACCGCACGATCGACCCACCGGGCTTCGCGCTCGAAAGCTTCGACGTCGTCGGTGGCTGGCGGGAGCGGTATCGCGTGAAACAGGGGGGCGAAGGCATCGAGCAGCAGGAGCTTCCCGGGTTTCCTGGCAAGAAGGTGTACCTCGCCAAGCCCGTCGAGGCGGGGGGCGAAACCGCCGACGGGAAGTCGTTTCAAGACATCGATGCCTACAAGCAGGTCGTGCTCGAGCGGGATGCCGACCAATTGGCCCGGAACATGGTGGAGAAGCTGATCGTCTACGCCACCGGCGCCCCGATCGACTTCGCCGACCGGGCCAGCGTCGAGCAGATCCTCCGCGATACGAAGTCCCGGCAGCACGGCCTCCGCTCGCTCGTGCTGGCCGTCATCCAGAGCCCCGCGTTCCTGAACAAGTAGCCCGCTGTAGCCCAGTCACTCCCCAAGGCGATCTCCATGAACATTCTCAACCGCGCCGTGCTCGACAGGCGAACGCTCCTCCGCGCCGGAGCTGTTTCGATCGCCCTACCCTTCCTCGACGCGATGGTGCCCTCGCTCTACGGCCGCGACGCGCGGGCGGCGGCCGCGGCGAGCAGGCCCCGCCGGATGGTTTTGATCCATCGGCCGCTGGGCACCTATCATCCGCACATGGTGCCGCAGGCGACCGGCCTGAAATACGAAACGACCCGGTTTCTCAAGACGCTCGAGCCCTTCCGCGGGCAGTTCACCGTGTTTTCGGGGATGGGCCATCCCGGCTATCCGCATTCCCACAACACCGAGCCGGCGATCTTCACCGGCGTGCCGGAGTTTAGCGAGCGCGACCTGCATAACAGCGTGTCGCTCGACCAGGTCGCGGCCAAGCAGGTGGGGAGCGAGACGAGGCTGCCCTGCCTCGCGCTCAACTCTGTCTGGAGCCAGTCGCTCTCCTGGAACGAGAAGGGGGTGCCGATCCCGCACGAGAGCGATCCCGCGAGTGTGTTTCGCCGGATGTTTGTCGAGGGCACGCCGGGGGAGGTCCGTGGCGAGTTGAGCCGACTGGATCAGGGAGCGAGCATCCTCGACGACGTCCGGGATCAGCTCAAGTCGCTCGGCGCGACGCTCGGTGCCACCGACCGCGACCGGATCGAACTGCTCACGACGTCGGTCCGTGAGGCGGAGGTGCAGCTCGAGCAGCAGAAGGCCTGGTCGGACCGTCCCAAGCCCAAGGTGCCGCTGCAGCTGGCCGACATTCAAAAACCGACCGACAACTGGGTGAGCCAACAGGAAAAATGGCTGTCGGTCATGCACCTGGCGCTCCAGACCGACTCCACCCGCGTGATCCTGCTGGGCATGAACGAGCGCAGCAAGGTCAATATGCCGGAGCTCGAGATCCAGCACCACGACGCCTCGCATCACGGCAAGGATCCGGCCAAGATCGAGCAGCTCAGCCGCTACGAAGACAAGGAATTCGAGACGTTCTCGCGGTTCCTCGCCAAGCTCGCAGACACGAAGGAGGACGATGGCACGCTCCTCGACTCCACGCAGGTGCTCTTCACGAGCAACCTCGGCGACGCGTCGGCGCACAGCTCGTTCAACCTGCCGGTGCTGCTGGCCGGCGGCGGCTACAAGCATCAGGGGCACGTCTCCTACGGCAACGAGACGAACAAGCCGCTCTGCAATCTCTACGTGCGGATGCTCCGCCAGATGGGCGTGGACACCGACCGCTTCGGCTCGAGCGACGGCGTCGTGGAGGACATCGGATGATGTTCGACGCAAGCTGGCCAGACCACCAGAATTCACGGAGCATCGACAATCGCGACGCGGAGTTCCACGCCGAGGGCGTGCGCGATGCGATCGAGCGTCTCGATCGTTGGGTTG
>CANHCU010000115.1 GCA_947459185.1 Planctomycetaceae bacterium | reverse complement strand
TCAACCTGCTCGGCTCGGGCGCCATCCTGCGGGAGGTGATCCGGGCGTCGGAGTTGCTCGCCGAGCACTGGGGGGTGGCGAGCACCGTCTGGAGTGTGACCAGTTGGAAGGAACTGCGTCGCGAGGCGCAGGAGTGCCGCCGCTGGAACATGCTCCATCCGGAAGCCACGCCAAAGCGAAGCTACCTGGAGGATCAGGTGGCTGGTACCAAGGGCGTGTTCGTGGCGGCCAGCGACCACGTGCGGACGGTGCCCGAACAACTCGATCCCTGGATTCCCGGGGGCCTGTTCACGCTCGGCACCGACGGTTTCGGCCGCAGCGACACCCGCGGCCCGCTGCGACGGCACTTCGAGGTCGATGCCGAGTGCATCGCCATCGGCACGCTGTCGCGGCTGGCAGCCGAGGGAGCCATCGGGGCGCACGTCGTGGCCGAGGCCATCCGTCGCCTGGGAGTGAATCCCGACAAGGTCGATGCGGCATCGGCCTGAGGCGGGCGTTCTGCCGCAGGCACCTGCAGTTCACTGTTCCACTCAATTCGATAACGACCCACACGCGAACCAAGAGCAACGGAGTCCATGGCAACCGAATTCAAGCTGCCCGATCTGGGCGAAAACATCGCGTCTGGCGATGTCGTGACCGTCTTCGTGTCGGAGGGCGATGTGGTGAAGCCGGGGCAGGCGCTCTTGGAGGTGGAGACCGACAAGGCGGTGATCGAAGTGCCATGTCCGCCGGGTGGCCGCATTGCCCAGGTGCTCGTCAAGAAGGGCGACACCGTCAAGGTGGGGCAGACCCTCGTGGTGCTCGATGCTGCAGGCGGCGCCGCGGCTCCTGCCAAGCCGGCCCCGCAGGCTCCGGCCCAAGCTCCGGCCCAAGTCCCATCGTCAGCGGCAGCTCCGGCACCCGTTTCGGCTCCTGCTCCCGTTCAGCCGGTGGCTGCTGCGCCGGCGGCCGCGCCGGTTGTGACAGCAGCTGCTGCGAGCAGCCAGCGGGCTGCGGTTGCGGAGCCCGAGGAGGCTGCCTCGGCCGCAGTCGATCCGGCTGGCCCTGCGGTCCGACGGCTGGCTCGGGAGTTGGGCGTTGATCTGGGGCGAATCCGGGGCAGTGGCCCCTCCGGCCGGATCGTGCGTGAGGACGTGATCACCGCCGTTCGCCAGGCAGGCGGTCAGGGCACTGCCACGCGGACCTCCAAAGGCGATTCCGGCTCGACGGAGCGGGATGACTGGGGGCCGGTGCGTCGCGAGCAGCTGTCGCGGATGCGGAAGACGATCGCCGCCAACATGGTCCGCAGCGTGTCCACGATTCCGCACCTCACGAATTTCGACGACGCCGACGTGACGGAGCTCGAGCATCTCCGCAAGGCGAGCACTCAGGAATACGCGAAGAGCAACGTCAAGCTGACCGCGCTCGGGTTTGTCATCAAGGCGGTGAGCCTGTCGCTGCGGCAGCATCCGACCGTGAACGCCTCCATCGACATGGAGAAGGGCGAACTCGTCTACAAGGACTACGTCAACATCGGCCTGGCCGTGGACACGCCCCGTGGTCTGGTGGTGCCCGTCCTTCGCAACTGTGACACGATGTCGATTCCGCAGATCGCTCAGGCAATCGCCGACACCGCAGAGAAGGCCAAGAACTCACAGTATGGCATCGAGGACCTTCGCGGCGGCACGTTCACGATCAGCAATCTCGGTGCCATCGGCGGGACCTATTCCACGCCGATCATCAACTGGCCCGAGGTGGCGATCCTGCTGGTGGGCCGCTCGCGGAAGATGCCGGTCGTTCGGGACGACCGCATTGAATCCCGGCTGATGATGCCGCTGTCGCTCTCCTACGACCACCGGGTCATCGACGGGGCCGCCGCCGCCCGATTCCTCAAGGAGATCATCGGGTATCTGGAGAGTCCGGGACGGCTGCTGCTGGCCATGTGAGTGCCGGCGATCTGAACGTCACGACCGCCTCTGCTTTCTGACTTCGATGTGAATCTCATACCAACGATTTGAACGCCACGACCTGCAGGGCCACCAGTGAGCACGACTGACAGTATCGATGCGGCGGGAACCGCCAATCTCGCGTTTCTCGAGGAGCTCTTCGAGCAGTATCAAAACGATCCGGCCAGCGTGGATCCCGAATGGCGGATCTACTTCGACTCGATGGGAACGGGGGCTGTGGCCCCGACGCCGGCGGCGGGGGCCAACGGAGCGGCCAAGCCGTCGGCAACTGCCGGTGTGAATGGTGCGGCCCATGCCTCGGCGGCGACACTGCCAGTGGCGAAGCTCGTGGCGCCGGACGGCATCGCCACGGGGCATGCCGTGGCGATCGCCAACGGCGATGTGCGATTGCCAAACGCGCCGGCCGGCGAGGCGATGCCGCTGCCGCTGCCCGTGGCGACGGGCACGGCTGGTGAAGAGCGCGTAGCCTTTCTGCAGGATCGCGTTGACCAGCTCGTGCGGGCCTATCGCGTGCGTGGCCACCTGATGGCCGAGATCGATCCGCTCGGCCGGCCGCGTCCGGGGCTGCCGGAGCTTGATCCGCAGTTCTACCACCTCACCGAAGCCGATATGGATCGGTCGTTTTCGACCGACACGATCGAGGGTCCGCAGTCGATGTCGCTGCGGCAGATCATCAAGCGGCTCCGCAACACCTACTGCCGGTCGATCGGCGTGCAGTTCATGCACATGGACGACCTGCGGGTGCGGCAGTGGCTGCAGGTGCGGATGGAGGGGTGTGAAAACCGCATCCAAATCGACCGCAAGCAGCAGCTGCGGATCTACCGTCAGATGACGACCGCGGCCGTCTTCGAGGAGTTCATCCAGAAGCGGTTTCTCGGGGCTAAGAGCTTCTCGCTGGAGGGATCGGAGAGCCTGATCCCGCTGGTGGAGATGTCGATCGAACGGGCGGCGTCGCAGGACATCGGCGACATCGTGCTGGCGATGGCGCACCGCGGCCGTCTCAACGTGCTGGCGAACATCATGGGCAAGAGCCCTCAGCGGATCTTCCGCGAGTTCGCCGACATGGACCCCGAACTGCATGTTGGCCGCGGCGACGTGAAGTATCACCTCGGCCACTCCACCGACTATGGCGCCGCAAACGGCCGCAGCGTGCACCTCACTCTCTGCTTCAATCCGAGCCATCTGGAGTTCGTCAATCCGGTAGCGATCGGCCGCATGCGGGCCCGACAGGATCGGTCCGCAGACCAGGCCCGCCAGAACGGCATGGTGATCCTGATCCACGGCGACGCGGCCTTCGCGGGCGAGGGGATCATCCAGGAGACGCTGAACCTGAGCGAGTTGGAGGCCTATCGCACCGGCGGCACGCTCCACGTGGTGGTCAACAATCAGATCGGCTTCACCACCAGCCCGCGGGAGTCGCGGTCGTGCATGTATGCCACCGACGTGGCGAAGATGCTCCAGATTCCGATCTTCCATGTGAACGGCGAGGATCCGGAGGCCGTGGCGCAGGTTGTGAATCTCGCCATGGATTTCCGGCGCGAGTACCAACGCGACGTCGTCATCGATATGTACTGCTTCCGTCGCCGTGGCCACAACGAGGCCGACGAACCGGCGTTCACGCAGCCGGCGCTCTATCGCGTCATCGAGCGGCGGCCAAGCGTCCATGAGAGCTACCTCGAAAAGCTGCTGAAGCTCGGCGAGATCACCCGCGAGGAGGCGATGCAGATCGCCGACGAGCACCGGACCCGGCTCGACGCGGAACTGTCGGTCGCCAAGAGTGACGACTATGTGCATCGCAGCGACGTGGGGGGCGTCTGGGCCTTCTATGTCGGCGGTCGGGAGCGGGAGGCAGCGGACGTCGATACGGGCGTCCGTCGCGAGGTTCTCGAGCACCTGCTCGACCGACTGGTGGCGTTGCCCGAGGGATTCCAGCCGCATGCCAAGATCCAGAAGTTCATCGAGGGCCGTCAGCAGATGGCGCGGGGTGGGCAGCCGCTCGACTGGTCTGCGGCCGAGGCACTGGCGCTGGCGACCCTCGCCACCCAGGGCCTGCGGGTTCGCATCTCGGGGCAGGACAGCCAGCGTGGCACGTTCAGCCACCGGCATGCCGTGATCCACGACGCGGTCACCGACGACACCTACTGCACACTCGAGCACCTGTCACCCGACCAGGCGCCGGTCGAGATCTACAACAGCCCGCTCTCGGAAATGGGCGTGCTCGGTTTCGAGTATGGCTACAGCCTCGACTGTCCCGATGGCCTCGTGATCTGGGAGGCGCAGTTCGGCGACTTCGTGAATGTCGCGCAGGTGGTGATCGACCAGTTCATCGTGAGCGCCGAGGACAAGTGGAATCGACTCTCCGGGATCGTGATGCTCCTGCCGCACGGCTTCGAGGGGCAGGGCCCCGAGCATTCCAGCGCTCGCCTGGAGCGGTTTCTGTCGCTGGCGGCCAAGGACAACATCCAGGTGGTGCAGCCGACGACTCCCGCGCAGATGTTCCACTGCCTCAGGAGGCAGGTGCTGCGGGTGTGGCGGAAGCCGCTGATCGTGATGACGCCCAAGAGCCTGCTGCGAAATCCGGCCTGCGTGTCGAACATGGACGAACTTGTGCAGGGCACGTTCCAGCGGGTGATTCCCGATACGTCGGCCGTGCCGGGGCGGGATATTCGCCGAATCCTCCTCTGTTCGGGCAAGGTCGCCTACGAGCTGGAGAAGCGGCGGCAGGAACTGGGCCGCCACGACGTGGCCGTTGTGCGCGTGGAACAGCTCTATCCGCTGCCGAAGCGGGCACTGGAGGCGGCGCTGGCCGATTACGCACCGGGCACACCCGCTGTCTGGGTGCAGGAAGAGCCGGAGAACATGGGCGCCTGGCGGTTCTTCCGCATTCACTTCGGCGAGAAACTGCTCGACCGTTTTCCGTTTTCGGGTGTCTGTCGGCAGAGTGCCGCCAGCCCTGCCACAGGCTCGAAGAAGAGCCACGATCTCGAGCAGAACGAACTGCTCTCCGCGGCCTTCCACAGCTAGTCATGAGTTCGTCGTGGCGGCGTCGGCCGCTGCCAGGCATTGATTCACGACATTCATTCACGACTCACTCCTTCCGTTCCACCTCCTGCAACGCAACGGTCTCCCATGCCACTCGAATTGAAAGTCCCCGAAGTCGGTGAATCGATCACCGAGGTCATGATCGGCACCTGGAAGAAGCGGGAGGGAGACACCGTCTCGATGGACGAGTCGATCGTCGAAATCGAAAGCGACAAGGCAACGGTGGAACTGCCGGCCCCGCGGGCGGGAACGATCACAAAGGTGCTCAAAGGGAGCGGCGAGAAGGCTCTGGTGGGTGAGGTGATCGGCTATCTGGAACCGGCGGGGGCCGGTGCCGGCGCTCCGGCGCCAGCGTCGCCCGCGCAGCCGGTCGTTGACGTAAAGCGGACCGATGGGCGGACCGACATCGGCTCCGTGCAGCCGCCTCGCGTGATGCCGGCGGCGGCTCGCGTGCTCGGTGAGGCCGGTATGCCCGCTTCTGCGGCGACAGGCACGGGGCCTGGCGGCCGCGTGACCAAGTCGGATGCGGTGGCTGCTGCGGCGAAGCCGGTAGCGCCGGCTCCCGTTGCCCGTCCGACGGCCGTCGTGCCGACGAAGTCAGCGGGCGGCCTGGCCGCGGGTGGCAGTCGCGAGGAACGCTATGTGCTCATCAGCCCGATCCGGCAGCGGATCGCCGAACGGCTTGTCGAGGCCCAGCAGCAGGCGGCCCTGCTGACGACGTTCAACGAGGTGGACATGTCGGCCGTGATGGCACTGCGGTCGAAGTTCAAGGATGTGTTCCAGGAGCGGCATGGTGTGAAGCTCGGCTTCATGTCGTTCTTCGTGCGTGCGGCCGTGGAGGCCCTCAAGGCAGTTCCGCAGGTGAACGCCGAGTATCGGCAGCCGCACATCGTCTACCGCGACTACTGTGACATCGGGATCGCAGTCGGTGGCGGCAAGGGACTCGTCGTGCCGGTGCTTCGCAATGCGGAGACCATGTCGTTTGCCGGCATCGAGCTGGCGATCAATGATTTCGCCCGCCGCGCCGCCGACAACAAGCTCAAGCTGGACGAACTCCAGGGAGGCACGTTCACGATCTCCAACGGCGGCGTCTATGGCTCGATGATGAGCACGCCGATCATCAATCCGCCCCAGAGTGGCATCCTCGGGCTACACGCCATCCAGGATCGGCCGATGGCGGTGAACGGGCAGGTGGTGATCCGGCCGATGATGTATCTCGCCCTCACCTACGACCACCGGCTCGTTGACGGACGTGAGGCAGTGACCTTCCTGAAGCGAATCAAGGACACGATCGAGGATCCGAGCCGGCTGATGCTCGAAGTGTAGGAGCCAGATGCATCTGGGCTGAAGCGAGGCGTATTGGTTCGCCGGCTGCGGCATGCTCGTCGCCGGCGGATTTTGCTACGGGAGGCTCTTGGACTGTGGGTGAATCGCTCGTGAGTCGCAAAATTCACCGGCTCCTGCGCGTGCCTCCGACCGGCTCCTCAGCATCTGGAGATTTTGTTTCTCCCATTCCGAATGGTTTCGATCATTTTTGAGCTAGGAAGCACATGGCACAGCATGATCTGGTGGTGATTGGTGGCGGTCCTGGTGGTTATGTCGCGGCGATCCGGGCTGCGCAGCTGGGGATGACGGCCGCTGTCATCGAGAAGGAAGAGAAGCTTGGAGGCACCTGCCTGCGGGTCGGCTGCATTCCCTCGAAGGCGCTCCTCGAATCGAGCCACAAGTTTGAAGAGGCCGGGCACGAGATGGCGGTGCACGGCGTGAAGGTGGCGGGCGTCTCGCTCGACCTGCCGGCGCTCATGAAGCGAAAAGACGACGTCGTCACGACGCTCTCCAAGGGGATCGAGGCGTTGCTCGCGAAGAATAAGATCACCCGCCACAAGGGCACAGGACGGCTGGCTGGGCCGGGCAAGGTGGAGGTCACGGCGGCGGACGGCTCCAAGACAATCCTTGAGGCTGGGAAGATCATCGTGGCCGTGGGGAGCAAGAGCGTCGTGCTCCCTGGTGTCGAGATCGATGGCCGGCTGGTGGGCACGAGCACGGAGGCGTTGGCCTTCGACAGCGTGCCGGCACATCTGGTGGTCATCGGTGGCGGCTACATCGGCCTGGAGCTCGGCAGCGTCTGGCGTCGGCTCGGCTCGAAGGTGACGGTGCTCGAATATGCCGATCGGATCATGATGGGGATCGACGCGGAGATTGCGGCGGAGGCGCTGACGCTCTTCCGTAAGCAGGGGCTCGATATCCGTCTGGGCGTAAAGGTAAAGAGCGCGAAGGCCGTCAACGGGCGGTGCGTCGTGGAGTGCGAGGGGCAGCCGCCGATCGACTGTGATCGCGTGCTCGCGGCGACAGGCCGCTTTCCGGCCACGGCCGATCTGGGTCTCGAGACGGTCGGCATCACGACCGACAAGCGGGGCTGGATTCAGGTCGATGAACACTTCAGAACGTCGGCGAGCGGCGTGTATGCCATCGGCGACTGCATTCCCGGCCCGATGCTCGCGCACAAGGCCGAAGAGGATGGCGTGGCCTGTGTCGAGGGCATGAAGACGGGCTATTCACACGTTGACTACGACCTGGTGCCAGCCGTCGTCTTCACGCATCCGGAGATTGCGGCCGTGGGGAAGACGGAGGAGCAACTGGTAGCCGCGGGTACCGCCTTCAAGAAGGGCGTGTTTCCGTTCCGCGCCAACGGCCGGGCCCGCACGATCAACGACACGACCGGCAAGGTGAAGGTGCTGGCCGACGCGGCGACCGACCGCGTGCTGGGCGTGCACATCATCGGACCTGCCGCCGGCGACCTGATCGGCGAGGCGGCCGCGGCGATGAACTTTGGTGCGACGGCTGAGGACATCGGCCGGGTCTGCCACGCCCATCCGACGCTCCCTGAGGCGCTCAAGGAAGCGGCGCTGGCCGTCAGCGGCGGGGCGATCCACGCCTAGACGGCGGCGGTCGTCAGCCAGCTACGTGCAGCATCCAGATGGCGAGTAGGCCGCGGGCCGACCAGAGGAAGGTCCGCAGCCAGTTGGTGTTCACGAGGGCCGCGACCGTCGCGGGTGCGTGTCCGTCGTGCTTGAGGCGGCCGTGCAGTGGCATCTGCACAAGCAGCGTGGAGAGCCAGAGGATCGCCACCATGGCCAGGCCAGCCAGAGCGATCGGCCGGCCGATCGCCGGCGGAGGGTTGAGCGCGATCAACGTGGCGGTGGCCGCCTCGATGAGCATGGGCGGAATCACCACTGGTGCCGTGCGGCGCTGGTTCTCATCAGGGTAATCGGGGCTGTGGGTCGTGTCGGTGTGGGCAAAGAGCGGATAGTGCACCACCTGCACGAACCAGATCAGCCCGCACATTGCCGAGGAAGCGAGCGCCTGAGCGGCCAGAATGGTCTCGGTCGTCGTCACGCGTGTGCCGTCTCGCTCAGGTGGTGGAGCGGCGTTCGTCGCCTGCCGCAGTCTGGTGGATCTTCCAGGCCTGGTAGAGCATCAGGCCGAAAGGCACCCACCAGATCAGGTCGTTGGTCGGCAGGGTCCAGCCGAAGGCGGGCGGAACCTCGCCCTTCGCGACGCCCATGGCGTAGCCGAGCGGCCCGAAGATTTTCCCCAAAAATCCCACGAGCACGATCGGCCAGTGGGTGATCGGATCCCGGGATGCGGCTAGATAGCCGATGCCGTAGACGCCCACGATCATGCCGACGCACTGCCAGATGAACGGATAGTTCGGCCGGTCCATGCCGGTGAGGTCGAAGAGCCAGCCCGGATAGAGCACGGTCAGTGCCCCCCAGAGCAGGTTGTAGATGCCGGCGGCGACGAGCCAGTGGGCCATCCAGCGGGGCGTCGAGTCTGATCTTGTTGGATTCATGCTGAAGATCGTAGCCGCTGTGTGGGTGTTCGGGGAGGCGAACCGTTCTGCCACGACTGCCGTAGGCAAGAAGACTTTATTTCATTTTGATGAAGTTCCAACAAATGTGTCTGCCGATGTTGCCAATGGAGCGGCGAGGCAGGCGGTGGCCCGGGTTCGTCATCACTCCGCACCTCTCTGGAGAACACCCTGAGCATGGCAAAAGAACAAAAATACGTGTCACAGGCCGCGGTTGTGGCTGTTCGGGATGGAAGAATCTGCCTCATCACGTCGAGCAGCGGAAAACGCTGGCTCGTGCCGAAGGGCAACCTGCAAAAGGGTCGAGACCTGCGAGAAACGGCCGCCCAGGAGGCGTGGGAGGAGGCCGGGCTCGTGGGCTGCGTCAGAACGCGGCCACTTGGCAGCTACCAGTTCATAAAACTCGGCTGCTTGCATGAGGTGGTGGTGTTTCGCATGCGGGTGAGAGACGCCAAACGCGATTGGCCGGAGCGTCGGCAGCGGCAGCGTCGCTGGATGCGGCCCCAGAAGGCCGCCGAGTGGATCGCCCACGAGGCGCTGAGGGAGATCGTGCTCGGTGAGGTGCGTCGCCGCACCTCGGCTGCCTGAGGCGGCTTTTGCGGTGCCGAGCGGTCTGATTGATACACACGGGAATCGAGTATGTCGAAGCGGCTCAGTGACCTGAACGAAATGACGCCCGTCGAGGACGCGGCGCGGCGGGTGCTCGCCCTGCGGCTGGAGGCGGTGCGCGACCGGATCGCCGATGCGATGTCGCACGGAGAAGATCGTCGCCAGCACGTCCACGCCCTACGGGTTGCGAGCCGCCGCGCTGCGGCGGCGGTCGAGGTGTTCGAACACTGCCTTCCGAAGAAGGTGTTCAAGGAGGTCCGCCAGCAACTCCGCCTGATTCGTCGGGCCGTAGGCATGGCGCGGGACTGGGATGTGGTGCTCGCACAGCTTTCCAAGGGACTCAAACACGCCGAACCCGTCGATCAGCCCGCCTACGACATGCTCACCGGCTACGCGTTGTCTCATCGGGTGCCAGCGCAGCGGCGGCTGGAGCAGGCCTGCCCCGATTATCCCTTTGGGTTCGATCGCCTGATGGCGAGAACGCTGGCGTCGGTCCGCTGCCGGCATCCCGAACAGACGACGTTCGGCGGGTATGTGCGACCCATGCTTGCCGAGATGGTGGATGGCTTCAACACGATCTGCGACCGTGATAACGGCGACTGGGGCCACCTTCACCAGGTTCGCATTGCCGGAAAGCGGCTGCGGTATTCGTTGGAACTAGTCCGCGACTGCGTTGGTGAATCCCTCGACACGACGCTGTCGCCGGCCTTGGTGAATCTTCAGGAGACGCTCGGCACGGTGAACGACAGCTTCAATGCCGCCTGCCTGCTCCGTGAGATTCTCGGCGGACTCGAGCACTGCCAGGGGGCGGCAGGGGACCGCTACCGAGGCCTCGTCGAGCGGCAATTGCAGGAGAGCGAGACGCTGATGCGGAGCGGTCGGGAGGAATACCGACGCTGGCTGCAGCAGTGGCGATCGTCGGCGGTGCAGCAGGCGCTGATTGCTCTGCATCCCGACACGTCGGCGTGGGCGACGGTGACGTTGGGCCGGACCGCCTGAGGCTGGCAATCTGCCCGCCAGTTACAAGTGCGATGTCAGGCGATCGCCCGCACTTCGCGGCGAATGCCGGCCTTGATCACTTCCCAGTCGACTGGTCTCAGCATCGTGGGCATAGGCTCGGCTTCGGCGTCGTCGAAATAACAAAGTGAAGCCAGCACACGCGCGGGATCCGACAGGCCGAATCGACGGCAATAGGCGTCGATCATCGCCGCGAGCGGCATGACGCCACGGAGGGCGTGAATATCGACGAAATCCTTTTTCGTTCCCCTTTGCGCAACGGCCAGGAGTTTCATGGCCGCCAGATCGGCGAGGCTGGCGAGAGGGCAACCGTATTCAGGCCAGTCGATCGCTGGTTCGAGCAACGGTGGCGCGAATTCCAGGAAGCTCACCTTCACTCCGGCGACGGATCCGTGCACGGTACCGTGGGCCAGTGATGTCGGCGCCAGCGGAACGCCGCGGCCGGCGAGCGTGGCCGTGAGATTCACGGGTGCAACAGGAAACTGTTGCGTGCACCAGTCGAAATCGACCGACTGCCGATGGCCGAGATGGATGGCGACTGCCGTGCCGCCGATAAGATGGAATCCCAGGGCTGTCGCGGCAGGGCCGAGTTGCCGGAGGCAGGCCCGCTGCTCCGGTGGAAGCACTTCGGCATGCATCATCGGCCGTAAGAACCTTCCCATAATCGACGTTCCGGCCCCGCGAGCCACTGCTGCACGGCAGCGGCGGGCAGGCCGATCACGGTTTCCCAGAATCGCAGCTGCCGCGACGAGAGTTGCCGCCCGCTGTGACCGATGATCCAAACGCGGATGACGTCGTCTCCGTACTGTCGGCGGAGCCAGCGGATAGCGTCGAGCGGGCCGCTGGCGAGCACACGACCGATGACAAAGCCACGATCCCTCACCACGTCGAGCGTGGCGAAGTCGCAATCCCAGAATAAGGGACGCAGGAATTCCGGCAGGCCTGCGGACAGGGGTGTTAGGTCAGCCATTTCCTCATGATACCTCCGGATTCAAGAAGGGGACGCGGTTCTATTTGCCCTCATCAGCGGGCTATTTCACGCGACGCGAGCTATCCGGCCCGCCAATCAAAAATACGCCCGGCTGGACTCGAACCAGCGACCCTGGGATTAGAAATCCCATGCTCTATCCACCTGAGCTACGGGCGCGTGTGCTTGTTTTATAGGCTTTTTCGAACTTGTTGTCTACCAGATGATTTTCGACTACAACCAAAACTACAACCGCGAGGCATTTTTGAGGGTCTTCTGATGATCGCCAGACACACGGACGCAGGGCGAGAAAAAGCAGTATTTTTCCCAGTCGATACCGCAGTCGCAGCAGCACCCCTGTCGGACCAAGTATCACCTCCTCGCCGGCCCCGTGGAAGACCCGGTGCGGCGGCCAAGTCAGCGGGAAACAAGCCTGTCGGGAAGCCCTACAAGAGTTTCCCGCTGACGCCCCACAGGTCGGGCCAGTTCTGCAAGAAGATCCGCGGCAAGATCTTCTATTTTGGGAAGGTTGACGATCCTGATGCCGCACTGAAGAG
>CANHCU010000114.1 GCA_947459185.1 Planctomycetaceae bacterium | reverse complement strand
GAAGCACGAGCCGGGTCACCTGCCCGCTCGTCATGCCGATGGCCCGCAACAGGCCGAGCGTGCGGGTCTTCTCTAAGACGCTCATGGTGACGGTGTTGGCCACGCCGAGGCTGCCGACCACGAAGCCCAGGCCGAGGATCGCCCACAACGAATTGACCACGCCGCTCACGATCCCGTTGATGAACGCCTGCACGTTTTCGAACGACCGCAGAAGCATGCCGTGTGACTCGGCGATCTGGTGCAGGCTGTCGCGGAGTTCTGCTGCCCTGCCGGGTTTGGCCGTCACGAGCACGATATCGGCGGCCTCCAGGCCAAACAGCCGCGCCGCCGCATCCCGCCGCAGGAGCAGCGAGGCGCCGCCGGAGGTGTAGTCAACGACGAGCGCGGCGATCTTTACCCGGGTCGTCCGGCCGAAAACCTCCACATCGACCTCGTCGCCCGGCTTGATGCCAACCCGGCGGGCCAGGAGCGTGCCGGCGGCCACCTCGCCTCGGTCGAGCGCCTGACGCAGTTCGGCCTCGGTCGTTCCCACGGGATCGATCGGCAGGGGCCTGTCGGCGGGGATGTCCCGGGCCACCACGACGCAGGCACCGCCAGCCACGCGGCCGGTGGCCACGCCGATCCCCTCGACCCGCTGCACGCCCGGCACCGCGCGGACCTCCTCCTCGGCCAGCCGGGCCTGCGGTCCCGAGGGCGTCAGTCCGCCGGCCACCATCCCCGCGTGGGTGAGCATCCAGTCGGCCCGCATCAGCCGCGTGTACCAGCCGCGGACGTCATCGACGTTGTCGCGGATCGCATGCCCCAGACCGATGGCGTTGCTGACGGCCACGACCAGAACGCCCGTGGTGAGCGCCGTGCGGATCGGCTGTCGAATGATCTGTTCCACAGCCAGCGTCCGTTCAATCCGCCACCGCTCCGGGATCAGCCGCGCGCAGGCAGCACAGAGGCTGGGCAGCACAAAAGGCGTGGTGGCCACGAAGGCGAGCATCATCAGGATGCCGGCCGGCACCGCCGCCCGGGGCGGCAACCGCTCCCAGACGACCAGCGTCATGACCACCGCTGCCAGGGCCCACATCACGATGGCCAGCAAGAGAAGCCGGCCCGACACGCCCTCCGCTGGGGGCGGCGCGTCGGCGAGCCCCTCGAGTGGCTCGACCCGCGCCGCTTCGCGAGCCGGCCACCAGGCGGCGGCCATGGCGACGAGCGTACCCAGGGCGACGGCCACCGGGATCACGAGAGGGTGCACCGTGAACGCTGCGGCCGGTGCCTGCAGGGTGTGCGAGATGCCCACCGAAATCGGCCCCGCCGCCGCCAGCCCAAGCGCTGCTCCGACCACCGATCCGACCAGCCCAAGCACCGCTGCTTCCCCGGTCACGAATCGTTGCACCTGCCGGCCCGTGGCCCCCAGCACGCGGAGCAGCGCAAACGACCGCCGTCGTTCCGTGACATTCATCAGCATGGCGTTGCCGACGAGAAAGAACGCCATGGCAATGGTGAGCCCCGTGACGAAATCGAGGCCGAGATTCGCGGAATGCAGGATGTCCTCCGCCATGCCTGCTCTCCCGGCGGGCACCTCGGCCACGAGCGCCGCCGGGAGCCGCTTGGCGATGGCTTCCAGCACCGCCGGCCGCGAGCCACCAGGCGCGACCACCACCCGCACGCGGTCCACCAGCCCGAAGGCATTCGACATCTGCTCGAGCGGCTGGATGCCCACCACCACGCCACCCCCCTCGGCAAACCACTTGAGCGACTTGCTGTCGGCGATGCCAACCACCGTCATCCGTCGGATGCTCCGACGGGCGAACATGATCACTTCGTCGTCGATCTGCTTTTCGAGTCCCTCCGCCAGGGCGGAGTCGAGGACGATTTCATCGGCCTCTTCGCAGGCCCGGCCCGCCGTCAGCGTGAGCAGGCCGGCGTCCACGAGCGCCGCCACATCGACCCCCACGGCCAACTCGCGGACACGTTTCTCGCCGACCCGCAGCAGGGTCGGCCGGAAAAAGAGCGGCACCACCGCCCGCACGCCGGCGATGTCGGCCAGCCGCGGCAGGGAGGTCGCCTCGAACCGGCCGCCGCCCCGCGCGGAGATGTCGATCGATGGCACGCCTTCCACGGTTTCTGCCAGGCGCCGGTAGCCCGCCCGCGAGGCATCGGCCGCCACCCAGGTGGCGACCAGGGCGGCTACCGCCACGGCGACGCTCGCCACCGTGGCGAGCGCCCGCCCCGGCCGCTTTCGCCACTGGCGGAGGAGGAGCCTGCTCAAGTTCATTGCGACACAGCTCCGGCCGGCGAGCCCGCCAGCGGCGGCGTGGGAGCAGACGCGTTCCCCGTCGCGACGTTCCGCTGATCAGACTCGATCTGCCCGTCCCGCATGCGGATCGTCCGGCCGGCCAGGGCTGCGATTCCGGGGTCGTGCGTCACGAGGATCACCGTCTGACGCCGTTCGGCCACCAGCCGCATGAGCAGTTCGATGACCCGGCGGGAGTTCACCGAATCGAGGGCGCCGGTCGGCTCGTCGGCCAGCACGATTGCCGGCTCGGTGACCAGTGCCCGGGCGATCGCCCCTCGCTGCTGTTCGCCGCCGGAGAGTTCGTCGGGCCGATGGCCCGCTCGGTGGGCGAGTCCGACCGTTTCCAGAGCGGCGTGGGCGGCCTCCTCGGCGCGGGCGTTGGCGACGCCGTCGAGCACCAGCGGCAGGGCGACGTTTTCCACCAGCGAGAGTTCTGACAGCAGGTTGTATCGCTGGAAGACGAACCCGATCCGCCGCCGCCGCAGGCGGGCCAACGCATCGTCGTCGAGCGATGCCAGGTCAACGCCCTCCAGAAGCACGCTTCCCGCGGTCGGTCTCGCGATGCCGCCGAGCAGGTGGAGAAGGGTGCTCTTGCCCGAGCCGGAGGCTCCGGTGATCGCCACGAATTCCCCCTGTTCGACGGCGAGATCGACTCGGTCGAGTGCGGCCACGCGGGCGGAACCGGCGGCCGTGCCACCAAACGTCTTCTCGAGATCTTCTGCGCGGAGGATCGACACGGATGCGGCAGCTCCCTCAGGCTCGGTGTGGGCGTGCCCCTACGGCACCGTTTTCGGCCGCTCAACATACCTATTTTACCGGGCCCCAGTGAAAGTGTGCCAGAAAATCCGGATGTCTGACGTATTCCGGCTGGAGCGACTGCGGTGACTCTGCCGAATTCTCTGCATGGCGGACCGCTACAGGAGCCCACCATGATCCCACACATCCATCACCGCATCACCATCACGAGCCCGACGCCAGCCCGGTGGCAGTTGCGGCTGGTCGCAGCGAGGCGGGGCGGCGCAAATCTCTTTATGGGGCTGGTCGTGGGTCTGACGGTGGGGCTGGTCTCGTCGCACCCCTGCCGAGGGGAAGACTGGGCGAAGACGAACAGCGGCCTCCGGCTGCCTGAGCCGGGCGTACCTCTCGGCCGCGTGCCCGAAAACCTCCCGGTCGTGCCGCCGCTGATCGACGCGGCCACTCAGGACGCGGCCCAGGGGCCGTCGCCCAAGACACTCGATGAGTTCGTGGCGATGGCACTCCAGAACCATCCGAAGCTTCGGACCGCGCAGGCCGCGGTCGAGGCAGCCCGCGGCAAGGCGGTGCAGGCGCGGCTCTATCCCAATCCGGTCGTCGCCGGCTTTTCACCGCAGATTGCGGGCGATCAAAGCCAGTGGTCGGGGACGGTCGCGCAGGACCTCGTCACTGCCGGCAAACTGCGGCTCTCCCAGCAGGCGGCCCTGCGGGAAGTTCAGATGGCCGAATACGAACTGATCCGCGCCCGCTACGACGTTCTCACCGAGGTTCGGCAGAGCTTCTACGCCCTGCTCGTGTCGCAACGGCGGGTCGAGATCTATCAACTGCTGATGGACATCGCCAAGCGCTCCTACGAGATCGGCCGGCAACTGGCCGAAGCGGGCGAGGGCACGAAGGCTGACGTGCTCTTCTGGAGCATCGAGCGGGATCGGGCCGAGGTCCGTCTACTCAACGCGGGAGTCTTCATCGAAACGGGGCGACGGCAGGTCGCCACGGCGATCGGCCTGCCGCGGGCCGATGTTGGCAAAATCGAGGGCGACCTCATGCGAAAGCTGCCCAACTTCGACTTGAAGACGCTGCAGGAGGCTGTGGTGCGGAGCAACGCCAAGCCCCGAGTGGTGGAATCCGACATCGCCCGGGCCCAGTGGACCCTGGAACGGGCCGTCGTGCAGCCGATCCCGAACATCAATCTGATGGGCGGCTACCAGCGGCAGGTCGGCATCCCTGCCATGGATCAGGGCCTCGTGCAGGTGATGATGGCTGTTCCGCTCTTTGACCGAAATCAGGGCAACATCCGCGCAGCGCGGGCCGACATCGCCGCCTCGCGGGCAGACCTCCGCACCGTCGAGATTGATCTGGCCACGCAGGCCGCGCAGGCGATCGCGACCTACCGCACGTCGCAGCGGCTGGTCGAGTGGTACGAGCAGTACATCCTGCCGAAGGCTCGGGAGACCGTGCAACTCACGCAAACGCTCTATGCCCGTGGGGAGTTGACGTTTCTCAGCCTGCTGCAGGCCCAGAAGATCCTCACCGAAACGGAGCTGGCCTACGTCGAGGCACAGGCCGACCGCTGGACGAGCGCCGTGATCATCGCCAGTCTGCTCCAGCTGGAACAGTTTCCCCTCGAAGCAGACGCGCCTGCCGTCATCTCCACCAACGATGCCGAGAGCGAACTCAATCCCCGCCGCGCGAACGAGCCCGCTGCACCAGCCGCCCCGGCGGCGATCCAACCACTCCCCGCGCCGTGACGTCGGCGGGTGAGACATCACTCGGGTTGTGCACAACCCGGATTCCCTCGCTGGCGCGTCGGGCTTGTATGGGAGTTGTGTTCCGCTCCCCATCCAAGCCCGGCCGCTCCCCATCCAAGCCCGCAGCGCAAGCAAGGGAATACGGTGTCGCCCGTCACCCCACTGCTCAGCGACTGCCAATATCCAGTGGCAGGCTCGTCTGGGCTGTCCGTCCGGCGATCGTGTCGGTGACGGCGACCTCGATCCGGCACGGCCCGGCCGGCGTCGATGCAGGCAACTCCACGAGGTATCTGGCGAAGTAGTCGCGCCGGTGGCTGCCGCAGGTCTCTTCCAACGGCTCGAAGGTCCATTCGTGCACCCGACGGCCATCGGCGCCGACGAGCCTCAGCACGGTATCGACCCGCGTGGTGTGTCCTTCGGCTGACTCTCGCGATGCCAGTTGGTCGAGTTCAAAATAGACGATCAACTCCTGGCCTGGCTCAAACTGAGCCGAATCGAAGCGGTCAACAACGCCCCAGGCCCGCACCCGCGAGGCGAAGCAGGCGTTTTGGACGGCGAAAATGGGCTTCGGTGCAGTCGCCGGCGTGGCTTGTTGCCGAGACTCCGCAGGAGCGGCTGGCGGTGCCTCGACCGTTGCCTCGCTCGGCGGCATCGGAGCGACCGGCTCTGCGACCGCAGCGGCAGCTTCCCGCTCCATTGCCACGGCGGCAACGCTCTCCGATGGCGGCCCAGACTGTTCGGCGAGCCCCGTGGCATCAGCACGACCCGCGTCGCTGTCGCCATGGGCGGCGTTCAATGCCGCGGTGAACTCCTCGATGACGACCGGCCAATCCTGTCGGGGCGTGCCCTTGAGCGTCGTGATCAGCATGCCACGGGCGGCGTCGTTCAGTCCGCCAGATTCTGCGAGGCGGTGATCCGCCTCGACGACTGCCTCGTCGAGCGTCGCAGGCGACCAGGCTGCTGCCTCCGAAGAATCGCTTGTATCGGCGTCTGCAGACGAGCTGTCGGCGACCTCGGATTCTTCTGCTTCGTGGTCGTCGGCTTGAGCGGTCTTGCCTTTCCCCTTGGCGTCGGCCTGTGTCTCGGAGGCGTGCTCCACCGCGTCGAGCCAGGTCTCGCGGAGGTACGCCGAGCTGATCACCGAGGTGCAGCCGGAGGATGCCGTCATGCAGACCATGGCGGCCAGATGCAACCAGCCATTTCGGAGAGCAGCAGGGGAGTTTTTCATGCGGTTTCTCATCGCTGCCAACAGCCAGCCCACTAAGGCCCCAGCCACACGATCGCCCGCGGCTGCCCAGGCGGGCAGGGCGTGATTCGGGGGGGAGAGTAAATTTTCTGGACTTCCCGGGGCAAGAGCAGCCGCGCGGCTGCGCTCTGGCCCGGGTCTGCGGCCACCCGCCGCCGCGAAAAAAACAAGCCAAGCTGCTACACTTCCGCCCGCCGCTGCCTGAGTCCGCAAGGGTCCGCCGACAGTCACCAATTTGCCCAAGCTCCCAATGACCCCACCAACGCTCCAGTCTGAACGAGTCCCCGCCGGCTGGCACCACCGCCACCTGCTCGACCTCGAGCGGCTGACCGGTGATGAAATCCGGCTGCTGCTCGACACGGCGGCACTCTTCAAGGAGGCCACTGACAACTGTCGGCGAAAGCTCTCGGTGCTCACAGGCTCGACGGTCGTGAACCTGTTCTTCGAGAACTCCACCCGCACGCGGACGAGCTTCTCGCTGGCTGCCCGCCGGCTGGGTGCCGACGTGGTTGACTTCTCGGCATCGACCAGCAGCCTGTCGAAGGGGGAGTCGTTCATCGATACGGCTCGGAACCTCGAGGCCATGGGGATCGATGCCGTCGTCGTACGCCACAGCACGCCCGGCACCCCGCACCTGCTGGCCCAGCACCTCGATGTCGGCGTGATCAATGCGGGTGATGGGCCGCACGAGCATCCGACCCAGGGGCTGCTCGACATCTTCTCGATCCGCGAGCGGCTCGGTGATCTGAACGGAGTGACTGTCGGTCTGGTCGGCGACATCGCCCACAGCCGGACGGCCCGGTCGAACCTTTGGGGGCTCCTCAAGCTCGGGGCAAAGGTCATCCTCTGCGGCCCGCCCACGCTCGTCTCGCCACGCTGGCGGGAACTGGGTGTGGAGGTGTCGCATAATCTCGACGAGATCGTGCCGCGGTGCGACGTGCTCAACCTGCTGCGGATTCAGTTCGAACGGCAGAACATGCGGCCCTTTCCGTCGGTTCGCGAGTATGCCCACCTCTACGCGATGACGAGCGACCGGCTCACCCGCGCCAAGCCCGACCTGCTGATCCTGGCCCCGGGGCCGATCAACCGCGGTGTGGAGATGACGGCCGAGGTGGCGGACTGCCGCCAGTCGCTGATCCTCGACCAGGTCACCAACGGGCTGGCGGTTCGAATGGGCGTGCTCTGGCTCACCTGCGGGCCGCGTGATCCTGGCGCCGCCAGCCTCCCACACAGGAGCCACTCATGAGCACCCTTCTCATCCGCGGCGGGCGGGTCGTCGATCCCGCGCAGAGCATCGATCGCGTCGATGACGTCCTCGTCCGCGACGGCCGAGTGGCCGTGATCGGCCGGAGCGACGCTGCTGCCGATCAGACGATCGACGCCACGGGGCTGGTGGTCAGTCCGGGCCTCATCGACATGCACGTGCACCTGCGCGAGCCGGGCCGTGAGGAGGACGAGACCATCGAAACCGGTACCCGGGCGGCCCTTGCCGGAGGGTTTACGAGCGTCGCCTGCATCCCCAACACCGAGCCGCCGATCGACACGCAGGCAGCCGTCGAGTTCATCCACCAGAAGGCGGCCCGTGCCGACACCTGCAACGTGTTTGTCGTGGGCTGCGTGAGCCGCAACCGCGAAGGGAAGGAACTCGCCGAGATCGGCCAGCTCGTGGAGGCCGGCGCGGTGGCGTTCAGTGACGACGGCGCGCCGGTTTACGACGCCGAGTTGATGCGCCGCGCCTTCGAATACTGCCGCATGTTCGACAAGCCGATTCTGGCCCACGAAGAGGTGCTGGAACTGTCTCGTGGCGGCGTGATGAACGAAGGGCTCGTGTCGCTCGTGCTCGGCCTCACCGGCATGCCGGCCGCGGCCGAGGAGGTGATGATCGGACGCGACATCGCGCTCTCCGAGGTGACCGGTGGTCGCCTCCACGTGATGCATGTCTCGACGGCCGGAGGCGTGGAGCTGATCCGGGCCGCGAAGGCCCGCGGCGCCAGCGTGACGGCCGAGGCCTGTCCTCACCACTTCACGCTCACCGACGAGGGGCTGCGTGGCTTCGACTCCAACTACAAGATGAGCCCGCCGCTGCGGACCGCCGCCGACGTGGAGGGGATCATCGCGGGCCTCGTGGACGGCACCATCGATTGCATCGCCACCGACCATGCCCCTCACGCCCCCGAAAAGAAGATGCTTGAACTCGACCGCGCTCCGTTCGGGATCCTCGGCCTGGAGACGGCAGTGGGACTGACCGTCACGAGGCTGGTGTCGCCGGGGAAGATCGGCTGGTCGCGGATGATCGAGGCGATGAGCACCTTGCCCGCCCGGATCCTGGGCGTGGATCGCGGCACCCTGCGGCCCGGTGCCGTGGCCGACATTACGGTGATCGACCCAAACCTGTCGTGGAAGGTCGATGTGAAATCGTTCCGGTCAAAGAGCGTGAACTCGCCCTTCGACGGCTGGACCCTCCAGGGCAGGGCGGTGGCGACGATCGTGGCGGGCCGTGTGAAGTATCGGCTGGGTCGGGATTGAATCCCCGCGTTCTGCATGACGCTCATCATCGACGGCTACAACCTGCTGCATGCGTCGGGCGTGTTTGGCGAGGAACGGGGGCCGCGAGGCTTCGAGAAGTCGCGGCTGGCGCTGCTCGACATGCTGCTCGACCTGCTGGGCGAGGCGGCCACCGACACGATCGTGGTGTTTGACGCCGCCCGCGCCCCAGACGGTCTGCCCTCGCGGCTCACGCATGGCGGCATCCGCGTCTGGTTCGCCAGGGAATACCCCGATGCCGACTCGCTCATCGAGGAATTGGTCGAGGATGCCAACGCCCCCTCGAGCCTGGTCGTGGTGTCGGGCGACCGCCGGCTGCAGATCGCGGCCCGTCGCCGCCGGGCGCAGGCCGTGTCGAGCGACGAGTGGCTGGCCACGATGCGCGAAGAGCGTCGGAAGCGCCGCCGACAAGCCGAGACGAAGCCACCCGAACCAGGCCCGGCCGACGTCGAAGGCTGGAAGCGGTATTTCGGTCTGTGAGGGGCTGGATACACGGAACGTCTCGGCATCGTGCCGAACGTTCCTTGGCGGGCCTCCGCCCGCTGGTGCTTACCCGGCCCTCCGGGCCTGGCGCTGTTCCGTGAGGGGCTGCCCGTGTCCCGAGAGCCGGCGTTGCTGACCAGCGCAGGCAGGATGCCGGAGCGCAGTCAGCATCGAGTGAGTGAAGGCAGGATGCCGTAGCGAACGTCCGGCGACGGGACATGGGCAGCCCCGAACCGTCGCCGCTACTCCTTCGCCCAGCGGGCCATCTTGCGGTCGAGGGTGGAACGCTCGATGCCGAGAATCGCGGCCGCCTTCGTCTTGTTGCCCGCGACGGCTTCGAGTGTCGCGAGCACCTGTTTCCGCTCCATCTCGTCGAGCGTCGTGGGCGTGAACGGGGCCTGATGCCCCGTCGGCATCCTGCCGGTGTCGCCTGCGGAGGCGAGGTGGGAGAGCGCCAGTTCAGAGGCGTCGATCCATTCCCCCTGCGAGAGCACGACCGCCCGCTCGATGCTGTTGCGCAACTCGCGGATGTTGCCAGGCCAGTGATAGGCCTGCATTGCCGCCGTCGCCTCCGGCGTGAATCCACGCACACGACGCCCCGCCTCCGTTGCGAATCGTTTGAGAAAATGGGCCGCCAGGATCGCGATATCATCCGGCCGCTTGCGGAGCGGCGGAACGAAGATCTCCACGACCTTGAGCCGGAAGTAGAGATCGCGGCGGAAGTCACCGGCCTCCACGGCCTCCTCCAGATGGCGATTGGTGGCCGCCACCACGCGGACATCAACCTGCACACGGGCACTGCCGCCAACCCGCTCGAACGGATGCCCCTCGAGCACCCGCAGAAACTTCGCCTGGATCCCCGGGCTCATCTCGCCGATCTCGTCGAGAAACAGCGTGCCCTTGTGGGCGGCTTCGAACTTTCCGGCCTTGCGCTCGGTGGCGCCGGTGAAGGCGCCCTTTTCGTGGCCGAACAGTTCGCTCTCCAGGAGCGTCTCCGACAGGGCCGCGCAGTTCATGCAGACGAATGGGGCTGTCCGCCGGCTGCTTGCCTCGTGGATGGCCCGCGCGACGAGTTCCTTGCCGGCACCGCTCTCGCCGCGGATCAGCACGGTGGCCTTGGTGGCCGCCACTCGCTCGATCTGGCTGACGATGGTCTGCAGGCCGGCACTGGAGCCGATCATCCGCCATTCCTCGCCCAGTCGCCGTCGGAGCTGTTCATTTTCGTCGGTTGACCGGGCCAGTTGCGAGGAGAGCACCTCGCGGGCGGCGAGGTTGTCGATTGCCAGGCCGAGCGCATCGCAGACCGCCATCACGAATTCCAGGTCGTCGGGGGTGGCCTCTCGCTGCTGGCCATCCACTTCGAGGTGCAGGATGCCGACGGCATGGCCACCCAGCCGAATGGGCGCAGAAATACCAGCCACGCGCCCGCCGTCCGGTGCTGCCGCACACGCCAGCACCGCTTCGTCGGTTCCCAGCACCGCGGCGATCACTCCGGTCGGCACAGCGGTGGACGACCAGTCTGCCGGCACCGCGACGGTCTGGGTCAGTCCGAAAGTCGGACCAGTCGCGTCCTGCCGCGCCGCGGCCGACCGCTCACCGATCTGGTCGGGGAGCAGCACGATCCCCCGGATGGCGCCGGCCCCCTGCATGGCCGACTCGAGCGCCAGCGATGCCACCGCTTTGAGGTCGTTCGCCCGCCCCAGCGAAAATGCCAGCCTGCAGAGTTCGGCGGCAGCGCGGCCCACGCGGGGCGCGGTTCCCGCCGCCTCACAGATGTCGTCGAGCAGTCGGCTCTTGGCGCGGCGATGCGTGATCGAGGCATGCCACGCCTCAAGCTCCACCGGCATCTCGCCGGTCGCCGTGCCGCCAAGTCCGTCGGCCTCGCCCGTCGAAACAGCCGCTGGCTCGCCGTCGCAGACGACGATCTCGACGCGGCCGACGGCCACGATGTCGCCGGGCATCAGCAACCGGTCGGCGGAGAGCAGTTCGCCACCGACGAGCGTGCCGTTGCGGCTCTTCAGGTCCCGGATCGACCACCCCGCCGCAGCGTTGAAGATTTCCGCGTGAAAACGGCTGGCCTGCTCGTCATGCAGCACGATGCGATTGCTCGGAGCGCGGCCGAGGGTCACGCGTTCGCCCGACAGCAGCGGAACCACTGCCTGGCCGGCAACGGGATCGCGAACGAGCAGGAAGGTGGTGGGAACGGAGGCCATGTCGTGGTTCTTTTCTCCTATGCATCATGACTGAGCGGCAGTCGTTTTGGGAGGGCCGCCAGCCAGACTCTCGGCCGTTCGCCGCCGCGATACCACTGCGGGAGGAAGAAAAACGAGTTTTGACCGTCAGAAACGGGTTTGCCGCAACGGGCCCTCCGCGACTAGCATCCCCGGCGGTACCGTCCGTCCACCGGCCCCCTCGGAGGCCACGCCATGCTTCACATGATCGCCAGGCCCGGGGTGTCATGCCTGGCCTGCCATGAAAGGTTGCCCATGAACTGCGGCATGAAAATCCTGTCACCAACTGCCAGCCTGTCTGGTCGCCGTTTGACGGCAGGGCTTGCCTCTGCTGTCCTCTGCCTGGCCCTGGCATGGCATGGCGAAGCCCGCGCCCAAATGGGTGGCATGGGCATGGGCTTCGGTGGTGCGGTGGGTGGCATCTCGATCGACGCCGACGGCATCGTGCGAAACCTCGATCCTCGGGCGGTCGAATCGCTGGCCAAGGAGCGTCGCCAGGCGCTGGCAAGTGGCGCGGCCGACCACGGCGCGGCCACGAAGCTTCGGAAGGTATCCCTCGCGAAGATCGTTGCAGCGGTGAAGGCCGCCAACGCCGGCCAGCCGCTGCCCCCCGAGGTGCTCTTCCTTGGCGGACTCGAACGAATCACCCACGTGTTTGTCGATACGGACGGCCATGACATCATCCTCGCCGGCCCGGCAGACGCGCTGACCGTGGACGCGGCGGGCAACGTCGTGGCGGCCACGAGTGGCAGGCCGCTCTTGCAGCTGGAAGATCTGGTCGTCTCCCT
>CANHCU010000113.1 GCA_947459185.1 Planctomycetaceae bacterium | reverse complement strand
GGGCCGGAAGTGTTGGTCACCGACTCACAAGCGAGCACCTCCATGCGGGAACTCATACGTCGGCTCCTCGCGTGGGGGGTGTTGTTGACGCTTCTGCTACCGATGGTGATCGCTGTCGTGCTTGGGCTCGGGGCCCTGCTTTCTTCTCTGGGCGACGAATCCGGCGCCGCTGCCTGCGGCCGGGTTGGGCTCGTCATCGGTGCGGCCTGGTTCCTGGCACTGGCGGCCACCGCCACTGCCAGTGGGATCATGACGCTTGAGGCGGGCACCAGCAGGCCAGAGCGGCCGGATCGGTCAGACAGCCCCCTCGCAGACCAGTAGCAAGAGCAAGAAACGCGACCACGCAACGTGCCGCGTCGCGGCCAACGGATTGGGTAGGCATCCATGCCGATCGGGTTTCGCTGCACAGGCTGCCGGGCTCGGCTCCATGTCCCCAAACGCTGGGCAGGCAACACCCTTCCCTGCCCAAAGTGTGGCACCCGCGTCGTCGTGCCCGCGGCGGCGGATGCGCATGAGCCGACAGCGTTTGAAGACGCCGCGGTCGAGCGGTCATTGGCGTCGTTGCAGATGCCTCGAGTGGCGTCGGCCGGGGGAATATTCGCCGACGACTCGTTCGAACTCCCTTCTGCCGTTGAAGCCGACGGGACTCTGCACCCCCGGGATTCCTTCAACAGCATCACGCTTTCCCGCCGGGCGATCTATGCTTACGTGATCCTTGTCCCTGTCATCGCGGCAGCCGCATTTGGGCTGGGATGCTGGTGGACTGCTGCGGGCGCCCGATAAAAGACAGGCGAGACAGTCGTATGTTGACCGTATCGATTGCAACCATATTGACTTCGCGAGCGAGAGCGATGGACGTCCTCATGTCCCTGGCGGTGATCTGCCTCGTGGCGGTGCTGGGGGTCGGTCCGGCCGCCGCAGCGGAGCCAGCCTCCGGGGCCGCGGGCAACGCCCTGAAGGATATTCGGGAGACTCTCGATGCCGGGAAAAAACTGCTCGACGAGGGCAAGCCCGGAAAGGCGGCGGCCCGTGTGGCCGAGGCGTCGCAGGCGATCGAGGCATTGGCGGCCGAGGGCACGGCGCCGACGGCCGGCCTCCGCAGCCTCTGGGAACGCTGCCGATCGCTGCGGAATGATCTCGAACTGGAGGGCGCGGATGTGAGCGGCATCTCGCGGGCTCCGCTCAAGATGGGGACCGCGAAGGCTTCATCTCCCAAACCGGCGGCCGGAAAGCCGGCCGGCAAGCCCATGGATGCCGCGGCGCCGGCTGCCGGGGCTGCCAAACCTGTCGCCGCGGCTCGGCCAGCCGCCAAGCCCGCCGCCAAGCCCGCGTTGACGTTCACCGCGCAGGTGGCACCGATCCTCTCTCGCCACTGTGGCGGCTGCCACATTGCCGGCCGCAAGGGTGGCTTTCAGATGGTGTCGTACGCGGGGCTGATGAAGTCGGGCATGGTGCAGCCGGGCGCGGGAGAGTCCAGCCGGCTTGTCGAAACGATTCTCAGCGGCGACATGCCGCGAGGGGGCGGCAAGGTGTCGCCCGAGGATCTGGGCGTGTTGATGAAGTGGATCGATGCCGGAGCCCCGTTCGACGGTCCTGATCCCACGGCCCCGATCGACGGCCTCGCGCGGCAGGCCACCGCCCCTCCTCCCGCTGTTGTGCCTACCAAGCCGATCGTGGCCGTAAAGCTCAAGGCTGGTGATGTATCGTTTGCGGCCGATGTCGCCCCGGTGTTGCTCGAACAGTGTTCGGGCTGCCACGACGCCATGCAGCCGGAGGCAAACCTGAGCATGGTGTCACTCGAACGGCTGCTCCGCGGAGGTCGCGGCGGCAGCCCGGTCGTGTCGGGCAAAGGGGCTGAAAGCCTGCTGATCAAGAAGCTCAAGGGGGCCGGGATCGAGGGGCAGCGAATGCCACTCGGCAAGCCGCCTTTGGCCGACGACGTGATCGCAACGATTCAGAAATGGATCGACCAGGGCGCCACGCTCGACCTGCTCACGCCCAAGGCCGACCTGGAGACCCTCACCGCCGCCGGCCGGTCGCAGAAGCTGTCGCATGACGAGCTGAAGAAGGTGCGGTTTCAGGCTGCGGGCAGCCTCTGGACGCGGGCGATCCCCGATGAGAAGCCAGCAGTGATTGAACGCGGCGACGTGCTGGTGGTTGGCAACCTGTCGGCTGCGAAGTTGGAGGAACTCGCCGACACGGCCGAAGCGGTTGAAGGCCGGCTTCGGGAGGAGGTCATGGGGGGAAAGCCGCCGCTGATCAAAGGAGGCATCGTCGCCTACGGTTTTGCGAAGGGGTACGACCTGTCGAGCTTCTGGCAGACCGCGTTTTCGGACGAACGTCCCAAGGGCGTGACGGCGGTGGCTGGTGTCCTGGGCGACGTGGTCTACGCCGCGGTCGTCCCGCCGGCGGGAGGCAAGTCTTTGGGCGAGAAGCCTTCGGCAGGGAAGCACGATGGCCAGACCGATGCCAGCGCCCTCCTCGCCGAACAGATGACCACGGCCGCCCTCCTCGGCCGGGGCGTGCCGGCTTGGTTTGCCAAGGGGGCCGGGCGGGCGGTCGCGATGAAGTTCGAACCGAAGGCAGACCTGGTGGAGGCCTGGCGACGTGATCTGCCGGCGGCGGTGCAGCGGTGCGGCTCGCCCGCAGACTTTTTCGGCGGCCGTGGCGATCCGGTGGCGATGGCCACGGTGGGGGGCGGCTTCATCGCTGCGATCATGCCGAGCGTCAGCCGGCTCGAGGCGCTCGTCGCGCAACTCGACGCAGGCACGCCCTTCGACCAGGCATTTGCCAGCGTGGTTCGCGGCCAGCCCCAGCCGCTCTTCGAGGCCTGGGCAGCCCAGCAGGCCACCCGCGGCCCGCGACGGTAGGTCGCACCGGGATGCACGCGTCCTACGGCCCACACCGCCGTGGACGGCAGAATGACTTCGTCCGCCGGTCCGACGGCGGAGGGCTCGTCGCTACGGCTTTTTTTCCTTCCACGACTGGTTCGCAGGATGCGAATCACAGCACCAGCAAACTGCGTTTGCCAAGAAAAAACGACAGGATGTTGTGTTTTTCGTGAACTCTGATGCTGAGGAGCCGGTCGGAGGCACGCGCAGGAGCTGGTGAACTTTGCGACTCACGAGCGATTCACCATCGTCCGAGAGCCTCCTGTAGCACACCGCAGGTGGGTCGGAGACCTCAAGTCCGCCAGCGACGAGCATGGCGCAGCCGGCGAACCAATGCGGACGGCCTTGGAATGTCTCAGGGCTGGCCCCGTGCCGCGTGCAGGAAAAGCAGGCGGCGATACGTTTTCCACCGCAATGCCGTGGCGCCGTGTGATGCGGAGAGCTCGTTTTAAAAAACAGACGGGGGTGCCTGGGCCCCGGGGCATGTGATCCGAGCGGTGTTCCCGGCGGAGGCCAGTTTCCTGGTCAGGCCGGAAGCCTTCGGCTGTACAC
Organism: Planctomycetaceae bacterium; assembly: GCA_947459185.1. Taxonomy (GTDB): domain Bacteria; phylum Planctomycetota; class Planctomycetia; order Pirellulales; family UBA1268; genus CAMCQY01. The sequence continues at coordinate 8,675 of CANHCU010000113.1, read as the reverse complement.
GCGACCGGAGCCGTCAATCGGCCCCCAACGAGCCTCGTTAAGAGCTCACCGACATGGATCGACGCATCACGAACATGACAGAAAACGTATCGCCGCACGCTCCTTCCACTGGATCGCACACATCCCGGCATCGTCCTCGACGCTCAATCCTGCTGCTCGCGACCGGCCGGTCCCATCGACTTGGTGTTGCGTTCCACTGCCATCACCACCGTCTGCCGCGAGGCGCCGTCGGCCGTGCTGGCGACGATCGGCAGCACCTGCCTGCGGTTGGGCATGTCCACGCGCACGCGGAACGTTCCATCAGCATGCACCTTGACCGGCTCTCCCTGCAAGGTGAGGTAAGCACCCGGCTGCGTCACGCCATAGACGACCATCTCAGCGTCCACTTCGAGTTCGAAGGCCGGGGTGCCATCTTCGCCGTCTTCGTCCTCCGCTCCGGTGCAGCGGGCAGCCGGTGGCCCCATCGGCCTGCGAAGACGTTCCTCGAAGAGTTCCTGCAGCTCCGTGCTCGAATGCTCGGCCGAGAAGCCGCCGCTCATCGCGTAGATCCGCTCGCAGTCGTCTACGATTTCGCCCCAGTGCGCGTCCAAGGTGTCGCCCTGAGGGGGGCTCGGCATCGTCACAGCGTTGCTCCGCACCAAGGCATGAAAGCGGCCGGAGATCGCCAGGTAGCCGATCTCGCAGCGGTACCGATGCGGGTCGCGGATGTCGATGAACCAATTCTTCACCCCGCCATGCACCGCAATCTCGCGGACCACCCGTTCGGAAGGCGAGGCATTGAGCCCGCTCTCCAGTTCGATCAGCCGCAGGGTCGGTCGGGCACCGTGCCATTCCTGGCCAAGAGCCGCCTGAGCACGCGCGATGCTGCGGGCGGTGAGTTCCCAGAAGACGTGCAGCCAGTGGGGGCCGCGAACCATCAGCACCATGCGATCCCGAACCGGACGGGCTGAACGGCCGCCCTCGGGCGGTGTGGAGAGATTTTTGGCCTTCAGGAGGCGTTCACGGGCCTGTTGGAGTCGGAGGGCAACAGCTGGATCCTGAGCCGGTGCCACGGCCCTGGCACGGCCTACGCTGGCACGGACTACGCCTGGGCCTACACTTGCGAGTCCTCCGCTTGAAAGCCCTGCGGAGGTCGCACCGGCGATCACGCCCACAGAAGCCGGTGTACCGGGTCGGGCGTCGTGGCCGTTGCTCCGGAGCGGGATCGCCGTGCTGCGGGTGGCCGCCGCCACCGGTGGCCGGGCGCGGGCCTTACGAACCAACGCTCGAATGAGCTGATCTTTCCGCATGGCGTGCCAGCCAGCCACGCCGTGCTGCTTCGCAAGGCGGGCAAGATCACGAACTGGTTTTTCCTTGAGGCTGGCTGAGGTCATCCGTTGGGGCTTTCCGGTGTGGGCGCAACCAGACGCGGCCTCCGCTGGAGCCGTGCGTCCTGACTGCATGATCCAACGGTACCGGGAACCGGGGGCAAACGCAAACAAAAACCCCCTCCGCAGGGTGGTTTTTTGCGGAAAGCACGGCACTTGTCGCCCAAATATTACTCAGTCGCCGCGGAGTTTGAGGCCCCGCTCGGTCAGCTTTTCGCGGACTTCGTTGAGGCTTGTAACGCCGAAGTTCTTGCATTCCATGAGATCTTCGGCCGTCCGGCGGACGAGTTCGGAGATCAGGTTGATGCCGAGTTTCGTGGTGCACTTCCGGGCCCGAACAGACAGATTCAGCTCGGTGATCGGCTGCGACAACAGCTCCTGCTCGTCGGCCGACGGCTCGGCCTGCTCCTGTTCCGGCTCTTCCACTGCAGCCGGGGCCGCGAACTGGCCCAGGGAGAGGCCCTTGGAGGCCAGCATGTCCTTGATCTCGACCAGGCTGGTCTCGCCGAAATTTTTGCTGGCAAGGATTTCCGCCTCGCTGGTCCGGGCCAGATCGCCGAGGGTATGGATGCCCATTTTTTGCAGGCAATTGCGGCTGCGGACGGAGAGTTCGAAATCGCTCACCGGGAGGCCCATCACCTGCTCGATGCGATCCCGCTGCTTTTGCTCCTGCTCTTCCGTGCGCAGATCACCGGACGCCGAGGAATCCTTGAGAAACAGTCTGGCCCGTGGGTGGTCGGGGATGGCCTCGAGAATCCGGCGATAGCACTGCTGGGCCTTGGCGAAGTCGTTGCGGTCTTCGTGCATGATGCCGAGATTCAGCAGCGCACCCAGCGATGCCGGGTATCGCTCAAGGGACCGCTCGTAGCAGGCCTGCGCCTCGTCGTCGTTGCCGGCGCGATCGTTGAGAACGCCGAGTGCGAACAGGGCGTGCGAATGGCCCGGGTCGATGGAGATCGCCTTTTCAAATGCCTCGGCCACTTCGCTGGCGGGGCAGCCGCGGTCGGCCAAGATTGCCCCCTTCGCGGCCCAGTAATCGGCTGACTGGTGGGCCGCATCACTATCCTTGCCCGTAGTCATGGCGTCGATGGCCTTTTGGGCCTGATCGAGATTGCCAGCAGCCCGCAGGGCCTCGGCTGCCGCCGCGCCGCAGACAACGGCGTCGTAACCAGACTTCTTCGCCGCTTCAAACGCCTCTTGCGCCTTGTCGAACGTCTCCAACGCGACGTGGGCAAGACCTTGATGGTAGAGGGCAAGCGCGCCGCCGTCGGCGGATCGCAGCGTGTCGAGAGCCTCGCGATAGCGGCCCAGCAAATACTGGCAGACGCCGAGCCTCACCGACGAGGCCGGACTGCGGTCGCCCGTCTGCTCCAGTTCGCGGACCGCTGCCCGCACGTCACGATGGGCGGCTGCGTTGCCGCCGAGAGCCTGGGTGAGACCGCGGATTTCAGCGGGACCGAACGGCCCCGTGCCGGTGACGAGTTCGCGAATATCGAGAGCAGCGGGAGTGATCTTTGCGGTGGCGACCATGAACGGCCCTTTGCATTGGAAGCGAGCGTGGGAAGCAGATGAGAGCCAGCGGTGGGAATCGAACCCACAACCCCCGCATTACGAATGCGGTGCTCTGCCAATTGAAGCTACGCTGGCCCGACGGGGACGGAAAAACGCTCTCGGAGCGTGGAAATCCAGCCGCCCTGAACTCCGCACAGTAGCGCACCGAGCCCACATGCGTCAAGAGTCTGCCGGCGAAAACCCCGTATTACCGCAAAGAAAAGAAAAAAGTGGGGCCTCTGACCCGACAGGAGCACCCTGTCTTGGCCGCACGGGTCAGGGGCAGACGACCGTGCGACCGGAGTGATCGGAGGCCCCACTTCAAAATTGCGGTGGGGCGGGGACCTGAGTTCCCGACGGCTGTCCAAGGCATGCATCTGGCGTGCCACATTCGCCCGCACAGAAAAAGTTTTTCTCAGAACGGCCGACGCCATGGCCCGCGATCAGACGGATTTCAGCCGCAGGGCTGTTTTGAGGCGGTTTTGCGAGGCCCGCTGGCCTTGTCGAGGCAGCCGCCTGCACGACGTGCGGCTGCCGCAGATTGAGACAGCTGCCATCGGGGCCCTTGCAGATTGCGGCGCGCGCCGCAATCTGCAAGGGCTGCCGGTCTTCTGGACCGGGCCTGTATGATTCTCACGGCGTGGAACGCCAGGCGGCTGAGAACGTTCGCCACGAACGCTGACACGCCAATCCGCTTGAATAAAGGATGCCTCGTGAACCCCCGACTTCCCGCGATGGTCGGGCCTCATCAGTGCGGACCAAACAGTCCATTGCTGCTGATCGCCGGCCCCTGCGTCATCGACGATGAAAACCTCTGCCTCTGTATCGCCGAGGTGCTCGCGGCACTTGCCGATGATCTGCCGATCAACGTTGTCTTCAAGGCCTCGTTCGACAAGGCAAATCGCACGAGCGTGTCCTCCTATCGTGGTCTGGGTCTCGACGAGGGGCTCGCCGTGCTCGATCGGGTGCGGGCCAAAACGGGCCTGCCGATCACCACCGACGTCCACCTGCCCGAGCATGCCACGGCGGCAGGAGAGGTCTGCGATCTGCTGCAGATCCCCGCCTTTCTCTGCCGCCAGACCGACCTGTTGTTGGCGGCTGCCGCCACAGGCCGCGCCGTCAACGTCAAGAAAGGGCAGTTCGTCGCGCCCGCAGACATGAAACACGTGGTCGCCAAACTGCTCGCGGGGGGCTGCCGCGACATCCTGCTCTGCGAGCGTGGCACGTTTTTTGGCTACGGCAGGCTCGTCAACGATTTTGGTGGCCTGATCACGATGCGGGCCATGGGGGTTCCGGTGATCTTCGACGCTACGCACTCCGTCCAACAACCGGCCAGCCGCGGCGATTCGACCGGGGGTGACCGGGCACTGGTCGAACCGCTGGCTCGGGCCGCGGCTGCGGTGGGCATTGATGGCTTGTTTCTAGAGACGCACCCCGAGCCCGATCAGAGTCCGAGCGATGGCCCCAACATGGTGCCACTGGAGAGTCTGCGAGGAGTCGTTGAGCGTGTGTTGCGCATTCACGAGGCCCGCTTGGATGGTCTGGCAGGCATGGAGACAACCTGATGAATCCGCGGGGAACGGGCGGCAATGATCCGCAGCGGCCAGTGTGGCAGGCCGCAGGCAGGCCGCCGATACCGGTCGAGTGTGCCGTGACCGTAGGCCTCTTGTCTGGATGCCGAGTGACCGCATGCCTCGTGACCGGATGCCTGGTTGCACTCGCGATCGGCTGCGACTCGCCGCCGCCGCCCCTGCCGCCCACGATTCAGGAAGAAGTGCGGGTGATGCCGGCGGTCTCGGAGGATGTCCGAGAGAAACTGCTCGATGGCGCCGTTGCCGTGCTCGGCCGGCTCGATGACTACGACGAGGAATCGGCCTTCGCGCAGGTCTTCGACCGGCTCAATCAGTGGAGCCACGCCGCCGTGATCGCCGGGGCGCCCGTCGCGGCTACCTGGCAGGTCGATCCGCTCTTCGCCACGCTGCCCGACCGGCTTCGCGCTGGCACGACGCCGGAATCGCTTGGCAGTTCCGTGTTCGATGCCGCAACAGACATTCAGTCCCTGCGGGACCAGCGGTGGCTAGCCGACATCGCCGCCAGCGCCCGGGGCGACGCCGTCGAGGACCTCGAAATCGCCGTCAATCTCTTTCGTTGGACCGTGCGGTCGCTGGCGGTCGTGAGCGACCCACCGATGGCGGCAACGGCATCCACGCCGGGCACCCGTTGGTTTCTGCCCGGTGAAATCCTGCTCTCGGGCCGGGCCAGTCCGGCACAGCGGGCGTGGATCTTTCTCGAATTGGTGCGGCATGCGGGGCTCGATGGCGTGATGCTCGCCACAGGCGATCCAGATCAGGGCGTGCGGGCCTGGATTCCGGCGGTCATCGCCGAAGGTGAGGCCTGGCTCTTCGAGCCGACCTACGGCATGCCGATCGCTGGCCCGGACGGGGTCGGGGTGGCTACGGCGAGGCAGGCCGCCGCCGATCCTGCGATTCTGAAGCGGCTCTCGTTTCCCGACCGGAGCTATCCGGTGCAGGCCGCCGACATCGCCGGATTGTCAGTGCTCGTCGCCGCGGATCCCTGGTGCCTGTCCCGGCGAATGCGGGCCGTGGACGAGCAGCTCGTGGGCTCGCGGGGCATGGAACTCGCCCTCGATGCGTCTGACGTGGGGGCGCGGGCGGTCAAGGCCCTGCCGGCGGTCGAGGCTCCGGCGGGCGATCAGGTTGGAGCAGGTGGCGGCGGGCGTCGGATTGGGCTTTGGGAGTTTCCTTGGGAAGTGTTGGCACGCCGCCAGAGCGACGCTGCGCGGGTGCAGATGACGGCTGGTCGGGAGTTGGCCGTGATGTCGGTACAGATTGCGGAGCAAACGAGCGGCAATGGTCTGGGTGGCGGCAGGAACACGCGGTTCGTGCGGCCCCTCTATGCCGCGCGGCTGCGGGAGTTTCGCGGTGAACTCGATGGCCCCGATGGCGCGAAGGTGAGCTACCTGGCGGCTCGGCCTGGTCGGCAGGCGATTGCCGACGCGGTGAAGGCCGTGCCACCCGAGCAGGTCGAAGGCGTCAAGCGGCTCTTTGAGCAGATGAAGGAAGACGCCACCTACTGGCTCGGTGTGCTCACGCTGGCCGAAGGAGATAACGCGACGGCAGCTGACTATCTCGGGCGGATGACCTTGGAGGCGGCCCCCGACAGCCGCTGGACCGATGCGGCCCGCAGCAATCTGGCCCGTGCACTGGCCGGACTCGGCCGCACGGAGGAGGCCGTCAAACTCCTCCGCGAGGATGCATCGCCGCAGCGGTTCGGCAGCAGGCTGCTGGCGGAGGAACTGGAGAAAAAGGTGAAGCCTTAGCCGAAATGGAGCCGAAATGGCGGGGGCGGACGCGGCTTTTCCGCGGCCCCGGCATCCCGCGTTGCCCGCCGGATGCGAAGCCAGTATCCTCTGACGTTTCCCCGCCGGAAGATTCAAAAGAACACAAAGAAGAGAAGATCATGAAAGAAGGCATTCACCCGAAGTATCTCGACACCGTCGTCCGTTGTGGATGTGGTAACACGTTCAACACGCACAGCACCGTCCCCGAGATCAAGGTGGACATCTGCAACGTTTGCCATCCCTTCTTCACGGGCAAGCTGAAGTTTGTCGATACCGCGGGCCGGATCGAGAAGTTCAAGTCGAAGTTCGCCTCTGCGGGCTACGCGAGCCTGAAGAAGCCGAAGAAGGCGGCCGACGCTCCGGCCTCCTAAACGGCCGTGTGCGTGAGTGCTGGTGAGCACAGGAGGGCGGTTCTCCGGATCCATGCGCGATCAACTCGAAGCCAAGCTTTCCCGGTTTGAGGAACTCGAACGCGCGCTTGTGGATCCGGTGGTGCTCGCCGATCAGGCGCGGCTGTCGGCCAGTGCCCGCGAGCACGGCACGCTTGCTCGCTTGGCGCTCAAGTATCGCCAGTTTGTGGCGCTCGAACGCGAAATCGCCGAGCATGTTGAGATGGCGGCCGGCGCCGATCCCGACCTGAAGGATTTGGCTGAGTCGGAACTGCCCAGCTTGCGGCAGCGACGGGAGCAGGAGTGGGACGAACTGCTCGACCTCTGCTCCGACGACGAGGATGCAGACCGCTCCCGCTGCATCATGGAACTGCGGGCCGGGACGGGGGGCGACGAGGCGGCCCTCTTTGTCCGCGACCTCTACGAGATGTATCGCCGCTACTGCACCGAACAAGGCTGGGATGTCGAGGTGCTCGACGCCAGCCCGACGGAGCTGGGAGGCTTCAAGGATCTCGTGCTGGGGCTGCAGGGGGGGGCGATCTACCGACGGCTGCAGCACGAGAGCGGAGGCCACCGCGTGCAACGGGTGCCCGACACCGAGACGAAGGGGCGGATTCATACTTCGGCCGCCACCGTCGCGGTGCTGCCGGAGCCGGAAGACGTGGAGGTGTCGCTCTCGCCGGATGAATACCGTAAGGACCTGTTCTGTGCGAGCGGCCCTGGCGGGCAGCACGTCAACAAGACCGCCTCGGCGGTCCGGCTCACGCACATGGAGACCGGCATCGTGGTGCAATGCCAGGACGAGAAGAGCCAGCACAAGAATCTGGCCAAGGCGCTTCGCGTGCTGAAGACGCGGATCTATGAATACCGACGGCAGATCGAGCACGATAAGCGATCTGCAGAACGGAAGACGCTCGTGGGCTCGGGTGACCGCAGCCAGCGGATCCGCACCTACAATTTTCCGCAGAACCGGCTCACTGACCACCGCATCAATGAGAGTTTCACGCTCGACCAGGTGATGGTCGGGCGGCTGGGCCTCGTGATCGAGGCGATCGAGCGGCATGCACGGGAGTTGCGCAGGAGCGAGATGGAGCGTTCCGCCAGGGCTGTCTCGACCTGAAGTCCCGTCGCCGGCCCGTCGATTGCTGCGATCGGCACCGAGATCGATCCTCCCAGACCACCATTCACGGACGAAGTGGAGATTCGAGCATGGCAGGCGAACAACCGAGCGGCGATGTCTGGACGGTGGGGCGTTTGCTGACGTGGACGACCGACTGGCTCGCAGGCCGGGGCAGCGAGTCCCCTCGGCTCGACGCCGAGGTGTTGCTGGCCTTCGTGCGAGGCTGTCCGCGGATCGCGCTCTACACGGCGTTTGATGTGCCTGTGAACGAGGACGAGCGGGCCCGTTTCCGCTCGCTCGTGAAGCGGCGCGGCGAGGGGGAGCCGGTGGCCTATCTCGTCGGGAGCCGGGAGTTTTTTTCGTTGTCGTTCGTCGTCAGCCCGGCGGTGTTGGTGCCCCGGCCCGAAACGGAGGGGCTGGTCATCCGCGTGCTCGATCTCTGCCAGGCGGCCGGCGCGATCAGCCAGCGGCCACGGATCATCGACGTTGGCACCGGTTCGGGCGCCATCGTTGTGACCGTAGCGAAACGGCTGCCGCAGGCGGAACTTGTCGCCACCGACATCTCGCCTGAGGCGATTGCGGTGGCCAGCAACAACGCGACGCGGCACGGGGTCGCGGAACGGATCGAGTTTGTGGCCTGCGACCTGCTCAGCGATCCGCGGGTGGTGGGACCGTGGGATATGATCGTGAGCAATCCGCCCTACGTCCGCGAGGACGAGTTCGACGCCCTGCCCCGTGATGTGCGGCTGCACGAACCACGGACGGCGCTCGTGTCGGGGCCGACCGGCGTGGAGATGGTGGGGCGGCTGGCGGCCGAGGCCGCCGAGAAGTTGGTGCCCGGGGGCTGGCTGCTGATGGAGATTGGGCCGTCCACGGCCGCCGCGGCC
>CANHCU010000112.1 GCA_947459185.1 Planctomycetaceae bacterium | reverse complement strand
GAGAGCCGGCGTTCCTGACAAGCGCAGGCAGGATGCCGGAGCGTAGTCAGCATCGAGTGAGCGCAGGCAGGATGCCGTAGCGAACGTCCGGTTCTCGGGGCATGGGCAGCCCCGGACCGTTGCTCCTACAGCAGCGTGCCGAGTTCATCGACGAGTTCGCCGAACCGCGTGAGGGCGGTGCCGACCGGCTCGGGCTTCTCCAGATCGACGCCGGCATCACGGAGCAGGTCGAGCGGCCACTTCGAGCAGCCTCCCTTGAGAAACGCCAGGTAGGCCTTGAGTTCCTGAGGGCCCCCTTCCGCCACCCGCTTGGCGAGCGTGATCGCTGCCGCCAGACCGGTGGCGTACTTGTAGACGTAGAAGGCGTTGTAGAAGTGCGGAATGCGGAGGCACTCCAGCTCCAACTGCTTGTCGATGACAAACCGCGGACCGAAGTAGGCGTCGAGCAACTCGCGGTAGATGCCCCTGAGGCGGTCGAGCGTCAGCGGCTCGCCCGCTTCGGCCGAGGCATGGCTCTTTCGCTCGAACTCGGCGAACATCGTCTGCCGCACGATCGTGTTGCGGATGGAGTCGATTTCCCGCGCGATGATCGCGGCGCGTTCCTTGGGCGAAGTCGCCCGCTTGAGCAACAGTCGCGTCAGCAATTGCTCGTTGAACGTACTGGCCACCTCCGCCACGAAGATCGTGTAGCCGGAGTAGTGGTAGGGCTGGGCCTCCGCCGAATACCGCGTGTGCATCGAGTGGCCCGCCTCGTGGGCCAGCGTAAACACGTGCTCGATCGCCTCCTCCTGGAAGTTCATCAAGATGTAGGGATCGGAGTCGTAGGTGCCCGAGCTGAAGGCCCCCGACTGCTTGCCGGCGTTGGGATACCTGTCACACCAGCGGCCGAGAAGCCCCTGCTCCAGCCGCGTGGTGTAGTCGCCACCGAGCGGTGCGAGCGACTCGATCACCACCCGCACCGCGTCGTTCCAGTTGTGTCGCTGTTCGAGTTCCGGCACGAGGGGCACGTAGCAGTCGTAGTGGTGCATCGCGTCGAGCCCGAGGATCCGTTTCCGCAGGTCGTAGTAGCGGTGGACCGCCGGCAGGTGCGAGTGAACCGCCGCGATCAGCTGGTCGTAGACGGCGATCGGCACGTTGTCGGCGAACAGGGCCGCCTCGACGGCGCTCGGATAATGCCGCACCTTCGCCGCGTAGGCATCGCGTTCATTGGAGCCTGAAAGGGTGGCAGCCAGCGTGTTGGCGTGGGCCTCGTATTGGGCGTAATACTGCTGGAAGGCCGTCCGCCGCACCTCCCGCGACGTGTCGTGCAGGAGGGTCACGAACGTCGCGTTCGACAGCTCGACCTGCTCCCCTGCGCCGTTGGAGACACTGCCAAACTTCATGTCAGCATCGGTGAGCTGTCGAAACACCTTCCCGGCTGTACCGGCGAAGCTCCCCTGCATTGCCAGAAGTTTTTCCTCCGGCTCAGAGAGCACGTGCGGCCTCGTCCGGGTGAGGCGTTCGAGCAGGAGCTGGTAGGGAGCGAGCACCGGCAGCTTCATCCAGGCATCGAGCGTGGCCGGTGGAATCGCCATGATTTCGGGGCGAATGAAGCTGGCCTTCTCCCCAGCCAGCGTGGCCACGTGCTGAAAGCGACCGGTCATCCGCTGGGCATCGGCCGCGGCCTGATCCTCGCTGGCCCGCAGGTGGGCATAGGTGCCGAGCCTGTCGCCCTCACGGTCGACGGCGAGATCGTACTCGAGGCACTCCGCGAGCCGCTCGGCCGAAGAGCCGAGCGTGCCGGCAAATGCCGCGAACCCAGGGATGCGTTTTTCCCATTCGGCCAGTGCCGCCGCCCATTCCGCATCAGACGAAAACAGGCTCTTCAGGTCCCACGTATCCCCCACGGCCACGTCGCCCCGCGCCGGCAGCCTCTTCACCGCACCCACGTCAGTCATGCTGTGTCTCCTTCTATTAATGATCGCAAAACATACCACGGAGCGCGGGCAGCCCCGAACCGCGTGCAGCAGAAAAATCCCCCGGCTCGCGCCGGGGGCTTGTATCGGACTCTGAGGAATCCGTGAGGGGCTGCCCGTGTCCCGAAAGCCGCCGTTGCTGACCAGCGCAGGCAGGATGCCGGAGCGCAGTCAGCATCGAGCGAGCGGAGGCCATAGAGGGCCGTAGCGAGCGTCCGGCGACGGGGCACGGGCAGCCCCGAACCACGCAGCGAACTCACAACCTCCACACCGCACTGCCCCAGGCAAGGCCTCCGCCGAAGCCGCAGACCACGATCGTGCTGCCCGGGCCGATCCGGCCCGAGCGCCAGGCTTCGTCCATCGCCAGCGGGATCGATCCGCTCGACGTGTTGCCATAGCGGTCGAGGTTCACCAGAAATCGGTCGCTGGATATACCGAGGGATTCGCGTGCTCCCTCGATGATCCGGGCGTTGGCCTGATGCAGCACGAACAGGTCGATCGCTTCCATCGCAACGCCCGATCGTTCGACCACCTGCCGGATATTTTCCTCGGCGAGCCTGATCGCCCACTTGAACACCGCACGGCCGTCCATTTGCATGAACTGTTCCCGCCTGGCCAGGCCCTCCGCCGAGACCGGGTGTCGTGAGCCACTCATCGGGCAGGCGAGCAGGCCGGCACCGCGACCGTCGGACCCGAGCGAGAAGGCGAGCAGGCCGTGATCCCGTCCGGAGGCTTCAGGCGGCAATGCCTCCAGCAACACCGCCCCGGCTCCGTCGCCAAAGAGGGGCCATGTCTTGATGTCCTCGGGATCGACAACGCGGGAGTTCGTGTCGGCGCCAGCCACGAGCGACAGCCTGCTCGAGCCGGCGGCCATAAAGTTGGCGGCGGTCACCAGGGCGTAGGCAAAGCCGGCGCAGGCGGCGGTCACGTCCATTGCCGGCGCGTCGAGCCCCAGTTTCTCCTGCACGATGCAGGCGGTGGACGGGATACTCATGTCGGGGGTGAACGTGCCGAGGACGAGCAAATCGACGGCCGCGGGGTCGGCTCCCGCATCCGTGAGCGCCGCCCGACAGGCATTCGCGGCCAGGTCGCTCGTGGCCATCTCCGGTGGGGCGTGCCGCCGCTCGTGGATACCCGATCTGGAGAGGATCCAATCAGGGTCGCAGCCGAGGCGGGCCAGATCGGCATTCGTCACGACGTTCGCCGGCACGCTACTGCCGATGCCTGCCAGCCGGAAGCCCACGGCCCGCCCGAAGCGGGAGGGCCTTGGCGAAGTGAGGATGTCGGGCATCGCGGCAGCTGCCTCTGTCAGTTCCGTACCGACGCCGCCGATCGACGCACATGCCGCGGCTGGATAATGTCTGTGGCGAGGCCCAATCGCTTGAGCACCAGGATCTCGAAGTATGTCAGGTCGAACTCCCACCATTGGTGCTGCACGCTGGCGCTCGCCGGATCGTGATGGTGGTTGTTGTGCCACCCCTCGCCCGCGGCCAACAGCGCCACGAGCCAGTTGTTACGGCTGTCCTCCCCGGTCTCGTAGGTCTGGTAGCCAAACAGGTGCGACAGCGAATTGACGCTCCACGTCATGTGCCAGACGAGCACGGTGCGAACGAACGCGCCCCACACCAGCCAACTGGTTCCCAGCTGCACGCCGTGGGCCCAATCGCCGCCAGAGATCCGGCCCACCACCAGCCCCGCCAGGGCGAAGGCGGCCGCGTGGGCGATGTAGATCCCGAGCGTGACGGTCGGATGCCGCTCCAGAAACCGGAAGTAGCGGTCAGCCAGAATGTCACGGGCATACTTGTCAAGAAAAGCGAGCGTGCGGCGATCCGGGGCCCGCCGAAACAGCCAGCCGATATGGGACCAACTCGCGCCGTTTCGGGGAGTGTGGGGGTCTTCAGGTTCGTCGGAGTGAACATGATGCAACCGGTGGGTAGCCACCCAGCGTGCGGGAGTGTCTTCCAGGCAGCAGAGCGCGATCGTTGCCAGCGTCCGCTCCAGCCAGAGCGGCACCTTGAGGCTGCGATGGGTAAGAAGGCGGTGGTAACCGAGGTTGATGCCCATACCGAACACATGCGTGCCGATCAGCGCGATGAACAGTCCCGACCAACTGAAGCACCACGGCAGCAGGGCAAACAATGCCAACGCATGCACCATCACGATAGGGAGCAGATACTCCCAATGCACCGTGACCCAACGGATATCCCAGCCGGCCAGACCCCGGAGAACCCCTCTTGCGGAGTTGGGCGAGGAAACCGCTTCTGCTTGGAGGCCGCCCGGTGCTGGAACAGATACCGCGGAGGAGGATTGCATAGACGGCCTGCATGCGACGAGGAGGGAACCAACGGTCAAAGGATCATTATTATCGGTCTGAGAGGGGGTTCCACAAGACGACGGCTCCGCGTCCGGCCGCGAATCAGTTCCGGCCGCAGATCACAATCGCTCCAACCCGCCGCATCGCCTCCGGCCGGCAGTCATCACGGCCCGTCCTCCACAGCCGCAGGCTGGGCCGCCTTGGCCTCCACCTTCTGCACCATGCTGCTCCGGCCGAGGTGGATCTTCGCGTATTCCTTGTCGGAAACCACGTAATACCAGTCGGCAAACCGGCCATTCAGATCCCGCACCCGTTTCTGCGCCGCCTTCACTTTGTCGTCGTAATCATCCTGCTTCCGGCGATTCTCCCGTTCTACACGCCGACGGTTCTCGAGTGCGACCTGCGCCGCAGCCTCGGCCTCGTCAGCCTTTTTAAGACTCTCTGCCGCATCAGACTTCTTCTCCGCGGCGTCACTATCCTTCTTCTCGCCGTCGCTCTTCTCGTCGTCCTTCTTGCCATCCTCTTCCTTCTTGGCTTCGTCGGCGGGTCCGTCCGGCAGCGGTTCAAGCGTCGGCTTCTCAAGCAGCTGCTCGTTGAACCGCGCCATCACGAGGAGGTAGCGGCCACTGGTCTCATCCGCGGCGTTCTTCTTGGGCTCGCCTCCCTTCCCCTCCTCATCACCCAGCTTTGAGTCACCCGCCTTCGAGTCGCCGGCAACGGTGGTCGGCGCGCCAAATCGCAAGACGTATTCCACGCCGTCCTTCATGCCCACGATCGTCTCCCCGTCGGTGGAGAGAATTTCACCGGTTTTGAGCGGCAGAAAGCCCCGCTGCTGCATCGATGTCACCGCCTCCCGGTCGTTCGTGAAGCTCTCTTCCGCCTTCAGTTCGGCGCTCAGCCCCGAAGGCTTGCGGGCCACGTCAACGATTTTTAGGTCGCCGAGGGCGTTCCGTAGGTCGTTCAGCTTGCCGCTGGCAAGCTCCTCCCCCTCGGCCAACTTCTCTTCCTTCGGCTCACCCTCCTTCGAAAAGGCTTCGAGCTTCACCAGCGACCACTTCGCATCCTTGTCGTCATAAGCGAGATCGATCCGATACTTCCGATCCAGTTGCACGCCGACCCGGCCGTTCGACTCGACAGCCACCAGCGCGTAGTCCTCCAGCCCCAGCCGCCGCACGTCCCAAGGCGAGAGCTTGAGGAGATCCTTTTCAATCCAGTCACCAAAGCTCGTCGTGAACTTCGACGTATCGACCTCCACGCGGTAGACGGGATCCTGACCGGCCTTGCGGACGAATCGCAGCGTCCGTCCGCCGGAATCGGCACCGACCCGCCGCTTGTCCTCCTTGCCGATGATCAACCGCGCCAGCTTGTTGCCGGAGCCGTCCCGAATTTCGACAAGCTGCCCGACGCCAGTCATGCCAGGCTTGATCTTTTCAGGATCAGGCTCGATCACGCCGTAGGTCTCGTGATCGCCCGGGGACTTGCTGACGACGTCGAGCATCTTGAGATCGACCAGCGCCGTGGCGGCCGCGGCAAGTTGCTCCTTCGCGTCAGCAGGGTATTTCTGGTGGGCAGGCAGCACCCACACGCCGCCCGATTGCAGCACCTTGAAGGGATGCAGGGTGGAGAGTTCGTCGTCGTACGACACGATCTCCAGGCTGGCCGCCTTCGACGCATCGGACAGTTCCGGGAACAGCACTCGCTGCTCCTCAGGCTTGACCTCGGAACCCTTAAATCGAGGCTGCACGGCCGACCCAAGCAGGAGCATCCCCAGCCCGCCCAGCAGAAACAGCCCGGTGCGAACCAGCACGGACGACGATGCCGCCGTCGATTCGTGCATGTCCGGGTGCCGAAACCTCTTCTCGTGTCCTTTGTCGTGCATCATGCTCTGGGTCCTGCCTGTCGTGTCCATCGTATTCACCTGACTCCCACCCGATCGAACGCACCCGATTCCATCTGCGAAACACTCACCGTAGCCGCGTCTTCGCCACGCCCTCGCGCTCCAACGCCCGGCGTCGGAAGTAGACGAAGAACGCCACAACGAGTGGTGGGATCGGTGGCAGCAGCACGGCCAGCCACTTCTGCCGGTCCTGCTCCTTGCGGATCTTTGCATCCAGTTGCCGTTCGACCGTCTCCACCTCGGTGTCCCGCTTGCGCTTGAGCTGCTCGATTTTGGTGTCGAGCCGCCGCTGCGAGAGCCGCTGCCGGCTGGCGAGTTGCTGCACGGCCTGCATCGCCGCCTGCGGATCGGCGTCGCCGGCGGTCTCCATCTCCTTGATCTTCTTTTCGAACTCGCCTACCTCCGCCTGCATTGAGTCGTTGGCGGACCGCTCCGCCTCGTCGAACTCGGCGATGAACTTCTGCCGCTCGGCATCGGCCTTCTCGCGGGCGGCGGCCACGGTGTCTTCGATACGCTCGAGCGTGCGGTGCTTCGGCTTCCGCTTGCGGATCTCAAGAAACCGGTCATCTCCCGCGAGCGAGTCGAGAATATTGAGCACGAACGTGACATTGTCGAAGTTGAGGCCGAAGACCTCGTCAGGCCGGTTGCGAAGGCCAAAGATACGGCCGTCCATCAGGTCGATGTCGGCAACGACGACGGCTCGGATCGGCTTTGAGGCCGCTCCAGCATCCTTCTCGCCATCCGTGCCTGCCTCCTGGCCGCCGCCCGCCACCTGCTTCCGTTCGATCGCCACGGCCAACACCATCGACTCCTTCGCCTGCTTCTCGAAGATCTGCAACTGCCGCATGTCGCCGCCGTTGCCCATCACCTGCTCGACCTCGATCGTCCCGGTGCGGAGCCCCGTCTGGGCGAGCGGAGTCCAGGTCACGTCGGCCTTGTCGTCCTTGATGACGGCGCCC
This sequence comes from Planctomycetaceae bacterium, assembly GCA_947459185.1. Taxonomy (GTDB): domain Bacteria; phylum Planctomycetota; class Planctomycetia; order Pirellulales; family UBA1268; genus CAMCQY01. The sequence continues at coordinate 5,111 of CANHCU010000112.1, read as the reverse complement.
GGAAACGGAAACAGCACCTCCTGAAGGCCCGCGGTGATCGGCTGGCGGGCATTGAAGCCGGGCAGTTTGCCCGCAGCGTCGACGGTGAGATCGGCATCGATGAAGACAAACTCATCCGGCAGATCGAGCTTGGGGTGCGGGTTGTAATCCTGGCAGACGATCAGCGGATTGGCGCCGGTCTGTCCCATGGCCGGCCGACCGCCTCGCGCCATGAGCTTGAGCCCCAGCGTCTGCCAGAGCTGGCCGATGTCGCCCTTGGGCTGCTGCTGCGGCTGAAACATCGCCATCGGCCCGCCCGGCCCGCGGCGGGGCTGCGCCGTGCCTGGCACGCCCTGCATCAGCACCGGCAGCGGATCCTCGAACACCGCAACCGGCTGACCCGCGCGAACGGCGGCCACGAAATGGTTCATCTGCTCCGGCCCCAGCGACGACGGCTGCACCGCCAGTAGCACGTCATAGCTGTCGGTGATCGGTGCCGACGCATCGACCTGCACCACATCGTATTGCTTCTCGAGTTCCTCGAGCACCGGCTGCCGCGGCCGCTGCTGTCCGGTGGCCATGTCGAAGCCGCCAAAGAGATCGGCGTCGGTCGTGAGCACCCCGAGTCGTTTCCGCTTCTGCTGGGCGGCGGTGCAGATTGAACGGATCAGCTCGTATTCCACCGGCGTGCCCTTGTCGAAGAACGGCACCACCACTTTCTCCAAACCGCTCGTGAAGGCGCAGCCGAGGAAGATGCTCTCATCCCGGTAGGCTCCGCGGACCCGCGACAGCACATTCACCGGCTCGATGCCGAACTGTTGCGCCGCCAGCGCCGCAGCCTCCGTCTTGGGATCGGTGGAGATCACCTCGACGTTGACCTTGCCGCGGCCGAGTTGCTGGAATTGCCGCAGCATGTTGAGCAGGTTGAGACGTGTCTGCGTGTAGTCCTCGGGCACCGTGGGACTGACGTAAGCCTTGATGTCGATCGGGCGGCTCGTGTCGAGTTCGCGAAGCAGCCGTCGGGTGTCGGGGGAGAGCGAGCTGATCCGCTCTTCCGAGAGATCGGCCCGCACGTCCATGCCCCTGAAGAGGAGCACGGCCCCCACCGCCGCCGCCGCCAGACCGAGCGTTCGGGCGATGAAGTGCACGCCCATCTTCGCGCCGTCCCGCCGGCTGGTCCAATGACGCCGGCCGATGAGCACCATCGCGATATAGAGGCAGACCGCCACGATGCCGAGGAAGTAGGCGATGCCCGACAGGCTGACGATGCCTCTGCCGAAATCGGTGAACTGTTCAGCGAGGCTGCAGGGCCGCACCCACTTGGCGAGGCCCGGTGACATCACCGAACCGGCCTGGTCGGCCACGACGAGCGGCGCATTGAAGGCCAGTCCGAGGATAAAGGCCACCGTGAGGTTGTTCGTCAGGAAGCTGGCCACCACCCCGATGGCGATCATGGCGATGCCGACGAACCAGTAGCCGAGGTAGTTGGAGAGCAACAGTCCGGCGTCGGGCGTGCCCCAGAGGAGCAGGATGGCAAGGTTGCAGATGCAGGAGAACAAGAGCGCCACCGTGTAGATACCGACCGCCGCGAGGTATTTTCCGAACACCACCTCCCAGTCGCTGGCGGGGATCGTCAGCAGCAGTTCGTCGGTGCCCTGCCGACGCTCCTCGGCCCACACGCTCATCGTGATGGCGGGGATGAATACGAGCAGGATGTAGGGCAGATAGCGGTTGAGTTGGTCGAGGTTGGCGAGGTTGGAGTTGAAGAACTCCGGTGGCCAGAACGCCGCCAGCGATCCCAGCAGCACGAAGACGCAGATGAAGACGTAGCCGGTGGGGTTGGAAAAGTAGGCGACGAAGTTCCGCTTGAACACGGCGTCGAGGACATTCCACTTCATGGGTATCAATCCTTGAAAACTGTTCCAGAAAAAACCGATCCCGCAATTGTTCCCAAACCCGTTGCCGCTCACGTCGCGATGCCACTGCGGCACCGTGGCATCCAGCAGCTGCCTGCGCGGTTTACACGGAGACGCCCCGCGTGAGTTCGTGGAACCGCTCATCGAGCCCGCGGCCGCCCGCCCGGAGCTCCAGGGGCGTGCCATCGAACCGCATCCGGCCCTCGGAGATCAGGATCACCCGGTCGGCCAGCGCCTCCACCTCCTGCAGGATGTGCGTGGAGAGCAGAATCGTTTTCTGTTCACCCAGCCGACGGATCGTGTCGCGGACTCCACGGATCTGATTGGGGTCGAGGCCGCTGGTCGGCTCGTCGAGGATCAACACGTCGGGTTCGTGGAGCAGCACCTGCGCCATGCCGACACGCTGACGGTACCCCTTCGAGAGTTTGCCGATCGCCTTGCCGATCACGCTCCCAAGCTCACACTGATCGACCACGGCCTCGATCCGCTCCGCCCGGCGGGGCCCCTTGAGCCCCCGCGCGTCGGCGAAGAATTCGAGCAGGCTGCGGGGAGTCATGTCGGGATAGAGCGGGCCGTTCTCCGGCAGATAGCCCAGCCGGGCCGCTCCGGCGAGCCGGTCGGTGGACATGTTGTAGCCGGCGATCCGGGCGATGCCGGCGGAGGGGGCGAGGTAGCCGGTCAGCATTTTCATGGTCGTGCTCTTACCGGCGCCGTTGGGCCCCAGGAAGGCGACGATCTGCCCGCGAGGCACGCTGAAGGAGATATCCTCGGTGGCGATGAAGGAGCCGTAATACTTGCAGAGGCCGTCGGCCTCGATCATGGAGTCGCGGGTCGCATCGCGGTCGGCCGTGGAGAGTGTGTGCATCGTCCGTGCTTTGGTGAATCGACTTGGGTGAATCGAAAACAGCGAGGCCAGCCGCATCCCGCGGCACCTCTTCCTGAGTATTTTTTCCGGAGGCCACGTTTCCGACAATCCCCATGATACAGGCTCGCCGACATTCGGCCCCTGCCCGGCAGGTTTGAGCAGCGTCTGGACCGCGAAATCCTGCCGCGGCTTCCAACTGCACGAGCGGGCAGACCGCCCATGCCCCGACGCCGGCTCTGGGGTAAGTCAGGGGGGCCTCATTCTGTCGACAACATACAATCGAGGTGGTACCTTCAAGGTCGGTTTCTCATCCCCCGCTTCGCCCTTCCTCACACTCGATGCCACTCAGCAAAGTCCGCCGCGTCAGTCTGGCACACTCGGTGAGTTCGCAGCTTTCGCGGGCGATCGTGGCGGGCGATTTTCCGGCCGGTTCCCAGCTTTCCGAACCGTCGCTCGCGGCCACGCTCGGGGTCAGCCGTGCCCCCATCCGCGAGGCGCTGATCGAACTGGAGTTACGCGGTCTGGTCGAGTTTGATCCGCAGGGCCACACGCGGGTTCCCACGCTCACGCCTGCCGATCTTCAGGAGATCCACGCCATGCGGGTGGCGATTGATCCGCTGGCGGCATCGCTGGCAGCAGAGCACGCCACGACCGACGTCTTCGCGGCGCTCGAGGCCAACATTGCGGCCACCAAGGATGCCAAGACCCTCGCCGACGTCTCCCGGCTCGACGCCGAGTTTCACGACCGCATCGTCAAGTCGGGAAGGAACCGGCGGCTGATGCTCTGCTGGAGCGGGCTGCGAGACCAGGTCGAACTCTGGCTGACGCAGATGCAACTCCGGCATCAAGCGATCACGAAACGAACGCGGCAGCAGACGGTCGACAGCCACTACGAACTGCTCGAGGTCATCCGAAGTGGCGACCCGAAACAGGCAGCCACCCTTGCCGGCGATCACGTGGCGGGCTGGACCGATCTTCTGCCGACGGTGACTGCAGTTCCGAACAGCTGAGCGTTTGGATAAAAGCCCCCGGGTTTCCATCCGGCATCTCCATCCCATGCAAGCCCGAACCGCGAGCGACGGGATTCCCTGTCACGGGCCCGGGAGAGGGCCGGCTGTGGAGAGCCTCGCGCGGCAGAGATACGAATCGGCGGTGATGTAGAGCGTCTTGCCGTCGTCGCCAAAGGCACAGTTGGCCGTCGCCTGGCCGGTGAGAAACGAGCCGAGGTGGGTGCCGTCGGCCGCGAACACAAGCACACCACCTGGACCGGTCGCGAACACGTTGCCCGCGAGGTCCACCTTGAGCCCGTCCGGGAGCCCCTTCTTCCGCTCCTGGAAGAGCTTTGTGCAGTCGAAGAACGTCCGCCCCTCGTCGAGAGTGCCATCGGGCTTGACGTTGAACACCTTCCAGAGCGGCGACTCCGGATCGGACTGGGCGACATAGAGCCGCTTCTCGTCAAGCGAAAGGCAGATGCCATTGGGCCGCGTCATCGTGTCGCAGACGAGCGTCACCACGCCGTCAGTCGTCACGCGGTAGACGCCGCAGCAATCGAGCTCGCGGCGTTCATCGTTCCAGCCCTTGGGCAGGCCGTAGGGCGGATCGGTGAAGTAGATCGCCCCCGAGGAATGCACCACGCAGTCGTTGGGGCTGTTGAACCGCTTGCCGCGATAGCTGTCGGCCACCGTCCGCTTGCCGCCGCCCGGCGTCAGCCGGCTGACACGCCGGTCGCCGTGCTCGCAGGAGATCAGACAGCCCTGCCGGTCGAGCGTGAGTCCGTTGCTGCCCCGCTCGCTGCCGTAGGCAGCCGGTCCGGTGAACCCCGCTGGCTCCAGAAAGATGCTCAAGCCTTCCCCGTCCTTGAACCGCATGACGCGATTCCGCGGGATGTCGCTGAAGAGAATCGCCTTCTCCTGCTTGAGCCAGACAGGTCCCTCAGCCCAGACAAACCCACTGGCAAGCACCTCGACGACGGCGCCCTTCGGCACGATCGCATCGAACCGCGGGTCAAGCCGCTCGATCGATCCGAGCGTGGGGAGCAGGTCGGGTGGCCCCCCCTGCTCTGCCCGCGCCGCGGCGCTGAACATCGTGATCACAGTGAGAGCGATCGCAGAAAAAAGAAGGCGGTGCATGGCGTGCTCCTGAGGGCGTTGCTGCCGGAAGGTCTACGTTGTGGACAACCATTGTGCGCAGATTGAGCCGGGAGCCAACCGCAGATGGCGCGCGATCCAAGACGATACCCACTCGAAGTCCCCCGGCTTGCGCCGGGGGCTTTTATGGGAGCGTATCCCCCGGCTTGCGCCGGGGGCTTTTATGGGAACGCGCATACAAGCCCGGAGCGTGAGCGATGGGAT
>CANHCU010000111.1 GCA_947459185.1 Planctomycetaceae bacterium | reverse complement strand
AGCGCAGGCAGGATGCCGAAGCGGAGGCGATCTGGCTAGCGCAGTCAGCATCGAGTGAGCGCAGGCAGGATGCCGGAGCGAACGTCCGGCGACGGGGCATGGGCAGCCCCGTCGTGTCGCCATGGACGAGCCCCTCCGCCGTCGGATCGGCGGACGAAGTCCTTCTGCCGTCCCCGGCGGTGACTACCGGATCGTCCGAGGGTGCATGCAACGATTGGATGGCGGGTATATGCTCTTGGCCGTGAGGCCCCCTCCATGACAACACCCGTAAACGTTCCCGTCTGTCTGGGCGATACCGTGCTGTTGGCCGACGTGGGCAACTCGCGGATCAAGCTCGCCGCGGTGTCGGACCACGGCATCGATGCCTCCGGGGTGCGGCGGCTGCCGACGGTGGCCAGGCGGCAGGACCTCGACAGCCGCGAATTTCGGACCGTCAACCTGGAAAAGTGGCTCAATCAGGCCGCGCCCTCGGCCGCCGTGGTGCTCGTGGCCAGCGTGCATGACGGTGCCGCGGCCAGGCTCGAGGCCGCCATCGCCGAACTCTCCGCCACCCGACATCGTGTCTTGAGGCAGCGGAGGATCGGGCACGGGGATCTGCCGCTGGAGGTGCTCGTGGCGGAGCCTCACAAGGTCGGGATCGATCGTCTGGCTGCTGCTGCCGCTGCCGGCTTGGTGCGGCGGCCGGGCCGCGGCGTGATCATCGTGGACTGCGGCACGGCCGCCACGGTGGACGTCGTGTCGCCAGCCGGCGGATTCCTTGGGGGCGCCATTCTGCCCGGGCCGGCGCTGATGGCTCGGGCGCTCGCAGAGGGCACGAGCCGGCTGCCGGCCGTGGCCGCGCTCGAGCAGGATGCACCTCCGGCCATGCCCGGCCGCTCGACGCAGGAGGCGATTGCCGCCGGAATCGGCTGGGGAATTCGCGGAGCGATCGCGAGGCTCGTGGACGAGGCTCGGGCCTCGATCGGGGCGGAGGCCGACGTGATCCTCACCGGCGGCTGGCGAGGGGCGGTCCGCGACGCCCTGCCCGGCGCGATCGAGATGCCGGAACTGGTTCTCGCTGGCATCGCGCTGGCGGCCGACCGAGCCTGCGCCCGGTGATGGCAGAAGTCTTTGGGCAGCCTGGGAAATTCCGGGTAGAATCCGACGATCATGAGGTGTTTTTCCCTAACGCATTCAGGACGCCATGACCGCAGTGAGTACCGTACAGAAGGCTGATTCCAGGCCTGATCATGCCCGGAAGCGGGCGCTCGCCGCGGCGCGGGTTGCCGACGAGACGCGTGGCACCGATGTGCATGTCCTCGATCTCCGCGGGCTGACCGACGTTTTCGACTACTTCGTGGTCGCCACGGGCGCGAGCCGCAGGCAGCTCCACGCCATGGCCGACGAGATCGAGCAGGTGATGAAGAAAGAGATGCACGACACCCGCCGCGGTGTCGAGGGCTACGAGGATGGCCGCTGGATCGTGATTGACTACGGCGACGTCGTGGTGCACCTGTTCGACGCTGAATCTCGAGAATACTGGGATCTCGAGCAACTCTGGAGCGGCTGCAAGACCGTGCCACTGCCCTCCGCCACTGCGGCCTCGGGGACGTCACGGTGACCGCGGCAGGCGGCGATGCGGGCCGCGGGTTGGTGCACGATCCCCTCCGGGGTGGCACGTTCCGCGATGCGGTCCGGGGCATGTTTCAAGCCGCCCTCGAACGGCTGTCTGCGGACGGCGTCGTCAGGATTGCAGCGGAGGACCTGCCGGGGCTCGTCGATCAGGTCCGCGAGACGGCCGACCCGAAATTTGGTGACTATTCCGGAACGATGGCGATGGCGCTGGCCAAACGGGCGGGGCTCAAGCCGCGGGACATGGCCATTGAAATCATCCGCCGGCTCGATGGGGGAGACCTGTTCGAGCCGCCGACGGAGCCAGTAGGCCCAGGCTTCATCAACCTTCGCGTCCGCGAGGATGCGTTGGCCCGGGCGGTCGTCGCGGCCCTGCACGATCCCCGGATGGGCGTCGCCCCAGTCGCCGAGCCCGAGACGGTCGTCATCGACTTCGGCGGGCCGAATGTCGCCAAGCCGATGCACGTCGGGCACATTCGCTCGACGGTAATCGGCGACGCACTAGCCCGTATCCTGCGGTTTCGCGGCCATCGTGTGATCACAGACAACCATCTTGGCGACTGGGGAACGCAGTTCGGCATGATCCTCTGGGGCTGGAAACACTGCCGCGACGACTCCCGATTCACCGCCGACCCAAGCGCAAAACCAACCGCCGAACTGACTGCCGAACTAGCCCGTCTCTACCGGCTGGTGCGGAAGGTTGCCGACGCCAAGCCGGAGGAACTCGCCCGCGATCCCGAGGCGGCGGCCCTCGCGGCGCGGTATCCCGACACGGGCCGGGAGGTGCTCGCCGAAACGGCGAAGCTGCACGAGGGCGACCCCGAGAACAGGGCCCTCTGGGAGCAATTCATGCCCTTCTGCCGGGCCGAGATCGACCGCATCTTTTCAAGGCTGCACGTCTCATTTGACCATGCCCTCGGCGAGAGCTTCTATCAGCCCATGCTGGCGGGCGTGGTCGCAGAGCTGATGGCGGATCCGGCCGTGGGGGCCCGGGAAAGCCGCGGGGCAATCGGCATCTTTCTGGGGGGCGAGGATGCGCCCCCGTTCCTGATCCGCAAGGCGGACGGTGCGTTTCTCTATTCCACGACCGACCTGGCCACGCTCAAGTGGCGGATGGAACACTGGAAGCCCGACCGCATCCTCTACGTGGTTGACAGCCGGCAGGGCCCCCATTTCGAGCAACTGTTCGCCACGGCGAAGCTCTGGGGCTGTGGCGACCGGCATCGAATCGACGGGGTGGAACTCGTCCATGTCGCCTTCGGCACCGTGCTGGGCGAGGATGGAAAGCCATTCAAGACGCGGGCTGGCGACACTGTCGGCCTGGAGGCACTACTCGACGAGGGGGTGGAGCGGGCGGGCAGAATGCAGCACGCCGGCGACAAGCCCCAGCCCGCAGACGGCCGACCACAGCACGACGGCGACACGACTCAGCACGCCGCGGAAGGCCGGCCCGCCATGGATGCTGCGGAGCAGCGGCATGTGGCCGAAATCGTCGGCATGGGGGCGATCAAATACGCCGACCTCTCACAGAACCGCACCACTGACTACGTCTTCAGCTTCGACAAGATGCTGCAATTGACCGGGAACACCGCTGCCTACATGCAATACGCGGTAGCGCGGGTCGAGGGCATCTTTTCGAAGGGGGGGATCGACCGCGCAGCGCTGCGGCAGTCAACGCAGGGAGTGTCGCTGTCGACGCCCCAGGAGCGGGCGTTGGCCCTGGAACTGATGCGGTTCGGCGAGGCCCTCGAGGACGTGGAGATCGACTACCGTCCCAACGTGCTGACGGCCTGGCTCTACGAACTCGCCGGCTGCTATTCGAGCTTCTACGACGCCCTGCCCGTGCTCAAAGCTGAAGGCGCCGAGCGGGACAGCCGCCTGGCGCTCTGCGATCTTACGGGGCGGATTCTTCGCGAGGGACTCGAGCTCCTCGGTATCGGTACGGTCGAAAAGATGTGATGGAGGCAGTGGCATGAGCCGGCAGTTGGAAGCGATTCGCAACATCGGGATCATCGCCCACATCGATGCGGGCAAGACGACGCTCACCGAGCGGCTGCTGTTTTTCACGAAGACGAGTCATCGGCTCGGCGACGTGGATCGCGGCACCACGATCACCGACTTCGATCCGGAGGAGCAGGAGCGGGGGATCACCATCTATTCCGCGGCGGTGACGTTTCGCTGGCAGGATGTCACGGTGAACCTGATCGACACGCCCGGGCATGTCGATTTCACCGCCGAGGTGGAGCGGAGCCTGCGGGTGCTCGACGGGGCGGTCGTGGTTTTTTCCGCCCGGGAGGGGGTCGAGGCCCAGAGCGAAACAGTCTGGCGACAGGCCGACAAATACGGCGTGCCACGGATTGCGCTGATCAACAAGCTCGACCGGGAAGGGGCCGATTTCTTCGGCACGATCAGGCAGATCGAGGAACGGCTGTCAGCCCGGCCGCTGGTCCTGCAGGTGCCGCTGGGCCTCGGGCCGCCCCATGTCAAAGATCCTTTTCGCGGCCTGGTCGATCTGGTGGAGATGCAGCTGCTGACCTTCGCCTCCAAGGAGGATGCCCTGGCGGGCGGTGCCGGTTCGGCGACGGTGACGAAGTCGCCGATTCCGGCCGAGCTGGCTGACGTCGCGGCGGAATGGCGGGACCAGCTGGTCTCGACACTGTTCGACTTCTCCGAGGAGCTGGCCGAACTGGCCCTCGGCGACGCGCCAATCCCCGTGGAGGTGATCCGGAAGGCAGTCCGTCAGGCGACGATTCGTCGGCAGGTGGTGCCGGTGCTGGGCGGTTCGGCGCTCGACTGCATCGGCGTGCAGCCGGTGCTCGACGCGGTGGCCTGGTATCTGCCGAGTCCGGCCGACGTGCCGCCGGTGGAGGGGATCGATCCGTCCAAGCAAGCCGCTGGCAAGAAGGCTGTGACGCCGCCGGCGGTGATTGCGAGAAAGGCCGATCCGAAGGCGCCGTTTTGCGGGCTCGTCTTCAAGATCGTGGCCGAAAAACATGGTGACCTTTCGTTTGTGCGGGTCTATTCCGGCACGCTCAAGGCGGGCAGCCGGGCATGGAATCCGCTTCGGCAAAAGAAGGAAAACATTGCCCAAATCTGGCACGTGCAGGCCGACCGCCGGGAGCAGATCGAACAGGCCGAGGCGGGCGATATCGTGGGCGTGATCGGTCCCCGCTCGAGCATCACGGGCGACACACTCTGCGACGCAAACGACCCCATTCTTCTGGAACAGATCGAGTTTCCCGAGACGGTCATTTCGATGGCGATCGAGCCGGAGACGAGCCTCGAACGCAAGAAGCTGGCCGACGTGCTCGAGATGATGAAGCGGCAGGATCCCACCTTCCGGGCCGTCGAGAGCGAAGAGACCGGTCAGACGCTGATTTCGGGCATGGGAGAGTTGCATCTGGAGGTCATCCGGCACAGGCTCGAACGGGATTTCAACCTGCGATGCCGCGTCCACAAGCCGCGGGTGAGCTACAAGGAAACGCTCGCCCGGGCCGTGACGGTGACGGGGCATGTCAACCGCCAGGTGGCAGGCCAGACGCTGGTGGCGGAGGTCACCCTGCGGGCCGAGCCGACCAGCGAGCAGGCCGGGGTGACCGTGGAGCAGGGCTGGTTTCCGGAGGCCGAGGCGGCCGCCGCCGCGGCAGCGGTGATGACGCAGTCGGTGCGGGAGAGCGCCGAGCGGGGCGGGCTGAAGGGCTGTCCGCTCTGGGCGGTGCGGATCGTGGTGCTGGAGAGTCGCTTGCCGGAGCCGCTGCCGACCGATGTGGCGATCCGGATGGCCGCCGCCGATTGCATCGACCGCATGCTGAGCGAGGCCGGAACGGTGCTTCTCGAGCCCGTCATGCGGGTGGAGGTAACGGTGCCGGAGGAGTACCTCGGGGATGTGATCAACGATCTCCAGCAGCGGCGGGCGATCATCACCAACACCGAAATCAGGAGCGGAATGAACGTGCTGACAGCGGAATCGCCGCTGGCGAGCATGTTTGGCTACTCCGCCGCGGTCCGTAGCGTGAGTCAGGGACGGGCCAGTTTCACAATGGCCCCGCTCAAATATGGCCCCGCGCCGGCCGAAACGGCCGACGCGTTCGTGTAGATCGGCCGAAAACGCCATGCATCGCGTGACCAAAAGCCCTGGACGGAAGGGCGATCCCGGCTGGATTTGGCCGCAGAAAAGCAGTGTGTTGACACGGGGCATGAGTGACCATAGATTTCGTCCTTCATCCGCAGCGACTCCCCGCGGTGCTCTTTGGCCGCAGGACGGAGTCGCAGAAAAAAGCCTTTTCGGAGGCTTTTCTTCAGTTCTGCCGGGCAAAAGGCCTGTGCAGGCGTGCGATGAGAGCCGCCGAACTGATGGTTGTGCCTGTTGTTTTGTCCTGTCCTAGTTTGACTGTTACGCCGTTCCGATCTCGGGTTATTGGAGTTTTTTCGTGGCCGGTCCGACACAAGAAATCATCCGAATTCGCATGGAAGCGTACGACCACGTGGTGCTCGATCAGAGCGCTGCGGAGATCGTTGATACTGCGAAGCGGACCAACTCCGAGGTGCACGGCCCGATTCCGCTACCCACGCGGATTGAGCGGTACACGGTGCTCTCGAGTCCGCATATCGATAAGAAGGCCCGTCAGCAGTACGAGATTCGCACGCACAAGAGGGTGATCGACATCGTCCAAGCGACCGCCAAGACGATCGAAGCCCTCAACAAACTGAGTCTTCCTGCTGGTGTGGACATCAAGATCAAGGCCTCGTCGCGGTAGATGCCGCGGGCAATGGTCACGGTGTTCATGGGTTCGTTTTCGTACAACTTCACCATTTTCAACACACTGAGGAGCGCACGACACGGCATGCTTGGAAGGCGTTGCGGGTAAGGCTTGGGGCAGGTTGCCCAGGTGCTCCCGCAGCCAACGACTTCGAGCGTGATCGAGAGATGGGATCGCAGCCGGCTGCAGGAATGCTTCTGGCTGCATAGGATGCTGTCTCGATGGCGATGCATATGGCTGCAGAAACAAAGGCTGATTCCGCCGGTCGGAAAGGCCTGCTCGGCCGCAAGGTCGGGATGACGCAGGTGTTTGATGCCAACGGCGCTGTGGTGCCGGTCACCGTGATCGAAGCTGGCCCATGTTCTGTCACGCAGGTGCGATCGGTCGAGCGGGACGGCTATGCGGCCGTTCAAATTGGCTTTCTTGACAAGCCCCGCCGTTTGGCCAGCCGGTCTGTTCGCGGGCATGTCGCCAAGCTCGACAGCCGCCGCTCGAAGCGGGCTGCCGAGGCCGGTGTGGCGGCTGTCGCCAAGGCCGACTGTGAGCCGAAGCGGTTTGTCCGCGAACTCCGCGGAGTCTATGCCGGCGTGGAGGTCGGCGGCGTGCTAACGGTCGACCTGTTCGAGGGTGTTGACTTCGTTGACATCGTGGGCACCTCGAAGGGGCGTGGCACGGCTGGTGTAATGAAGCGACATGGCTTCAGTGGGCAGCGGGCCAGTCACGGCGTGAAAAAAGTGCACCGCCATCAGGGCGGTACAGGCATGAACACATCGCCTGGTCGTGTCTTCAAGGGCAAGCGGATGGCTGGGCGGTTCGGCAACGAGCGGTCCACCATGCGGAATGTCAAGCTCGTGAGGATCGATCTCGAAAACAATCTCCTGCTCGTGCGTGGGGCGGTGCCTGGTCCCAATGGTGGGTACGTGGTGGTGCGGCAGACCAACAAGGTCAAGCGTCGCGGTGGGCCGGCTCCCACTGGTGGCGCGAAGAAGAAGGCTGGTGCCAAGTGAATCTTGCCGTCTATGACATTTCCGGAAAGCAGGTCGGTTCTTACGAGATCGATCCGGCCGAGTTGGCTCCCGCTGTGAACAAGCAGCTGTTGCATGACGCCGTGGTGATGTACCAGGCGAATCAGCGTCAGGGGACGTTTCGCACAAAGAACCGTGGCGAGGTCGCCGGCTCGACAAAGAAGCTCTACAAGCAGAAGGGCACGGGTAACGCTCGTGCCGGTGCCAGGCGAAGTGGTACGCGTCGTGGCGGCGGTCACATCTTCGCCAAGCGTCCGCGGGATTTCGGCTGGCGGATGCCAAAGAAGGCGTTGCGGGCTGCCACGCGGATGGCACTCGCGGCCCGACTGGCTGACGACGAGGTAAAGCTCGTCAGTGGCCTCGAGCTCGGTGCTCCCAAGACGGCGGTCGTTGCGAAGCTGCTCAAGACCCTTGGGATTTCTGAGAAGACAGTGCTGGTCGCTCCTGCGAAGCACGACGACATGCTCTGGAAGAGCGCCCGCAACATCGATGGCGTGTCGGTGTCGCCGGTGGGCGATCTCAATGCCTGGTCGTTGCTTCAGCCTCGTGCCGTGCTGATGACCACCGCGGCCATTGATGCATTTCGTGCGTCGGTGGCGAAGGTGGCGGACGAAAAGAAGGCTGCTGCCGGCAAGGCGGCTGGTGCGACCAAGAAGCCATCTGCTCGACGTGGGGCGGCCAAGGCCGAGAAGCCCGCAGCGTCGAAGCGTGCTGAAGGTCGCAAGCCCGCGGCGCGAGCAGCGAAGAAGGAGAAATAAGACATGTCAGTTCCAGTTCCCCCACCTCCGGCATTCACTCCGCGGCTCGCTCCGCACCATGTCATTCTCCGCCCTTTGGTGACGGAGAAGGGGATGCACCGCGCGACCCGCTACAACGCCTACACCTTCGAGGTGGTCACGGAGGCCACGAAGGCCGACATCCGCCGCGCCGTCGAAGAACTGTTCAACGTCAAGGTCGAGAAGGTCGCCGTCCAGAATCGTGTTGGCAAGATGCGTCGCAGTCGCATGCGGCGAACCAGCACGAAGGCCTGGAAGAAGGCGGTCGTGACGCTCAAGCCCGATTCCAAGATCAATCTGTTCTGAAGGCAGTCGTACTCCCATGGGTATTCGCACCTACAATCCGACCAGTCCCGGCCGCCGCAATGCGAGCGTGTCCGACTTCGCCGAGCTGACGCCCGGCGCGGCGGCGCCCAAGCAGCTGCGTCTGCGGAAGAAGAAGAAGGGTGGCCGCAACAATCAGGGCAAGATCACTGCCCGGCACCGTGGTGGCGGCCACATGCAGCACTATCGCTTGATCGACTTCCGTCGCAACAAGGACGGCGTTCCTGGCAAGGTCGAATCGATTCAGTACGACCCGAATCGCACCTGTCGGATCGCCCTCGTGCACTATGCCGACGGTGAGAAGCGTTTTATCCTGGCTCCTGAGGGGCTGAAGGCTGGTGCAACGGTGCAAAGCGGCGAGACTGCGGCGCCTGAGGTGGGGAATTGCCTGCCGATGTCGGCTATCCCGCTCGGCATGCAGGTTCATAACGTCGAACTCCAGGCTGGCCGCGGCGGACGGCTCTGCCGATCTGCGGGTTCGTCGGCGGTACTCGTGGCCCGTGAGGCTCAGTGGGCACAGCTCACGCTGCCGTCGGGCGAAATTCGCCGCGTGCCGGCCGCGTGCCGCGCCACGATCGGAGCCATCGGCAATTCGGAGCACATGAATGTGGTGCTCGGCAAGGCTGGTCGCAAGCGTTGGATGGGCATCCGTCCGACGGTTCGCGGTACGGCGATGAACCCGATCGATCATCCCCACGGTGGTGGCGAAGGCCGCACGAAGGGTGGTCGTCATCCGGTCAGTCCAACCGGCAAGAGTGCCAAGGGCGGTGGGACGAGGAAGCCGCGGAAGCCGTCGGGGGCCGCGATTCTGCGTCGGCGAAAGAGTCGTCGCTATGGCCAGTTGAAGCTCAGGTAATCAGAAACTGCTCAGGTAATCGAAAACGAAAAGCCCGGCGGCGGCTTGCAGCCGGCAGATACAGCACCAATTACGATGGAATTCAGCAACCATGGGTCGTAGCGCAAAAAAGGGTCCCTACATCGATCCTCGCGTGTTCGAGAAGGTGGAGTCCCAACTCTCTTCTGGCAAGCGGGATCCGATCAAGACCTGGTCGCGTTCGTGCACGATCGTGCCTGAGTTCATCGGCCTGACGTTCATGGTTCACAACGGCAAGCAGCATTTGAAGGTTTTTGTCACCGAGGACATGGTCGGTCACAAGCTCGGCGAGTTTGCGCCGACGCGGACGTTCCGCGGTCACGGCGGCAAGGTGAAGGAAGCAGCGGCCCCCGGCGGGGGCAAGTGAACTCGAGCCAATCCCAGGTGATTCATGCCATACACAGCCACGCATAAGTACGCCAGCATCAGTCCACGGAAGGTTCGCCATTTGGCCAACCTCGTGCGTGGCAAGTTTGCCGACGAAGCTCTGGATATCCTCCGCTTTCAGCCGCACCGCGGTGCCCGCATGCTGGAGAAGGTGATCAAGAGCGCGCTTGGGAACGCTGAGAACAAGCAAGCAGCGGGACTTGACGACCTCGTCGTCGTCGATGCCCGTATCGATCCGGGCCCGATGTTCAAGCGGATTCGGCCACGGGCCCGCGGCATGGCTTTTGGGATCAAGCGACGGATGTCGCACATCAAGGTGGCGCTCGACTCGAAGGTAGTCGAGGCCGCGGAGTAATCAGGATACGACGGTTCGCGCGAGTCATCACGCAAGCGATTTCGAAACCAAGCGATTCACCAACACAGCGATTCACCAGTAGGGCGATTCACATGGGCCAGAAAGTTAATCCCGTCGGATTCCGGACCGGTATCACCGAGCCTTGGAAGAGCCGATGGTATGCCGCCAAGAAGGATTTCCGCGAACTGCTGCTCGAGGATTTCAAAGTCCGTCGGTACTTGAAGACCAAGCACCGTGCCGCCGCGATCCCGAAGGTGGAGATCGAGCGGACGCGGGATGAGGTAAAGGTCATCGTCCATTCTGCCCGGCCGGGTGTGATCCTCGGCCGCAAGGGGCAGGAGGCTGATCGCCTGCAGGAGGAACTGCAGGAGTTGCTTGGCCGACGTGTGAACCTGAAGGTCGAGGAGGTCAGCCGTCCGGAGATTCAGGCCCAGCTGATCGCGGAAGATATTGCTGACCAGCTCACCAAGCGGGCTGCGTTTCGTCGGTCGCTCAAGCGTGCCCTGGATACAACAATGGACGCGGGCGCCAAGGGTGTGAAAATTCAACTGTCGGGCCGGCTCGGTGGTGCGGAGATGTCGCGGTGCGAGAAGGCGATTGCCGGCTCGATGCCACTCTCCACGCTGCGGGCCAAGATTGATTACGGATTCTGCGAAGCTCCCACGGCGCAGGGGCACATCGGAGTGCAGGTGTGGGTGAACCAAGGTATGTACGAGGAGAGCGGCGATGGCGCTGATGCCCAAGAGGGTCAAGCACCGAAAAAGCCAAAGAGGTCGTATAAGAGGTGACGCCTCGCGTGGGAACCGCGTCGTCTTCGGTGACTTCGGCCTCCAGGCCGAGCAGCCGGGATGGCTGGCGGCCACCACGATCGAGGCTGGTCGCATCGCGGCCCAGCAGTACCTCCGCAACGAGGGCAGGCTTTTCGTGCGAGTGTTTCCCCACAAGTCGATCACGTCGATCCCACTCGAAACCCGTATGGGTAAGGGCAAGGGAGAGCCTGAGTATTGGGCTGCCGTTATTAAACCCGGCATGATCCTGTACGAGATTGGTGGAGTCACTGAAGATGCGGCTCGCGTGTGCCTTGCCCGGCTGGCGCACAAGATGCCGGTGCGGGTGAGGTTTGTGAAGCGGCGCGTGATGTAGGCTAAACAGCTCGGAACGATCCACGGGAAAGAATCTACGGTCATGACGAAGGTACGAGAACTCAGGGACATGGGCGAAGAGCAGATCAGGCTCGTCTGGAAGGACGCCGCCGAGACGCTGTTCCGACTCCGCATCCAGGCGCAGACGGAGAAGCTTGCATCGCCGGCCGAAGTGCGCAAGCACCGCCGGACCATCGCGCGATGCCAGACAATCCTGACGCAGCGGGGTCTCCTCAAGAAGGATGCGAGCGAGGCCGGTGGCCACCATACCGTGAGTGGCCATGCTGGCGGCGATGCGTCGTCTCCGCAGCATGAAAAGCATGCCAAAAAGAATCGCGAGAGTGGTCGGGCCAAGGTGCATGCGACGGGAAAAGCAGGCGTGGAAAAGCGACGCGAGTTCAAGAAGCGGACGCAGAGTGGGACCTAAAGGCGGGACATAAGGGCACCACTTGAGCCATCGATAGTCCCATCTGATAAGCAGACGACTCACCAGACAACAACGTACTCCCAGGTTTACTGTTAGGAATCACTGAAGATGCCCAAGCGTGTGGAAACAGGAACGGTCACGAGCGCTGCCGCGAGCAAAACGCGGCGGGTTGAGATTCCGCGTGTCGTACGGCACGAGAAGTACGGCAGGATTCAGCATCGCCGTACCGTGTGCCACGTTCATGACGAGCAAGAGGAATCGCAGCCTGGCGATCTGGTCGAGATCATCGAATGCCGTCCGCGCAGCCGGCTGAAGCGGTGGGAACTTGTGCGAGTGGTAACGAAGAGCACCGCGGTCGATGTAGCCTCGCTGCGAAGTGGTGCGAGGGCAACACAACTCCGCGAGACGGCGGCCAAGGCTGAGGCGGCTGCCGCCACGGGCACGGCGACCGAGAGCACGGAAGGACGGGCAGCAACATGATCCAGATGCAGACTCGGCTCGTTGTGGCCGACAACACCGGCGCCAAGGAAGTCATGTGCTTCAAGGTGCTGGGAGGAAGCAAGAAACGGACCGCTGGATTGGGCGACATCATCGTCTGCAGCGTGAAGAGCGTGATCGCGGGCAGCGACGTCAAGAAGAAGGCCGTTGTGAAAGCCGTCGTCGTGCGGGT
>CANHCU010000110.1 GCA_947459185.1 Planctomycetaceae bacterium | reverse complement strand
TCGAGCAGCACCACGGCGTAGGGACGACGACGGATCTTCTCGGTGAGTTGGCCGCCCTCCTCGAAGCCGACGTAGCCCGGCGGCGCGCCGATCAGCCGGCTGACGTTGTGCTTCTCCATGTATTCGCTCATGTCGATCTGGATGAGCGCGTCGGCGTCGCCGAACATGAACTGTGCGAGGGCCTTGGCCAGCAGCGTCTTGCCCACGCCCGTCGGCCCGGCAAAGACGAACGAACCAATCGGCCGCTTCGGGTCCTTGAGCCCGGAGCGACTGCGACGGACCGCCTTCGACACGCTCTTGATCGCGGCCTCCTGGCCGATGACCCGCTTGTGAAGTTCCCCTTCCATGCCCATCAGCCGGGCCTGGTCCTCGGTAGACATCCGCGTCAGCGGGATGCCTGTCATCTTCGAGACGACCTCGGCCACGACCTCCTCATCGACCACGCCGTCGGCCTCGCGCGACTTGTCCCGCCAGTCGCGGGTCATCGTCTGCTTCTTCTTCTTGAGCTTGTCGGCCTGGTCGCGGAGTGCCGCCGCCTTCTCGAAATCCTGGTTGGCGACCGCCTCTTCCTTCTCCTTGTTGAGCTTCTCGACCTCCTCGTCGATCTCCTTGAGATCTGGCGGCTTGGTCATCGCCTTGAGCCGGACGCGGGCGCCCGCCTCGTCGATGACGTCGATCGCCTTATCGGGGAGGCAGCGGCCGGTGATGTAGCGGCTGGAAAGATCGACAGCCGCTTCGAGGGCCGCGTCGGTGATGCTGACGCGGTGGTGGGTCTCGTAACGGTCGCGGAGGCCCTTCAGAATCTCCACCGCCTCGGTCTTGCTTGCGGGCTCGACCATCACGATCTGGAACCGGCGGTCGAGCGCCGAATCCTTCTCAATGTATTTGCGGTATTCGTCGAGCGTGGTGGCCCCGATGCACTGGATCTCGCCGCGGGCCAGGGCCGGCTTGAGCACGTTGGAGGCGTCGATCGCCCCCTCGGCGCCACCAGCCCCGACGAGCGTGTGCAGTTCGTCGATGAACAGGATCGTGTTCTTCGCGCGGCGGACCTCGTTCATCACCGCCTTGATCCGCTCTTCAAACTGGCCACGGTACTTCGTGCCGGCCACCATCATGGCGAGGTCGAGCACCACGATACGCCGGTCGGCGAGCAGTTCGGGCACGTTGCCATCGACCACCCGCTGGGCAAAGCCCTCGACGATCGCCGTCTTGCCGACGCCAGCCTCGCCGAGGAGCACGGGGTTGTTCTTCGTGCGGCGGCAGAGAATCTGGATCGCCCGTTCGATCTCCTTTTCGCGGCCGATCACCGGATCGAGTTTGCCCTGCTTGGCGAGTTCGGTGAGGTCGCGTCCGAAGCTGTCGAGGGCCGGGGTCTTGCTCTTTCCCCCCTTCGTGGTGGCCTCGCCACCGCCACCGCCTGCGCCGGCCGGCTGCCGACCGCCGCCCATGCCGGCCCGTTCGCCACCCTCTTCCATGCCGTGGCCGAGCAGGTTGAGCACCTCCTCGCGGACGTCCTCCAACTTGAGGCCGAGGTTCATCAGGACCTGGGCAGCCACGCCCTCCTGCTCACGCAGAAGGCCGAGCAGAATGTGCTCTGTGCCGACGTAGTTGTGGTTGAGATTGCGGGCCTCCTCCATCGAATACTCGATCACCTTCTTGGCACGGGGGGTCTGCGGGAGCTTGCCCATGGTGACCATGTCGGGGCCGCTCTGCACGAGCTTTTCGACCTCCATGCGGATCTTCCGCAGGTCGATATCGAGGTTTTTCAGGACGTTGGCGGCGACACCGCTCCCCTCCTTGATCAGACCGAGGAGGACGTGCTCAGTGCCAATGTATTCGTGGTTGAAACGCTGGGCCTCTTGGTTGGCCAGCTGCATCACTTTGCGAGCACGGTCGGTGAAACGCTCGTACATGAAAATGTCCCTTCGTGAATCGGCCCGTCGTCCCAGTTGCAATCTTCCGGTCGTACGCTTCCCGGCAGGCCAGCCGCCGGAGGATGCCATTGCGGCAGTCTGCCGCCGCCTCAGCGCTTGCCTGACGTAGTCTATGCAAACCTTACGCCAAACGGCGTCGCTTTTTCCAGCACTGCCAGATCGATCTGGCGGACGATTCCGGCCGGCCTGGCAACGCCCCTCGGTTTGACGCCGAAGCATTTTAGGACGGTTCCCCGCGAATGTCTGTGGCGGGCGTGTACGGCGGGGAAAAACCGACGTTTCAAGCCACTTTTACGCCGCCCTCTCCTGGGCGACCGTTTCTTGGGCCGGGCCGCCAGGGTCGCGTGTCATGGGCAGGGTGGCCTGGTCCCCGTCGGCTGCCGGTCGGCGGGCACTGGCAATCCGTTCGAGTTCCCGGGCGATCGCTGGCAGCCACGGTGCCCCCGCATCGCTGCGTGACAGCGTCTCGAAAGCAGCGGCGGCCTCGTCGAGCCGGCCGACCCTCCGCAACAGCGTGCCCAGCAGCAGCTGCGCCTCGCCATCGGTGGGTGACAGATCGAGCAACGCCCGAAGCTTGGTTTCGGCGGTAAGCCAGTCGCGAGCCAGATAGGCATCGCGGGCCTTCACGAAGAGGGCGTCGGTGGCCGCATCACGGCCATGCGGGATCGGGGGTGGAAAGCCGGTGACGGCCGACGCCGTGGAGATCAGCCAGACGATTGCCGTGGCCGTCCAGACCGCCAGCGACAGCCGAAAGTCCACCAGTTCCGACCAGATCCAGGTGGTGAACACGGCCACATCGAGAGCCAGGGCGAAGGCGACCGCGAGCACGAGCCCGGCGAAGCTGCCACGCAGCCACAGCCACGGCATTCCCGGCCAGACGAGCGTCAGGTAGCGTGCGAATCCCATACGGGGTAGATAGCGACGCCCACCGATTTCTCCAAGGCATCCGCGGCGGTACAACAGAAGGATGAAAACCAGTGATTTCGAGCCATCCGGGGCCACGGCGGGTGTCTGGCGGGCCATCGACGCCTCGGCAAACCGTGCCGGTGAGGCCCTGCGGGTGGTCGAGGATGTGGTTCGGTTCGTTCTCGACGATGCCCATTTGACCGCCCTTGCCAAGGACCTGCGGCACGCCCTGGCAACCCTCCTCGCCCAAGGCCCCCTGCCACATCGGGTGGCCCTGCGGGACGTCGCGGGTGACGTCGGGATCGGGGTGGAACCGCCGGTGTCGCTGAGGCGGGTGTCGCCGGTCGATCTGATCGCGGCCAATGCGGCACGGGCCTCGCAGGCGCTCCGCAGCCTGACGGAGTGTGCGGCCGTGGTCGCGCCCGATGCTGCGGCCGGCTTCGAGCAGCTCCGTTATCGGCTCTACGCGCTTGAGCGAGCAGCGCTGACTGCGGCGCGGGCACGCGAGCGGCTGGCGGGCATTACTCTTTGCGTACTGATCGATGCGCAGTCCGATCTGGCCAGCTTCGACCGCCTCGTCTCGTCACTGGTGGAGGCGGGCGTGCGGATGCTGCAGATTCGAGACAAAGTGTTGCAGACGCCTGCACTCGTCGAGCGCGTCGCACACGCGATCGCGATCACCAGGCGGCTTGCCCCCGCTGATCCAACGCTCGTGATCGTGAACGACAGGGTCGATGTGGCCGCGGCCGTGGGGGCCGATGGCGGTCACACCGGCGCCGACGATCTGCCCACGACCTTGGCGCGGCGGGTGCTCGGACCGCAACTGCTCGTGGGACGCACGGCCCATACCATCGCCGAGGCCCGCGCCGCGGCAGCCGATGGGGCCGACTACCTCGGCGTCGGCCCCTGCTTTCCCTCGTCCACCAAATCATTCGGCGAGTTTGCGGCGGCTGAATTTCTACGAACGGTGTCGCGCGAGATCAGCCTGCCAGCATTTGCGATCGGCGGCGTGACGCTCGACCGGCTCGACGAGCTGGCGGCACTTGGCATCACGCGGGTGGCGGTGGCCGCAGCCGTGACGAGAGCCCACGATCCCGCCGCCGCCGCCGCCGCGATCATCGCTCGGCTGAAACAGCTGCAGAACCCGCTTCCTTGAGCGCAGCAACGATCGCCTGGGCGATGTCGGCCTCGTCGCGGGGGCGGTAGCCCACCCACACCTGCCGGACCTTGGCGTCGGGACCGATGAGATAGGTCGTGGGAAAGGCCTCGAAGCCGAACGACGCTGAGAAGATCATCCGTGTGCGGCCGTCGGGATCGGTCCAGGGCTCGATCGCCGACCGCTGTGAGGGGCTCACTGCCTCGTTTAAAAAAGCGTTTGTCGATTCCGTCAACGCGGCTATGTCTTCCGGCGGCCGTCCACCACAGGAGACCGCCACAAGCTGGAAGGCAGGCTCGTTCCGTAGCCGATCTGCCAGCCGCACGAGCCCGGGCAGTTCGCGACGGCAAGGGGGACACCACGTGCCCCAGAAATTGAGCAGCGTGACGCGACCCGCGAAGGTCGGCGGTCGGCGGGAGGGATCGGCCAGCGACGCAAGCGGCAGCTTGCCCACGGTCCTGCCGACAGCCGGATGCGCCGGAGTGGGGCCCTCGCAGCCTGCGAGGAAAGGCATCCAGCCGCCAATCAGGATGATGGCTGTCACGACGGCGGAGAGACGGCGGCGGGGTATCATCGGCGGGGCCTCACTCGACGGGCACATGCATTCCAAGCAGTTTCATTCCAGGCTGAGGGAGCAACGAGTGTACGAAGTAGAGTTGAAGTTTTCCGTAGCCGACCCACGGGCTCTTGAGCAGCGGCTGGGGGCGCTCGCGGCAGAATGGCAAGAGCCGATCGATCAGGTTGACAGGTACTTCAACCATCCATGCCGCGATTTTGCCCGCACCGACGAGGCGGTCCGGCTGCGGCAGGACGGTGACCATGTGGTGATCACCTGGAAGGGGCCGCGGATCGATGCCGCCACCAAGACACGTCGCGAGATCGAACTGCCACTGGCCATCCGGCTCCCGAAGGTAGGCGATTCGGCAGATCCGGCGGCGAGCACGATCGCGGAGTGGACGGAACTGCTCGAGGCGGTCGGATTCCGCCCCGTCGCGACGGTGGTCAAGCGGCGGCGGCCGGCCCGGGTGCATTGGCAGGGTATGGAGGTGGATGTGGTCCTCGACCGCGTGGCCGGGCTCGGCGAGTATCTCGAACTCGAACTCCAGGCCAGCGAGGCGAGGGTGCCGCAGGCGCGGGCCTGCATTGAGTCGTTGGCCTGCGAACTCGGCTGCGGCCCCACCGAACGTCGCAGCTATTTGGAGTTGTTGCTTGAGACGCCGACCGCACGGTGACGCGGCGCCGGGGTGGCGGCATACACGCAGACTCCCGTCGCTTGCGCTCAGGGCTTTTATGTGCGCATACAAGCCCCCGGCGTGAGCCGGGGGATAAGGGCCGCGAACACCAGCCCGCGTGCCTTTTGGCAAACGGCCCTACCGCACGACGTGATTTCGGCCGTCGAGGAGGATCACGGCGGGCTTGTGCGTGGCGGCCTCCTGCTCGTCGAGCCAGGCATACGACATGATCGTGAGCCGGTCACCGGGTGCCCCGAGATGCGCCGTGGCGCCGTTGAGTTCGATCGTGCCCGAGCCAGACTTGCCATAGATCACGTAGGTCTCGAACCGCTCGCCGTTGGCGAGGTTGCCCACGAGGATCTTCTCGTAGGGCCGCAGCCCGACCCGCTCGGCCAGGTCGGCCGCGATCGACAGACTTCCCTCATAGTCCACCGACGCTCCAGTGACCGTCGCGCGGTGGATCTTCGATTTCAGCAGGCAGATCGTCATGGTGTTGAGCGGGTAGGACGGAAGCGGATGCAGACGGGGGACGGCACATCGAGCGACTGGCCCGTGAAAGATAGTCTGCCAGTTTCGGCGTCGATCGCGAAGACCGTCACCGTGTGCGAGTTTTGCCCGGCGGCCAGCAGGAATTTCCCTGTGGGATCAATCACGAAGTTGCGGGGGGTTTTGCCCTGGATCGGTTCGACGCCCAGGAACGTCAGCTGCCCGGTGGCCTGATCGACCGCATACATGGCGATCGAGTCGTGGCCCCGGTTCGAGGCGTAGAGAAACCTTCCGCCGGAATGCACGACGATCTCGGCAGTCGAAAAGCCCTTCGTGTCGGTGACGTCGGCGGGGAGCGTCGAGAGCGTCTGGATCGGCGCGAGCGTGCCCGACTGCGGATCGAAGGCGAAGGCCGTGACGGTGAGGTCGAGTTCGTTGACCGCATAGCCGTACCGTCCGCCCGGATGAAAGGCGAAGTGTCGCGGCCCCGCGCCGGGCGTGCCGCGGCCGAAGCCGTGGGACGCGAGCGTGGCCTTGTCGACGTCGAGAGCGTGCACGAACACCCTATCGGCTCCCAGGTCGCAGGACACTGCGAACCGACCGTCGGCCGTGGGGTAGATGGAATGACCGTGCGGCTTCTCCTGCCGCTGCGGATTGGGGCCCTTGCCCTCGTGCTGGATGAAACCGCCGGGCGTGTCCGCCACGACCGGCTCGAGGCTGCCGTCGGCGGTGAGCCCGAAGCAGATCACGCTGCCACCACCGTAGTTGGCAGCCAGCGCGACTTTGCCCGTACGGTCGACCGACACATGGCACGGGCCGCCGCCGCCGGACGATTGATGATTCTTGGCCGCGAGGGTGCCGGTGGCCTCATCGATTGCGAGCGAGCGCACCGCGCCGGTCGGCTTGCCATCGGCGTCGGCCACCTCCGAGACGGCGTACATGACCGGCAGCGTCGGATGGAGCGCGAGGAACGAAGGATTCTTGACGGCCGCCGCCAGCACCGGGGCAGTCAGCTTCCCCGTGGTGGTGTCGAACCGTGACACATAGATCCCCTCGCTGTTGGCGGGGCCGCCTGAGTAGGTGCCGAACCAGACAAACTGGTCGGCACCATGGGCGGCAAAGACGGATCCCAGCACCGCGACCAGAAACGTGACGGCGGGCAACAGGCTCGTGGCAATGGACGACATCGGAGGAAACCCTCATGCTGCCGGGGACGCAATCCGCGGAACCGCCGGCATCCGGCTCCGCCTCCAATATCTCAGATCGTACCCCCATGACCGACCGACGCAACGATCGGCACCCGCAGCCGGTGGCGGCCGCCGACGAGATCGGCCGCGAGGCCCGGAATACGCTCTGGCTGGAGCTCTATCAGGTGGTTGCCCGCGTCGGCTGGATCTTCAAAACCGAGACGATCATCATGCCGGCGGTGCTCGACGCCGTGGTCGATTCGGGATTGCTGCGAGGCCTCCTTCCGGTGCTCAACCGGGGTGGCCAGAGCGTGCCGCCGCTATTCGCTGCGGGGCCCCTCGCCCGCGTCTCCCGTAAGAAGTGGCCACTGGTGCTGACGAGCCTGGCATCGGCAGCCTGCTTTGGTCTGCTGGCCGTTGCCTGGCCGGCGCTTGCCGCCACGCGGCCCGATCTCCTGGCGGTGCTGTTCCTCGTGCTCTACGCGCTCTTCTCGGCGATGAATGGGCTCAACCAACTGGTGCTCGCCGCCCTGCAGGGCAAGCTCATCTCCCCCGGGCATCGCGGCCATGCGATGGTGGTGAGCGTGGCCTCCGGCAGCGTGCTGGCCATCGTCGCCGCGGCCCTGCTCCTCGGCCCCTGGCTGGCGGAGCCCGATGGCTTCCCGAAGATCTTCGCCGCCACCGGAGTGTTCTTCGCGCTGGCGGCGATCGCACCGATGTTTCTCGACGAGCCGGCGGACGCTGCGCCGTCCGCGGCGGTCACCTCTGGTCGATCGGGGGGCATTGTCGGCAGCCTGTTCAAACATGTCGGCGAGGGCATCGCATCGTGGCGGCAGACGCTTCGCCGAGATCGGCCGCTGCTGCGGCTCTGCGTCGTGGCCGCCTGCTTCTCCGCGGTCCTCATGCTCTTTCCGCACTATCAGGCCTTTGCGCGGGACAGGCTCGGCAGCCGCACGGCCAGCCTGTTGACCTGGGTCATTGTTCAGAATGCAGCCACCGGTGTCGTGAGCCTCGTGGCGGGCCCGCTCTCCGACCGTCGCGGCACGCGGATCGTGCTTGTCTGGCTCGTGGCACTCTCCTCGCTCACGCCGCTGGTCGTGACGCTGCTCTCGTTTGTGCCACACGAGCGCGCGGTCGAATGGTTTTGGATCGTCTATGTGCCGCTGGGACTCAATCCGATCTCGCTGAAGATCTTCACCAACTACGCGCTTGAGCTTTCCCCGGCGGCGGCGGATCATCCGCGGTATGTGAGCATCGTGGGGGCGGCACTCGCCGTACCGTTCGTGATTTCGCCGTTGGTGGGCATGGGGGTCGACTGGCTCGGCTTCCGGCCGATCTTCATCGTGGGTGCTGCGGTGATCGCCGCGGGTGCGTTCTTCGCGCTCGGGCTGCCCGAGCCCCGGCACCGGTGAGGCATTCCCTTGCTTGCGCTGCGGGCTTGGATGGGGAGCGAGCTTGGATGGAGAGCGGGGTGGATGCGATCCCCCGGCCTTTTGAAGCAAAAAATGAAACATTGCGAAGGGTGTCGTTCAGCCCGTATGCTTCTGAGGTCGCACGGCGTGTGTGCGGCTTTTCAACACAACCAGGAGGCATGTGCCATGAAGTCTTTCCGGATGATGGGGCTGATGACGTTGGTCGCGGCGATGGTCTGCTCGGCTGCTCTCGTGTCGGCTGCTCCGAAGGAGCCGAAGGACGCCAAGTGCCCCGTGTCGGGCAAGGGCTGCAACCCCGACAAGGCCACCGAGTTCGCCGGCGGCAAGGTCTATTTCTGCTGCGGCAACTGTGAGAATGCCTTCAAGGGCGAGTCTGCCAAGTTTGCTGCCAAGGCCCACCAGCAGATGGTCTCCACCGGCCAGCTTGTGCAGAAGGGCTGCCCCTTCAGCGGCGGGGCCGTGAAGGAGGGCACGCAGCTCGACATCGGCGGCGCCGAGGTCGGCTTCTGCTGCGGGAACTGCAAGGGCAAGGTCGAGAAGGCCAGCGCCGATGAGCAGGTCACCCTGGTGTTTGGCAATGTCGAAAAGGGTTTTGCCCCCGCGGCCAAGTAGGGCTGATCCGGGTTCACCGCATTTGCAGGCCCGGAACTGGCCTAGGTCGTTCTCCGGCTTGATGGAATACTCCGCACCGAAGTGGGCTTCCCCTTCGGTGCGGAGTTTTTTTGTCCATGCGCGTGTTTCTCTCGGCGGGTGAACCCTCTGGCGACCATCATGCCGCTGTGCTCGTGCGGGCGATCAAGGCTCGTCAGCCCGACGTCGAGTGTGTCGGGCTCGGTGGACCGTGCATGGCGGCGGAGGGCTGCCGCCTCATCGCCGACCTGACGCAGCTGGCGGTGATGTGGTTTCTCCGTGTGCTCCTCAATCTCCACAAGTTCGTAGACCTCGCCCGTCGGGCCGAGCGGAGCTTTCTCGACACCCGTCCCGACGTCTGCGTGCTCGTCGATTTCCCCGGCTTCCACTGGTGGCTGGCCTGGCGTGCCAAGCGGCATGGCATTCCGGTGGTCTTCTACTGCCCACCGCAGATCTGGGCTTGGGGCAGCTGGCGGATTCAGAAGATGCGGCGGCTCGTTGACCACGTGCTCTCCGCGCTCCCCTTCGAGCACGATTGGTTCATGGCGCAGGGCATGTCGAGCACGCTCGTCGGCCACCCATTCTTCGACGAACTCCAGGCGTCTCAGTCCGCCGCGGCCGATGCTCCCGGCTCGGCATCGGCCTTCCGCGACCGAGCGGCGGATCGCTCGCAACGCCCCGTCGTGCTCTTGCTGCCCGGCTCACGCGGCCAGGAGATCGAGGCCAACCTCGACACGATCCTGCGGGCGGCCGCGGGAACGGCCCAGCGGGTGCCCGAGGCCAGCTTCGTGGTCGGCGCGCTCAACGACAAACATGCCGCGCGGGTGCAGCAGACGATCCATGCTCTCGGGCCTGCGCTCGACGGCCTCGATCTCCGCGTGGAGACAGGCCGCACGCGGATCCTGATGCGCGAGGCAGCCTGTGCGATCGCGGTGAGCGGATCGGTATCGCTGGAACTGCTCGCCGCGCGGGTGCCGACCGTGATCGTCTATCGGATCAGTGGCTTCGCTCACGTGGTGCAGAGCTGGTTCCGGCACGCCCGATCCATCACGCTGGTCAATCTGCTGGCGGCCCGGGAGCCGATCGGGCCCACGCGACCTGCGTGGCGGGCTCCGAGTGAGGTCGCCCCCGCCGACCCGGAGGCGATCTTTCCGGAGTACTTGGCGGTGCAGGATCCGGCAGCTCACATGGCCGGGCACGTTGTCGAATGGCTCACGCAACCGGCGGTGCGGGAGGCCGTGATTGCCCGGCTCGACACCGTGGCCGACCGCGTTGCGCACGGTGGTTCTGCCGAGCGGGCGGCCGAGGCGGTGCTCGTCGTCGCCTCGCGGGGCCATACTGGTCTGCAAGCTGGGCGACAGGGTGGATGGGATTCCGGGGCCTCCGGCCCGTTGGCCAGTTCCACCCCCTGCCGGCCGTCGGCTCATGCGGCATAATGCCATCTATGTTTCTCGCCGCCCCACAGCCGACGCCCGCAGATCTCCAGTTTTCGCTCTTTGGTATTCCCGTCCGCGTGTCGGGCTGGTTCTGGGTGGGGGCGGCGCTGCTCGGATGGGGTATCTGTCTGTCGTTCGCCCGCGGCGACCAGCGACAGCTGCTCCAGTATCTGGTGATCTGGATGGTCGCGGTGCTCTTCTCGCTGCTCGTGCACGAGATGGGGCATGCGTTGGCATACCGCTGGTTCGGCCAGTCGGCACACGTGGTGCTCTATCACCTGGGTGGCCTCACGATTCCCACGGCCTGGGGTGGCCGCGGTGCCCGCCGGCCCTCCGAACGGCTGATCGTCTCGGCAGCCGGACCGCTGGCACAACTCGCGGTGGCGGCGTTGATCGTCGCGGTCCTCAAGGCCGGCGGCTACGCCGTGCCGTTTCCGGTGCCGAGTGTGGGGGCGGCGTTCGGCCTCTATGAAGGTGCCGACATCGGCTCCCGCTTCCTGTTCGCGCTTGTCTACTTCCTGCTGCAGGTCAACATCTTCTGGCCGCTGTTGAACCTCGTGCCGGTGCCGCCGCTCGATGGCGGTCAGATCGTGCGGGAGGGACTGCTCAGCCTCGGCGTGGCCGATGCGGCCCGAATCGCCGCACTGGTCGGGGTGGTGGCAGGGGCCGCGGTCGCCTGGTGGGGCTACACGCACAACGAGCCCTACCTGGGAATCATGTTCGCCATGCTCACCGTCTCCTGCTTCCAGAGCCTCTCGGACAACACGCCGTGGCAGCGCTGGAACTGATGCTGCTGACTCAGGATCGTCAGGTGGTTCGCAGGTCGGGGTTGCCCACGCCCCGTCGCCGGACGTTCGCTTCGGGCATCCTGCCCTTCGCTCACTCGATGTTGACTGCGCTCCGGCATCCTGCCTGCGCTTGTCAGCAACGCCGGCTCTCGGGGCATGGGCAACCCCTCCCGTCCCCTGGTTCAACAGAATCCTTTTATGCGCGAGGAGCAGGGGTGTTCTTGTGACGCGTTTCACACGTCCGCCTGTGGTCGTGCTTGGGGCGAGCAATGTGTCGCGGGGTCTCTCCCGGCTCGTGGCGGCGATGGAGACGCGGTCGCCGGGGGCGGACCTCTTCGTGGCCGCCGGGCACGGCCGCGGCTACGGGGTGAACACCCGCGTGGCGGCGAGGCGGCTGCCATCGATCCTCCGCAGCGGACTCTGGCGCGGGCTTGATCGGCACGACGGCGCGGCTCCACTCGCGCTCGTCACCGACGTCGGCAACGAACTGCTCTACGGCGCGAGGGCCGTGCTTGTGGCGTCGTGGGTTCGCGAGACCGTCTGGCGGCTCGCCGATCGCGGCGCCACGATCGCGATCACCCGGCTGCCGATGGCGGGTATCGCCGAGGTCGGCCCGGTCCGCTATCGCGCCCTGCGGACGTTCTTCGTGCCGGGCTGTCGCCTCTCGCTCGCAGGCCTCAAGGAGGCAGCCACCCGGCTCGATGCCGACCTGCAGACGATCGCGGGAGACTTCGGCGCCCAGATCATCGAGCAGCCGGCCCACTGGTATGGCTTCGACACGCTCCACGTCCGCCGTCGCCATCTCGATGATCTCTGGCACATGGCCTGCCAGGCGTGGGGCATTCCTGTCGTGGAGTCGCCCGCCGCGTCTTCCGTGGCCACGTGGGCGAGCGTTGGCACGAAGGCCGCAGAGGTGAGGTCGCTCGGCGGCGTGATGCGGTTCACGAAGCAGCCGGTGCTGCCGCTACAAAGCGGCGGGACGTTGTCGTTGTATTAACGTCACGTTTCGTCGGGGCTGGCGGTCGCGGTGCGTCCATCCCGTCGCTTGCGATCAGGGCTTTAATGCGCACATAGAAGCCCCCGGCGCGAGCCGGGGGATCGCGAGCGGTGTGATCCCGTCGCTTGCGCTCAGGGCTTTAATGCGCGCATAGAAGCCCCCGGCGCGAGCCGGGGGATCGTGAGCGGTGT
>CANHCU010000109.1 GCA_947459185.1 Planctomycetaceae bacterium | reverse complement strand
CGTTGCTGACCAGCGCAGGCAGGATGCCGGAGCGCAGTCAGCATCGAGCGAGCGGAGGCCATGGATGGCCGTAGCGAGCGGCCGGCGACGGGGCACGGGCAGCCCCGAACCGTCTCAGCACTCCGCAGCCGGCGAACCAATGTGGGTAGCTACGGATGTCCCCGACGTGAGATGAGGACCGCAGGGAGCCGGGATCGGCGAAGGTGGAGGAGACGAGGAGGATGTCCGACTTGTTGTGCGTACCATCCCATCCCGGGTGAGTAAGTCGGAATCTCCGAGCGACGGAACCTTCGACGTCCCGGCGGTTTGGGCCAATCGACCTATGCTGGATCAACGCTCGACCCAAGCCAACTCACTCGACGTCGAGGCCGCGGCGGCGGCGGGATTCGCGGACCTCTCCCATCACTTCCTCAATCAGCCCCTGCTGCCGACGGAGCTGCGGCACCTGGGACTGAAAACACCAAGCGATCATCGCCGTCAGACCGAGACCGCCAAGCAGGTGCGGCGTGACCCACTGCTGCGTGCCGGGTCGGCCCGACGCCGGGTCTGCCGCGCCGCCGAGGGCGACGATCGTCACCACTGCCAGCATCCCCATCAGGGCAAACGGAAAGGCCGCCCGCTTGATCCGCCGGCTTCTTTCGATGTAGCTGCCGTCGAGGCCATAGGTTTCCACCACCTCCCGGCACCAGCGGCCGGTGCCGATGAAGTAGGTGACGGCCATGCTGTTGACGAGCACCACCATGAGCGCCGCCAGCACGCCAGAGAGCCGGTGCACCGTGCCCCAGCGGAGCACCGCGGGTGCCGTCTGGCCGTGAAGGTCACCGAGCCACAGGCCTAGCCCCGCCGTTGCCGCCATCAGCGCCACCGCGAAGAGTGCCACCCGTGAGAAGACGCGATCCATGTTTGAGCCTGCCAGTCCGGTCTTGGGAACGATACCGATGGTGCGACGGCCCGAGCGTCGCGCTGCCTCATCCTCATCATGGTAGGCTCATGCGGGTGTTCGAGCCATATGACACGCCCCATATGACACGCCCCCAGGACCGTCCCCGAGCGAACTGATGCCACCAGCTGAAAAGCCTACGATTCTGCTGACATGCGGCGATCCTGCCGGCATCGGGCCCGAGGTTGTCCTCAAGGCCTGGGCTGCCACGCCGGCGCATGCCCGCGTTCGGCTTCGCGTCGTGGGTGAAGTCGGGATGCTGGCCCGGGTGCTCGCCGAACGAGCCGGCCTGCCGCAACTGGCCATCGAGGGAATCGAGCCTGCTGACCCTCGCGACTCGGCAGCCGACAGGCTGCTCGTTATCGATTCGGGCTGCGGTCGTGATGGCACGACGGCCGGAGCGGGCGGCGTGGAAGCCGGCGTGGTCAGCGCGGCCGGCGGAGCCAGTGCCGCAGCTGCCGTGGAGAACGCGGCTCGGCTGGTGCGAGACGGATTTGCACGCGGCATCGTCACCGGCCCGCTTCACAAGGCGGCACTCCATGCCGCCGGCTTCGACGTGCCTGGCCACACCGAGATGCTCGCGCGATTCTGCGGGCTCGCCGACACCGACGTCTCGATGATGCTGTGGCTGCCAGCGGTGGGCTCCCCTGCCCCGCGGGCCGGACTAGGAGTCGTGCACGTGACGCTGCACGAGTCGCTCAAGTGTGCGGTTGCCCGACTCTCCACCGAGCGGATCGTGCTCGCCGGCATGCAGTTGGCCGGATTGCTCGGGCCTCTGCTCGATCGCCAACCCCGGATCGCGGTCGCGGCCCTCAATCCCCACGCCGGTGAGTCGGGGCTGTTTGGCGACGAAGAGCCACGGCTGATCGCCCCCGCGGTGCGGCGCCTGGCGGAAAGTGGCATCGATGCGACCGGTCCGCTACCGGCCGACACCCTCTTCCTGCGGGCCAGCCGCGGCGAATTCGACGGCGTCGTGGCGCAGTATCACGATCAGGGCCACATCCCCATCAAACTGCTGGGCATGCACCGGGCGGTGAACATCACGCTCGGCCTGCCGCTGGTGCGGACAAGCGTGGCCCACGGCACCGCCTTCGACATCGTCGGCACCGGCGCTGCCGACCCGGCGAGCATGCTCGCGGCGATCGATGCGGCCACGCGACTGGTGGAGGCGGGCTGGCCCGGCCAGACGCATGCTATGGCCGCATCGGCGTCAGATGCTTCACACGGGTCTCGGTGAAGTCGATAAGCCCATCGATGGCCGGCTTGTAGACGAAGGCAGCTGCATCGACGGGCTCTCCCAGCCGGACGTCATAGAGCTCGAGGACCGCTACCGGCTCGGGCTCTCCATTGGCTACGGGGCGTCGGCCCGGAATCGCCAGCCACTCGATGCGAAACGGAAACAGGTCACGTTTGCCGATCGACAGCCGCACGCTCCAGGGCATGCCGTCGGGCAGTTCCGCGGCGGTGATGCCACCGGGCTTGATGGCGGCTTCCTTGTGAGACGGAAGCAGGAGCGCCAGACATTCCCCGCACCAGCGGCCCTCGATCCGCCAGACGGGCAGATCATCGATGACGGTCGGCTCCACCGTCGCGAAACGGAACCAGTCTCTGAGCAGCGACAGCGTCCGCTGCACGCCGCCCACGTAGGGCGCGGCGACCACGTCGTCGGCCGGCTTGAGCTGGTGCAGTCGATCGCGGATGCGGCGGACATCGAGCCGTTCGAGTTGCGGCGGCTGCGGGCCAATCCGCCGGTAGGACCAGGCAAACAGCCCATCGCACACCTCGAGCAGATCGAAGGTCTCCGTGTCTGATTTCATCGACGACTCGTAGCGATACCGCTGATCTTCGCCGAGCCCCGACTGCACATAGCGGCCGGCGCCGACGAGCACGCGATCATCGATGCGAACCCGCTGGCGAACGCGGGCCGAGATCGATTCCGCCCGTCCCATCGCAGCCAGTGCCGCCGCAACGATCCGCTCGGCCTGGGCTGCTTGGTCGGCCACGGGGACCGCCACCGGATCGACCATCGGTGCGGCCGGTGCCGTGGCGTTTTTCCGGTAGATGCTCTCCGCCGGGCCTGCCTGGGCCGGTGCCTGCGTCTGAGCCGGCGAGGTCGCCAACTGCTGCGGCCACGCCGAGTCGCCGGCGAAGAGCAGCACGCAGGCAACCACGAGGCTGATCCAGAGGCCCGCCACCATGCGGCGGAGGACCTCCGCAGGTAGGCGGCACAAGGCTGGCAATTTGGGGGGAGCGTGGAGCGTCACGATCAAGTCGACTTTGAGGATTTTGCCAAAGAAGCGGGCAGTGACGCGTCGAAGAACGATGTGTGGCTCAAGTATCCAAGGCTTGAACTCGCTGGTCCCTTGCATCTCGCGAAGAGTGTACGGGATCGGGGTTCAACCGGCCCATGCCGGATCGCTGCGGATGTGCGAGTCGGCCACACGATCCCGGTCCGGAGGTGATTCGATGCTCAACCGACGCCTGCAAGGTTTTGTCGGCTTCTCCCTGGCGGCCACGCTCGCGGGGTGCCATATCCCAGCGAATTCGCCCCTGACGGGTCTGGCCCAGATCCGTCCGGTAGCCCCACAGCACACCAACGTGTTGCCGCCAGCCGCCATGTTGCAGCATCCCGGCCCGGGCGTCGATGGCCCCGGCCCGGGTGTGATCGCCGCAACGTCGTACGAGGCAGCCTTGGCTGCGTCCTACGCTGAAGGCGGCGGATTCGGCGGCGGCCCCGATGGCGGTGGCATGGGAGCCGATGGTGGCGGCATGGGTGGCAGCGGCATGGGCGGGGCGTGTGCCGTCGGTGGTGCTTGCGGTGCTGCCGGCGGCGGTATGGGCGGCGGTATGGGCGGCGGTATGGGCGGCGGCATGGGCGGAGCCATGGCCCCCACGTCGCAGATCGGCTTCATCGGCCCCGACGGCATGCAGGTGCGTTGGGATGTCTCGATGGCAGGCGGATTCGATTCGACGCCGCTGGTGACCCCGGGTCGCTACGACTTCCCTCAGGGCGCGATCTACCGACTCAAGATCACCGATATTCCCGGCCGGGAGGGGCTCGAACTCTACCCGTCGTTGGAAGTGGCCCCGGTCACGCCGCGGACCGCAGCCTTCCTCGCGCACAACGCCATTCCCTTCCAACTCACCGAAGAGGATCTTGACCAGGTGACCACTGGCAACTTCGTCACCAAGGTCGTCTACCTGCCCGATCCGTGCTACCAGGAACTCGCCGTCGCCGGCGTGGAAACCCTGGTGAGCACCAGGCTCGATCCGGGCATCGACCCGGTCGTGGAGGCGGACCGCCGCGGTTCCATCCTGGCCATCATTCGCATCGGCAACAAGGATCTCGAATCGTCCGGGATCGGTGGAGCTGGTGGAATTGCCGGTGCCGATGGGGCTGCGGGTGGCGTCGTCTCGACAGGTGGTGGCACCCCCGTCGGCATGGCCGCACCGCTGGGGATGCCCAGTGGCGGGAATCCGTCGCAGCTTCCCCCCGCCTTCATCACCGGGATGAACGCGCCGCAATATGGCATGCCGATCACGGGCACGCCGATCGGCCTGCCCGGCCCCGCCCACATCCCGCTGGGCATTCCGGCCGGCCTCCAGAAGCACACGATCACCAACCACACGAAGATGCACATCCCGCCGCCCACCCGCGAGCTCAAGCTGCACGTCCAGCAGAACCCCGGACTCAGCTATCCGAAGCCCGCCCACCGGGCCTACATCGCCGAGAACCACGATGTGCCGAACATCATGCTGAAGCAGCCGAAGGAAGACCGCCGGCGGTGGGTGGACAACGGTGGGCCCGATCCCGATGCCCTCAACGCCGGCGTGGCCTGCCCGCCCGGTGCCCCGTGTCCGCCGAGCCCCTGATCATCGCTGGGCTTCGTCAAGCCACTCAAGCCGCGGTCGCCGATCACGCTGCGACGGGCTTGCTTCCTGAGACCGCTTCCTGAGGACGGAGGTTCTCCACTCCACCTCTGGGCGATCAACGCATCCGACCGACATCCGCACTCCGTACGCAAACACACCACACCACCATGAGGCATTTCGCAAGGATCATCCGAACAGGGGCCGCGTTGCAGATCGTCCACGTGCTCATGGCGGCGGCGTTTCTCGTTCTGGCGATTGACACGGGCCACGCCCGTGAAGTCGCCGGCCCGAGGGGCGATTCCGCCTCCATGCCGACACCGGGAGCGATTGGGGTCACGCGGCGGCTGCAGCCCGGCCCCTGTCCGGAATCCATGCTGCCTGATGCGGTGCAGCCGGTCGAGATCCGCGGTCCGAAGGGGATGCAGCTCTCGATCGAGACAGCGGAGGGATGGTCGCCGGTGCATACCGGCCCGCTGCGAATGGGGCTGGTCGTCGGCCATCCCTATCGGCTGCGGATCACGAACATCCCGCAGCAGGACGGACGCGAGCTCTTCCCCTCGGTCCGCGTGCTCGCGAAGCTGGCCACGCCTCCAGGCATGGCCTGGCGGTTTCCGGTGGAGATCGTCATCGACGAGGACGATCTCTCGCTCGCCCTGGCCGGCTCACACGTGCGCCGTGTCGTCTACTCCGCCTGTGATCCCGACCTTCCCGACGTGGTGCCCGAAGGCTGGTTCGATGTCCGCCCGGGCGATGATTGCCTCGACGTGGCGACCACGCTCGGCGATCCGGTGGCAGAACTGATCCTCGGGAACCGGCTGCCGGCCGACTTCGCCGGCGCGACCTGGCCGGGGCGCGCACCATGAACGAAGACCGCCTGCATCTCGACCGCAGCGCGTGGCGTTGGCCACGAGTGTTTGTCATCGCCACGGCGGCGGTGATCCTGGCGTCGTGTCGGTCGATCACGCAGCCGCTCATGCTGCCGCTGGCAGCGGTCGCGGTGGCCCCGGAGGAATCGGCCGAAGCGACCCGCGAGCCATCCACGGCTGTCGTGCAGGCGAGTGCCGTCGTTCAGACCGGCTGCGAGGCGCCCTGCCCTCCCCTGCCCCGGCGGCTACCGCTGGCACGAGGCCATCTTTTCCGGCACGACGGACAGTGCGAAGAGGGCAGCGCATGCCAATCCTGCAACCAGTCCTGCAATCAGACTGTCTGCATGCCGCTGGCCAGGCCGGTGCCGATGGTCGGCCCGTGCCTCGTCTGTGACGGTGGCGATGCCCGCGCGCCCGCCATGCCGGTGGCCCGCTTCGGCCTCAAGAACCTCACCTCCGGCGACACCGTGGCCCGCTATCGTGCCGATGACGACGGCCCCGATTCCTGCGATGTGCATGTCACCGCGTCGAACTGCGCCTGTGTCTACGCGCCGCGATTCGGCTCGGTTCGGCAGGTGACACGTCCGCATGAAGACGCGCGGCCGATCGGTCCACGCGGACTCGCCATCGACGTCGCCACCGAGGCGAAGATCGATCTGCAGCCGGTCTGCCGCAGCACACAGTCGCTGGCGCCGGAGGCCGCACGCAAGGCCCTGCCCGGCGTCGCCCTCGAGGAGCGGCTCGGCCCGCTGGCAGTGGATCAGGGGGATCCCATCCACGAATCGAATGGCCTCGTGCAGCCGGTCGAGGATGTCCGCGACGAGCAGCTGGAGCGGGCCGAACTCGTGCAGACGCCACGGATGATGGTCGGTTTCGACGTACCGCTGGCCTGGACCTGTGCACGGGCCGCGATGGTGATGGTGGGCAGGCAGCAGGCCGAGGTGGTGGCCGCCGACCGCGGCACTGCCACGCTCCGCCTGGAATCCCCAGGCCGCGCCGAACTGACGCTCTGCAAGCGGGCCGGAAGCGATACGGCCCGGGTCGGCGAAGAACTCGACTTCACGATCTATCTTTACAACTCAGGCGACCGGTCGCTCACCGACATCGTGCTCGTCGATGCCCTCCCCGGCCGGCTCGAGTTCGTACCCGGTTCCGCGGCGGCCAACCAGCCGGCCGAGTTCGCCACCGACAAGGGCGACGACGGCTCGGTGGTGCTCAAGTGGCAGTTCCAGCACACCTTCAAACCGGGCGAAGGCGGCTTCGTTCGGTTCCGCACGGTCGTCCGCTAGCCACGGCAGGGCCGGGGCAGGTACGATTTCTGGTAGTGGTTTTTCTCCCCCTCATCGCTTTCCTGAGGCATCCATGTCCCACGTGCGTTCCCGCTTGTTTTCTGCGCCGACTGCGGCCCTGTTCATGATCGCCGCTGGGCTGGTCGTCGCTTCGGCCACGCTCTTGATGGCGCGTCAGCCCGGTGCCGTGGCGGAAGGCCCCGGCGCAGCACAGACGCTGCCGAAGGTGCCGCCGCTGCCTGAGGGCACGCCCCAGGAGATGATGCAGTTCATCGCCAACCTCAAGCAGGCGAACGTCAGGCCGACATCCCGAAAGGAGATGATCGCCTACATGCGTGACGTGGCGATCGTCTCGCTGCAGGCCGCCGACAAGATTCTCGCCCAGGTGAAGCCGGCCGATCCCCTGCACGATCCCGCGGCAAAGATGAAGCTCGAGAGCCTGATGATGCT
The DNA here is from genome assembly GCA_947459185.1 of Planctomycetaceae bacterium. Classification (GTDB taxonomy): domain Bacteria; phylum Planctomycetota; class Planctomycetia; order Pirellulales; family UBA1268; genus CAMCQY01. The sequence continues at coordinate 4,974 of CANHCU010000109.1, read as the reverse complement.
CGGCAGGTTTGGCGATGAGAAAGCCGCCGCCGACATGGCGACCTATGCCGCGACGCTGATCAACAGCCCCTCGAAGGATCTGGCCAAGGAGGCCCAACGGCTGGTGGTGGTGAGCGAGGCCCAGCAGATTCTCTCTTCCGGTGATGCGAAGGCCGCCGAGGGGCTTGTCGAAAAAACTACGGCCATGCTTGCGGCCGATCCGGATGACATCCAGACGGCGGGCCTGGCGATGCAGCTGGCCGGCGCCTTCGAGCACATGCCCGGCGGCGAAGCGGTGGCGGCTGCAGCCTATCGCAGCTTCGGACCGGCCATGGCCAAGAGTTCGAACGAGCAGATTCAAAAGATGGGGGATGGTTTCGCCGGCACGCTTCGTCGCCTCTCGCTGCCGGGCCACCCGATGGAGATTCGCGGCACGCTGCTCAACGGCAAGCCGTTCGACCAGAAGAGCCTGGCCGGCAAGGTCGTGCTCGTGGACTTCTGGGCCACCTGGTGCGGGCCGTGCGTGGCCGAGATCCCCAACGTGCTCGAGCAGTATGAGAAGTACCACAAGGACGGGTTCGAGGTGGTTGGCATCAGCCTCGACCAGGAGCGTGAGGCCCTCGAGAAGTTCGTCGATGAGCAGAAACTGCCGTGGCCGATCCTGTTCGAGGAGCCGAAGGGCGACGGCTGGCAGCATCCCCTCGCCACGTTCTATGGCATCAGCGGTATCCCGACGGTGGTGCTGATCGGCCGTGATGGCAACGTGATCACCCTCGATGCACGGGGCGAGAAACTCGGCGAGCGTTTGGATGCCCTCTTCAAGAAAGCGGGCTGAGCGGCCTTGAATGCACCGGCAACAGACTGTTCAGCCAGAGGCGGCGTGATCTCGAAACGGGCTGGGGCCTTTGACTCGTCGGGGATTCGCAAGGTCTTCGACCTTGCGGCGACGCTCCAGGACCCCATTAACCTCTCGATCGGCCAGCCCGATTTCGAGATGCCGCCGGCGGCTCGCGAGGCCGCCAAAGCGGCAATCGATGCTGGACGGAACGGCTACACGCCCACGCAGGGCATCGCCGCACTCCGCGACCGGCTGGAGCACGAGGTGCGGAGTGAACTCGGCCAGCCGGACCGCCGCCTCTGCGTGACGAGCGGTTCGAGCGGCGCGCTCGCGCTGGTGCTGATGTCCCTGATCGACCCCGGCGACGAGGTGATCATCTTCGAGCCGGCGTTCGTGATGTATCGGCCGTTGATCGAGTTTCTCGGGGGCCGATGCGTTGTGATCGACACCTCACCGACCTTCCGGATCGATGTCGATCGGGTCGCGGCGGCAATGACTCCAGCCACCCGCGCGATCCTGCTCAACACGCCCGCCAATCCCACCGGCGTGGTGGTCGATGCCGACACGGTCCGCGGTCTGGCGAAGCTGGCGGAGTCGCGCGGCGTCACGCTGATCAGCGACGAACTCTACCGCTCGTATTGCTACGACGCCCCCTTCGCCTCCCCTGCCCTGCACTCCGAGTCGGTGGTTGTGATCGACGGCTTCTCGAAGTCGCACGCCATGACCGGCTGGCGGGTCGGCTGGGTGCACGGACCGAAGCCTGTCGTGGACGCCTGCACCATGTTGCAGCAATACACGTTCGTCTGTGCACCGCAGGTGGGCCAATGGGCGGCGATTGCCGCGCTCGATTGCCCGATGGATCTGCCGTTGGCCGAGTGCCGCCGGAAACGCGACAAGCTGATGGCGGGCCTGCAAGACCACTACCGGTTCGTGCAGCCTGGTGGTGCGTTCTACCTCTATCCCGAGGCGCCCGGCGGGTCCGGCAAGGCCTTTGCGGAACAGGCCGTGGAGCGGGAGAAACTGCTCGTGGTGCCGGGCAGCGTGTTTGGAAAGGCCGACAGCCACTTCCGGATCGCCTACACCGTCTCCGATGCGATGCTCGACCGGGGCATCGCGGCCCTGCGGCGGCTCGCCGCGATGTATGGGTAGGGACGATGGCAAAGCCGACGTGCTCGCCTTCGACGTCGGCGGCGCCAACATCAAGGCGGCCGATGGGCTCGGCTGGGTGCACAGTGAGCCGTTCGAACTCTGGCGGCGGCGGTCGGAACTGCCCGCGGCGCTCGCCCGGATCGTGTCGGCACGGCGGCCCCGTCGCGTCGTCGCCACGATGACGGGCGAAATCGCCGACTGTTATGCATCGCGGCGAGAGGGCGTCGCCGATATCGTCGCGGCCGTGTCATCGGCATCGCGGGCTGCCGCCGGGCCGGAGTGCCCCGTCGGGATCTACCTCGTGGATGGCACGATCGTTTCTCCGGAGGAGGCGGTGCAGCGGCCACTCGCCGCCGCAGCCTCCAACTGGCACGCCGTCGCCCGACTGGCGGCCACGGCGACTACCACGGACCGGGCCTTCCTCATCGACATCGGCTCGACGACGACCGATATCGTGCCGCTCGTGGAGCGGTCCCCTGCGGCAACGGGCCACGACGACGTGACGCGGATGGCCGCAGGCGAACTGGTCTACGCGGGCGTGGAACGGACACCGGTCGCGGCAATCGTCAGGTCGCTGCCCTGGCGAGGCCGAAAGCATCCGGTGGCCAGCGAACTCTTCGCGCAGTCCCTCGATGTATGGCTCCTCCTGGGAGGGCTGGCCGAGAACTCAGATTCCACGCTATCAGGTTCCTTGAATACCGCCGACGGGGGCCCGGCCACCCGTGCGGCAGCACAACGGCGGCTGGCCCGCATGCTGCTGGCCGATCCGGACGGCGTCACGCACGACGAGGCGATCACCATGGCAGCATGGTGCGCCGACAGGCAGAGCCTGCAGGTTGCGCGGGCGTTTCACCGCGTGGCAGACTCCTGCGGTTGGCAGCCGGGTTCGGTCGTGCTCTCCGGCCACGGTGCATGTCTCGCGCGGCGGGCATTGGCCCGGGCTGGCTGGAGTGGTGACCTCGTGTCGCTGACCGACACGCTCGGCCCCGACGTGTCGCGGGCGGCTCCCGCCCACAGCCTCGCACTCATCGCGCAGGGGCGGCTTGCATGAGTGGGGCATCACGCCAACTCACGCTGGCAAGGCCTGCCAAGGGCTGGCGGGGCGGTGTCCTCCGCGGTCAGCCTCAAACGGTTCACCTCTCGCTTCCTGTTGCCGGGCCCTTGGTGCTGAAGGTCGGAGGCAGCCTGCTCTCGCGGCCAGACTGGCCGTCGCTGATCGCGTCGCTGATCGCGGCCCGTGGTCCCAGCGGTTGCTGCCTCGTGGTGGGCGGCGGTGCCGTTGTCGATGGGCTGCGATCGCTCGACAACGCCCTTCCGCAATCGCCACAGCTCATGCACGATCTGGCCATCGATGCGATGCGACTGACGGCGCGGCTGGTGGCTGCTGCCGTGAACGTGCCGATAGCGGCCTCACCGCCAGATGATGATGGCGTCGCCGTGCTCGACGTGCCAGCATGGCTGGGCATCGGATCGCGGGCAACGACACTGCCGGTCGGCTGGCAGGTGACGAGCGATGCGATCGCGGCGACCGTGGCTGTCGAGCACGGTGGCCACCTGCTGCTGGCCAAGAGCGTGCCACCCCCGCCCTGCCCCGACAACGGCGATCTCCTGTTGGCAGTCGCGCGAGCGGGCTGGGTGGACGACCATTTTCCCGTGGCGGCCGGGAAGCTGATCACGATCGAGTGGGCCGCGCCGACCGGACTCCGCTTGGCGCCGAGTATGTAACGTGCCCTGACTTAGTGTCGCCGGGCAGACTCCCCGAACACGCTCCGCTCGCACGGCGGCTCGGCGAATGCGTTGTGGACAATGTTGAACCTTCTCCGCCGAGGCGCCTGACGCTCGCTGCGGTGTCCGGGGAGCCTGCCCTCCCGTTCTGCATCCACGATGCGTTTGTGCGCCCATACGCCGGCCGCCAGGATGGCGGCCTCACGCCAGCAAACTGCGTTTGCCAAGCGAAAATCGGCAGGATGCCGATGTTTCGCGTGAAGTCAGTCCCACCACCAGCCGTCTGCGGGACGCGCGGTCAGTGCCGCCGTGCGGGCCTCAGCCATGTCGGCCGAGTCGGTCGTGTTGGCTGCGAAGCTCCAGGGCTGGAAGAGCACGCCGCCTGAGGCGCTTACCACCCAGCGGCTGCCCTTCTTCAGGCCATGGGCCACCGTCGGCACACTGGAGGGCACATCGTAGGAGGGCAGCGGCAGCGTTTTGGCGTCGAGAAGCGGAGCGAGATCGAGCCCCGCCCGCCCGGCCAACTGTCGGCCATGCACGAGCGCCGCCACCACCGCCAGATCGACACAGTTGACCAGTTCCCCGAAAACAGGCTGCTTGCCGGCGAGCCGGTCATAGTGCGTCGTCATCAGGTCACACCACTTTTTCGCGTTGGCGTCCGGCGCGGCCTTCGCCGTGCGGCCGCCTGCGGCATCGACGAGGTCGTTTTCAGTCAGACACTTCATCCGGCGTCCGTTGATCCGCCAGGCGAGTTCATCCGGATCGCGGGAGATCGGCTCGTAATCCGCCTCCAACCAAAACCGGGGGAGCGTAGTCGCCGAGGTCGAACCCGGCGGCACCATCGACAGGTAGCTGGGGAGTTCGGAAATGCCAGACGGCTCGAGTCCCATGCCAACCCGCTTCAAGCGGTAGTCGGCCGCGACCAGCACGCGGGCGAAGCGGCTGTCGCCGGGCACCCCGCCGACCGTCACCTGCTGGGGACCCATGGCGTTTTGCATCGCCAAGAGCGTGGCGTCCGGGTTCTGGCCGATCGTCTTCTGCGTCCGCAGAAGTGCCTGCAGCCTGGCAATACCTTCGGCCGTGGGATCGATCGAGCACTTGATGCCGCCCGCGCGGGCCGCGTCGATGGCCCGCAGGGAGACGACCAGATCTTCCAGCTGCAAGAGCGGCCTGCCACTCGTGGCCGCCACGACGTTGCCCGCCGCGTCCACGGTCAGCGCGTCTGCCGGGCCGGCGAGGATGATGTCATGGCCGTCCGTATCGACAAACACGTGGGTGATTCG
>CANHCU010000108.1 GCA_947459185.1 Planctomycetaceae bacterium | reverse complement strand
GGGGGCTGGCTGCTGATGGAGATTGGGCCGTCCACGGCCGCCGCGGCCGAGGAGGTCGTGGCGGCGCAGCCCGCCTTGATCCTTGAACCGACGCTCAAGGATATGGCTGGGCTTCCGCGGATTGTGCAGGCCCGCCGCCGCGCCTGAGCTCGCGGTTTGGGCGACGCGCCGGGCGGGCTCCCCGAACACGCTTCGCTCGCTCGGCGGCTCAGCGACTGCGTTGGGGACAACGGTGCGCTTGCTGCGCCGAGGCGCCTGATGCTCGCTTCGGTGTTCGGGGAGCCCGCCCTGGTCAGCAACGCCGGCTCTCGGTGCATGAGTAGCCCCTCACGGATGTTTCCGAGTCCCATAAAAGCCCCCGGCGCAAGCCGGGGGATTCCGCGGATTGCGTGTCGCGTCTCTTTGCCCCCGGTGCCATCCGCGCACGCCATCTGAGGTATGGGAGATGAATCGTCGCTGTGGATGATGATCCGCGAGATGGCTTCGGAGAGGGGCCACTCGTGCGCCGATTGGGTTGGTCGCTTCATGCGAAAGGAGCCGCTGCCCGAGCGGCCGCTCATTGCCGTGGCGGTAGCCGTGGCGGCCGGCTGTGGCCTGCCGGCAGTGATCGATCTTTCGCCAGTCGTCTGGTGGTCGGCTGCCGCGGTGGCGCTGCTGGCATGGGCCGCATCGGCGGGCCTGGGACGGCATCGGTGGGCGGCGTTCATGCTGCTGGCGGCGGTCGGCGCTGGGGCCGCCGGTTGGTCTGCCATTCGGTCTAACCTGTTTTCCTCCGACGACCTGGCGTGGAGACTGACGTCGTCGCCACTGCCGGTGGCGATTGATGGAGTCGTGGAGGAGTCGCCGCGGCGGCTGTCGGCGGCCGTCATCGATCCGCTGCGGAGCGGGGCTGCGCAGGCCGCGCCGCAGCGGCCCTCCAGTGAATGCGTGGTGGCGGTGGAGGCCGTCCGTTGCGGAGCGGCGTGGCGGCCGGCCGCCGGGCGGGTGACGCTGATCGTGGATGGCGAGCCGCCGGAGGTCGTGGCAGGGTGCCGGGTGCGGGTGTTTGGGCGGGGCATGCGGCCTCCGCCTCCGCTCAATCCAGGCGAGTTCGATTTCCGCGCGCGTGCCCGGTCGCTGCGGTGCCTGTCGATCGTGCGGGCCCACTCGGCAGCGTGCGTGCGGGTGTTGTCGTGGCCTGCGGCATGGTCGCCCAGGGCCTGGATCGACCGGGTCCGGGACCGCGGCGTGGAGGTGTTGCGGCAGCATCTTTCACCAGAGCGGGCGCCGCTGGCGGCGGCCTTACTCCTCGGCAGCCGGGAATCGTTGCCGCGGGAGGAGTCGCTCGAATTTCTGGTCACCGGCACGATTCATATCCTGTCGATCTCGGGACTGCATGTCGGCTTCCTATCACTGGCGCTCTTCAAGGTGCTTCGCATGCTCGCCCTGCCCCGCGGCTGGCCGCTGGTGTCCGTGGTCTGCTGCACCGGGCTCTACATGGTGGTCGTGCGGGCGGAGACGCCTGTCCTGCGGGCGACGCTGCTGATCTGGCTGACGTGTCTGGGGGCGGCACTCGGCAGGCGGTCATTAGCGGCCAATTCGTTGGCATTGGCGGCGATCCTGGTGCTCCTCTGGCACCCCCCGGAGCTCTTTCGGATTGGCTCGCAACTTTCATTTTTGTCCACCGCAGTCCTGATCGGGGCGTCGGCCGCCCTGCCCCGCACCGACACCGAAGATCCCATCGAGCGGCTCATCGAACGCAGTCGCTCGCCGCTCGAGCGGCGGCTTCGCCGGATCGGTCGGCAGACGTTCGAGATGGTGGTCACAGGGGCCGCGGTGTGGGCCGTCACGGCGCCGATCGTGGCGTCGTGGTTTCACCTCGTCAGTCCGGTGGGACTCGTTCTCAATCCCTTGATCGCGCCGCTGGTGGCGGTGGCGATGGCGTGGGGGTTTCTCTGCCTCGTGACGGCACCGGTGTCGGCGGTGCTGGCGGCGGCCTGCGGCTGGGCCTGCGACGGCACGCTGCGGTGCATCGGCGCGGTGGTGACCTGGGCCGCCGGCCTGCCGGGCGGGTATTGGTGGGTGGCCGGGCCGCCGGCCTGGTGGGTGGCGGGATGGTATCTGCTGCTGGCGGCGATGCTGCTGGTCGTAGCGCGGGAGCGGCTGACCCGCATCAGCACCTGGGTGAGCGGTGCCACGGCGTGGATGGTCGTGGGCTGGATCGCCGTGGCAGCGCCGCGGCTGGGTGATATTCAGCACGCCGAAATGAAAGCCGTTGTGGCGGCGATGGGGCACGGCTGCGGGATCGTGGTCAGGAGCCCGACGGGGCGGTGCCTCGTTTACGACGCCGGCCGGCTGGGCGCGCCCTCGGCGGCCAGGCGAGCCATGGCTGCCGTGCTCTGGCACGAGGGGGTGAAGCGCATCGACAGGCTCGTCATCTCGCATGCCGACACCGATCACTTCAATGCCGTGCCGGAGCTTTTCGACCGCTTCGCCGTGGGCGAGATCATCGTGCCGCCGCCGTTCCTCGAGAGCGAATCGTGGGCGGTGGGGGAGGTGCTGCGGCTGGCGCGGGCGGCTGGGATTCCGGTGCGATCCGCTGTGGCGGGGGAATCATTCGCGCTCGATCCACTCTGCCGCGTCCGCGTGCTGCATCCGGCCGCCGTCAGTGGCGATCCACACGTTCATGAGGTCACGCTGAAGGATGCGATGGCGACAGACAATGAGACGAGCCTCGTGCTCGCCGTGGAGTCGGCAGGCCGACGGCTGCTCCTCACGGGTGACCTCGAGGGGCCGGCGTTGGCCCGGTTCATCGCCTCCGATCCCGATTCGTGCGACGTGCTCGTGGCGCCGCATCATGGCAGTCGGACGAGCCTGCCGCCCGAGATCGCGAGGGTCACGGCGGCTGACTGGGTGCTCGTCAGCGGTGTGGGAGCTGCGGGGTGGCCGGAGGTCCGCGAGGCCTATGCTGGGGCACGGGGAGATGGTGGCCGCATCGCCGTTGTCAAGACTGGGGCCGACGAGGGGTCGGCCGGCGGAGCCATCGCGGTCACGTTCACCGCGTCTCGCGTGCGTGTGCAACAGTTTGGCGGAGGACGATGGCGGGAAGTTCCGCCCGCCACGAGTCAGGCGACGTCCGCCCCGCCAGCGTCGGGGCGCGTCAGCAGCCAGCCGACCGCGATGACGAGCAACTGGCTGGCCACGAAGCCAGCCAGCAGCATCAGCACGCCGCTGGTGAATCCGTAGCTGTGCAGGCCGATGCCGAGCTGATTGGTGCCGAACCAACTCCAGGCTGTGATGATGTTGCCACCGATGGCAAACAGCGCGAACCCGCGGGGGCCCAGCCAGCGATCCCATCGCGCGTGGAGTGCGGCCGCGTTCCAGAGCACGATCATCAGGGCACCGTTCTCCTTCGGATCCCAGCCCCAGAATCGGCCCCAGCTGTCGTCTGCCCAGAGGCCGCCGAGCACGGTACCGATGAAGCTGAAGAAGAGAGCGAAGCAGACCACGCCGTAGGTCATGCGATAGAGCTGGTCCTGGTCGTTCCGGGCGGTGAGCCGTTGGGCAGGAGTCGCCACTGTCCAACGGCCTGCGATCCGCTGCACGATCGACAGGATGCCGAGCACTCCGGCCAAGAATGTGGCGCCGTAGCCGAGCGTGACCGTGATCACGTGCGTGGAGAGCCAGAACTGCGTGTCGAGCACGGCCTGCAGCACATGCATCGTGTCGCCCGTATCGAGGCCGTAGGCCACCATGAGCGTGAGGGCTCCGCTGATCGCCGCCACGAGATTACCGATGCCGTTGGCATGCAATGCCTCGAGCGCGAGTCCCGCCAGCACGCAGGCCCAGCCGATGAACACCGCCGACGAGTAGAGGTTGACCACCGGCGGCCGGCCCGTGAGGTAGACGCGGCTGCCGAGGGCGAACGTGTGAAGCAGCAGGGTGCCCACGAGCATCCAGAAGACGAAGCGGTTCAGCGGCCGCCTGCCAACCAGGAAGCTTGAAAAGCAGACGACCGCCGCCAAGACGTAGAGCCACTTGGCGAGGTCGGTGGGATTAAAACGGTTGAGCCACGCCTCGTAGGCGGTTTTCTCAGCGACGTTGCGGACCTCGGGAAACGAGGCCGTCGACGCCCTGAAGGCGTCGAGCGCCCGGTTGAAGTCGGCCGGTGTGCGGGTCACCGCCCCGAGCAGGTCAGTCAGCGGCAGCAGGCCTGGGTTGACCTCGAAGGCCGGCTGGCCGGGCCTGGTGGAGAGCAGCCGTCCCACGATCGCCGACACCCATGCGGGGTAGAGCGACTGCCACTCCCCTGCCCCTTCTCGCGATGATCCGGCACCTGTCGAAGGGATCGGTGGCAGCGCTGCGGGTGGGTGGCTCGCCTCAATCCGCCGAGCCATCTGCATCACCCGCTCCATCTCCACGAGCAGTTCCTTCCTCGCCTCGTCCCCTTCGCCCGGATCGGGCAGCCGCGGAGTTTCGTAGCTGTAACGCAACAGGTCGTAGGCCATCAGTTTCTGGTTGATCTCGGAAAACTTCTTCTGCGTGAAGCTGAACTGCTCCGGTGGCATGTCTCGCATCGATTCCAACTGCTTGCGGAGCTTGGGCAGGCCGGCATCCAGTTCGGCATGGCTGAAGCGATGCCCCTGACGCCGCGGCAGGTCGAACAGGTCGGTGACCTCCTTAGCGTCGATGCGAAACACCGGCGCGTGCTCCACCCAGTCGGCCCCGGCCATCATGCCGAGCATCCATTCCGTCGCCGACACCGTGCCGACAGGCAGGTCGGTGGGGGCACCCTGCGGTGCCTCCGCCGGTTTGGGCATCTTCACGCTCGCGCGGTTGCCGAGCAGTTGGAGCGTGTTGCGGGCCACGGTGTCGAGCGGCTTGATGCGGCCCTCGTGCAACACCGGCAAGGCCGCCGCCGAACGCCAGTCATGGCCCCCCGTGCGTGCCGACCGCTCATAGGTGGCCATCAGGCAGAACAAGCCCACGACAGCCAGCGCGAGCAGCGGAAGGATCAGATCAGCTGCCGTTGTCGCAGGGCGACTTTCCACGCTGCCGGTCGCCGCCATCCGATCGCCGGCCCGACGGATCGCCCGCCGCTGGTTGCGGCTCGCCTGCGGCTGGTCGTCGTGCTCGGCCTGGGCCCCGGCCCGGCCGCGGTCGTAGCGATCGGCAAACCGGAGGAACGTGCCGCCGAAGTGGGCGAGCATGCCCCAGAGGGCGAGCACGCAGGCGACGTAGGGGATCAGCCAGCCGGCATTCTCCACGACCTGGAGGCCGGTCATCTCGCCGCGCTGCCCGTTAGGGAGATCCACCTGGGAATACTGGCTCTGGTAGAAGGTCTCGCCGCGGTATCGCACAGGGTTGTTCATCCAGATGCGGCCATCCTGCTGTGCCTTCGTGGCGATGTCGGTGAACGTTACGTAGGAGGAGAAGTCGCGAGGCGTTTCGCTGGCGCCGTAGTTGATCCGCCGAACGTCGGTGAGGGTGACGGTGTAGGGCTTGTACTGCCGGCGATACCGCAGCTGCAGCCGGTATGACACGCCGTCCATGTCGATCGTGTCGAGTTCGTCGCCACCGGCACCCATGAAGAGCTGTGCCTGGTCGTTGAGGAACTGGCTGACGAGGAATGTGCCGAGATCGGCACCGGTCTTGCGGTCGCGCAGCTGCACGTAGGCCGAGGCGATGTTCGGCCGGGAACTTGCACCCCCTTCCGGGGCCTTGTCGGTCGCCAGCCAGCTCTTCCCGAGCCCCGTCGTCGCCTGGTTCGGTGCAACCGGCCCCACGCGAATGGCGGACGAATTCGGGAAGTACGAGAGCACCCGCACGTCGAACGGTAGGTCGTCGGCGACGATTGGATCGCCGCCGACGCGGGCCTTCAGCAGGCGGCCCGAGATCACCGTCACGCGGTCGTTCTCCGCATCGTCGGGCCGGATCACCGCCAGTTCGGTCTCGTCGGTGCGGAGGGCCATGGTGCTCGACTGACCTTCGACGAGCGCCATCCGCTCCTCGACCTGACGGTCGCCGAAGGCAAACTGCCCCAGCATGAGCAGTCCGACCCCGAGGTGGATGAGCACGTTGCCACCGCGACTGCCGAACACCATCACCATCCCCGCCAGCAGGATCAGCGACGCCACGCTTGACTGGATCAACTGCCACATGATCCGCAGCCCCGGCTCACTCATCCGCCAGCCCTCGCCCCCGAAGATGCTGATCACCGCCAACGCTGCCGCCGCGGCTGCGGCCAGCCAGAGCACGATCCTGGTCAGACGGCTCACGTCGCGGCCGGCGACTGCCGCCCACAGCAATCCCCCAGTCAGCATCACCGCCATCCCCTGGACGAGCCGCCAGACGGTTCCGTACTCGATCGGGGGCCTGCCCTGCAGCCCGTCGGCGTAGTGGCCACTCAGGATCACGAGCAGAGTCAGCAGGCCTCCGACGAGCGACACGGCCGTGCCGGCCAGAAGCCGCGAGCCCTTGGCGTGGACATGAAAGCGGGTGAGCTTGGCCGCGATCAGGTTGACGAGAAGCACCAGTCCGATCGTGGCACCGCCCGGAAAGGGAAACCAGCCCGTGAGCGTTGAAGGACCGAAGATCGTCACCGGAAAGAAGTCGGAGAACGGCACCTGCGCGATCCAGCTGTTGAAATACTCCTGCTTCACCTCAGGGAGGTTCTTCTCGTCCTGCGCGAGCGTGCCGACAAAGAGCAGGAAGATGCCGGCGAGAAACATCGCCACCGTCACCTTGAGCGATCCGGCCGCTCGCAGCATCTGCCATGCCGCCGAGGCCTCCGTTCGGCCCGAGGAGCGGACCTGCGACTGCAGCGTCGGGGCGAATCCGTGCGAGGGGAAACTGCCTGTGGCCATGGTGGTGGGTCCGTGCGGTGGCGTGGCTTGGGTCACTTCCAGCGGATCGAGCGAACAAACGCAGTGAACGGGTCGCGGAGGGTGCGGGCGACGGCGGCGGGCCCCTTGAATTTGACGAACAACGCCGTCGAGGCGTCGAGCGGGATCATGGCGGCCAGAATCGCCTGCTGGTTCTCGGTCGCATCGTCGAGGAGGAGCAGGATGGTGCTCTCCGCCCCGTTCACCGTGAGCGTTTCACCCTCCTCAATGGCGCGGGCGACCCGCTCGGGATTTGCCGCCGGCGTGAGCTGCTCCTGCCAGCGGGTGGCATTGCCCTGGAGCGTCCCGGATGCGGGGATGATCGTGACCTCTCCCGCGTCTGCTGCGTCGTCCGGGCCGGTTCGGAGGGTGGCGAGCCGCATGCCACTGGCCCCCATGTCGGTCCAGCCAGCAGGCAGGTCGTAGGCAAGCGAAGCCGCGCCAGGAGTTGCGGCAGCCATCGCGGTGGCCGCGGACCGCGGGGAAGGACTCGCCCCAGCACTCGTCTCGGTCTGCGTTCCAGTCCGCGTCGGGCTAGCCTGACGCGGCACCGTGTAGGTACGCAGGTCGTTTGGCTGGATGTCGGCGGAAGGACGGCAGGATGCGGTCATGCCGGCGGCGAGCGTCACGACCAAGCAGCAGTGCAGCGAGGACTTCATCCTCTTATAGTAGCACGACCGCCCGCTGCCGGGGATTCCCGGACCTACTGCCGCCAGCCAAAGATCGAGGCAAGCGGGTTGAGAATCGGGCTGGACAGACTCAGCTCATCCGGGCTGCCGATGGTCCGCATCAGGTCAAACATCACGAAGCCGCTGGTGAGCAGCAGGAGGGCGCAGCAGACAAGCCCCGCAATCTGCCAGATGCTGAACTTGGTGTCGGGAACGACCTCCGCGGTCGTGAGATCGCCGAGGTCGGTGCCCCCTCCGGCAGCGAGGGGAATATCGCCGGTGAAGTCGGAGCTTTCTCCCCCCTCATCCGTTGCAAAGAAGCTTGAATCACCCGACTCGGGCTCCACGGCCACCACGGAGGCGCTGTCGTCATCGCCGCCGAGACCACCGAGTTCAAACTCATCGCCAGCCAGTCCACTGCCGCCGTCCTCGTCCAGTTGGCCCTCATCGAGCGATCCGAGGTCGATGCCGGAAACGGCCGCATCGTCGTCCTCGAGCGAGAGTCCGCTGTCGAGCGCCCCCGAAAGTGCCGCCCCAGCGTTGATCAACGAGCCGGAAACTCCGGCGGGATCGACGCCCGATCCCAGCACGACTGAGCCCAACGGGCCTGAACCCAGCACACCCGAGCCGAGCGGGCCTGAACCCAGCACACCTGAGCCCAGCGGTCCTGAACCCAGCACCAACGAGCCCGTCGCATTCGAGCCGGTGGCGTTACTGGGCTGCGAACCGACGCCGATGCCGGAGAGATCGATGTCGAGCGTGCCGGAGCCCTTGGTGCCGGCATCGCCCGCGGCCGCCGGTTGGCCGGGCTTGGCGGAAGTTGCCGACACGGCGACGGAGGGGGACGAGAGCCCCACGATCGAGTCGAGATCGAGTTCCATGGCATCGAGTCCGCCAATCACATCTGCGGTGCCGAGCATGGTTTGGGCGAGATCGTCCTGCCCGTCCTGATCCTTGGCAAAGATCGACTCGCCTTGCTGGATCGCATCGCCAAGCCCCACGTCACCAAGCCCCACGTCGCTCAGCCCCATGCTGTCTGCCACGTCGATCGGGCCGCTGGCCGGCTCGGGTGGCGCGTCGTCCAAGTCGAGTTCCAGGGTGTCGGTGACAGGCTCGTCCTGATCCAGGCCCTCAGCTATCAGCCGGTCGATTTCGTCGATTTTGAACTTCAGCGTCGTGCCGTCGCGGAGCGGAAACAGTCTCTTTTTTTCAACGAGGCGGTGAATCTCGTCGGCGGAGACGCCGAGGCGGAGGGCGGCCTCTTCGAGCAGCAGAAATTTACCGGCCATGGTTCCTTCGGTTTCCTAAAACCAGTTCCCGAAATCACGTCGAATACCGCGGGCAGACTCTGGGCTGACGTCACACGTCCACCCCTTGATGTCGTCACTCTGATTATAAGAGTCCAACGCGGTCAGCACACGCGGGCCCAGCCGATATTCCCCGCAAGGCCACCCAGGCCCGTTACTTCGGCATTTCCAGCATCTTTTTCAGTGCGGCGGGACGCGGCTCCTGGCCGTTGAAGTCCTCCACCATGAGGTCCCAGCGAACGTCTCTGGTGCTCTTCAGGGTGAGCGTGCCATTGGCCGGGTCAACGTGATAGATCGCCAGCGCCCGATTCTGCTGGTCAACCACCAGCAGCATTTGCCGACCGTCGTCGAGAGGGGTGGCAAGCGTCCAGAGCGGGCCCGTCTGATCGTTCGTCCCCACGGGAGGGAGCGACCGGCCGGCACGCTGTGCCGCCAGGCCGCCGTTCCCGAGGATGGCCGCGGCGACAACAGCGCCGCCCAGGCACCCTGCGGCGATGAGCCCGCGGCGAGTGACGACATTCCAGCGATTCCAAAGCTGACTCATGAATCCCCTGACGGTTTGAGGGCCGAGTCGCGAAATTCTATGGCGACCGCTTAAGGAGTTGCAAGCAGCGAGCTGCCAGCGAGTTATCCGCTTGCCCAGACTGCCTGGCTTGCCGCTGCGGCTGCGGTGTGCCCGATCTTTCTCCGTAACGGATGTTTCGATTCAATCGGTCGGGCAAAGCCTACCGATGGAAAGAGCACGTCGGTACGACCATGCGTCTTTGGCAGCGTCGCTCCCCGTCGTTTCGGAGGACCACCCACGTGTCGAAGCTCAATTCCCTCACGACTTTTCTCATCCGTTCGCCGATCCTGTGGGGCGCGGCGCTCAGCTTTGGATTCTTTGGCCTGATCCACATGGGCGTCATCACCAACGCCCTGGTGATCCGGTATCTGGCTGGGCACTGGGTTGAATACGTCGAAGTGGCGATGTTCTTCGTCGGCTTGGCGGCACTGATCATCAAGGCCGCCGAGGTTCGCAGCCAACGGCGGGAGGTCGGCGGCGAATGGCTCGAGCCGATTCCCGAGGGTGGCCAGAATCCGGCCGATGCCCAGACGCTGGCAGCGTCGTTGGTCGAGGTCGATGGCAAGGCTGACCGCGAGCAGTCTTCGTATCTCGTGCGGCGGCTCCGTGAGGCGATCGATCTCGTGGTCCGCACGGGATCGGCCGACGCCCTCGAAGACCACCTCAAGTATCTCTCCGATCTCGATGCAGCGAGGGCGGCGCAGAGCTATGGGCTGGTTCGCTTCGTGATCTGGGCCATTCCGATCATGGGCTTTTTGGGCACCGTGATCGGTATCACCGACGCCATCGCCTGCCTGTCGCCGTCGCAGCTTGACAACATGACGGGCGTCGTGGCGGGGCTCGGCACGGCGTTCGACACCACGGCGATCGCCCTGGGGCTCTCGATGGTGCTGATGCTGATGCAGTTCATCGTTGACCGGTCCGAGCAGGGATTGCTGGGCGAGGTCGATGAGGCGGCATGGTCGGCGCTGGCCGGCCGATTTCAGTCGCTCACCGGCGACGGTGGTGCCACCTTAGCGGTGGCGCGGCTCGCCGAGACCGTCAGCCGCAGTTCCAGTCAGTTGATCGAGGCCCAGACCCATTCGTGGAGGGCGTTGGAACGGACCGCGGCCACCAACCTGGCCAAGGCGCTCGACGAGGCCGGCCGAACGCTCAACGAGTCGCTTTCAGCATCGCTCGACGGCACGCTCGGCCGGTGGAGCGAATCGCTCGTCGAGGCCCACGAGAAGCTGCTGTCGCGACGCGAGGATCGTTGGACGCAGGCGGCCGACTCGCTGGCCGCTGCCGTTCGCGGTCTCGAGCAGCATCATGGCAGCCTCGCAGACCAGACGGTGTTGTTGGGCAAGGTGGTTGACGCCACCCGCGACATCTCTGCGCTCGAACGTTCGCTCGATGCCAATCTCAATACGCTTGCCTCCGCCGGGCGGTTTGATGAGACGCTGGCGACGCTCGCCGCGGCCGTGCAACTCCTGGCAGTCCGCGCCGGTGACGTGTCGAGCGACACCCGTCGTGTCGAACTTCAGGCCGCCCGCCGCAACGGAAAGGCTGCATGAGCCGCAAAACCCCCGTTGCCGGGCCGACGATCTCGCTGTTTCCGTTCCTTGCCGTGCTGCTGTGCACGATGGGGGCTCTGCTGGTCGTGCTGGTCCTCTTCAGCCGATCGGTGCGGCAGAACGAGACCGCCAAGCTCGACCAGGAGCAGGAGTCGCTCTCCGAGGAGTTGGAGCTGACACGCGACAGCCTTGCCTGGCGTCGCGAGCAGTTGGAGGGAGTCCGGGAGCGGACGGCCGACGAACTCGCCAAGGCGCGGATGCAGCTGGCGGGCATCGAGGAGAGCACCCGCAGCCTGCAGGATGAGTTTGCCGCGCTGGAACGCACGGCGGCGGCGTTGGCTGCCGGAAGCGGATCGGTCGTGACCGACGACGAGACACTCCGCGGCCTCGAGCAGCGGCTCACCAGCGCCCGCGAGTCGCTCGACAAGGCCCGCGCAGGACGCGACACAAAGCCGCCGGCATATGCCGTCGTTCCCTACGAGGGCCGCAGCGGTACACACCGTCGTCCGCTCTACATCGAGTGCTGCGGCGACGGCGTCTTTCTGCAGCCCGAGGGTATCCGCCTGAGCCCCGGCGATTTTGAAGGCCCGGCCGGCCCGGGCAATCCGCTGGCAAGCGCCCTGCGGGCGGCACGCGAGCACGTCGTCACCCTGAAGGGAGGCTCAAGCGATCCGGCGGCGCAGCCCTATCCCCTGCTGTTGGTGCGGCCGTCGGGAGTGATGGCCTACTACGCGGCCCGCGAAGCGATCCAGTCATGGGGCAGCGACTTCGGCTACCAGCTCATCGACGAGGACTGGACACTCACGTTTCCGCCCGCTGATCCGACGCTGGCACAGGTGGAGAAGCGGGCGATCGAGGAATCGCGGGCGCGATTGGCCTGGCTGGCGGAAGTGCGGCCGACGAAGCCTGCCAAGCCGACGACACAGTATCGCGCTGCGCCGACACGAGGTGGTGTCGTTGCCGATGGCGGGCCGAGCGTGCTCGGGGATCAGTCGCGGTGGGATTGGAAGAACCAACAACAGTCGGGCGGTGCTGCCGCCGGGAGTGCATCCGGCCCGGGCGGTGGCGACGGTCTGACTGCAGGTGGCAACGGCAGTGGCAACGGCAGTCCGGGCGGTCGCGGCAGCAACGTCGCCGGCCACGCGGGCACCGCTGGTCCGCCGGGCAGCGATGGGCCTGGTGGCGACGCCATTCTCGGCGGTGGCCCTGGCGGCAGCAGCAGAGGTCAGTTTGGTGGTGGCGGCCAAGGGCAAGGCGGCAGCGACGCGGCAGCTGGCGGAGGTCGTTACAGCAGCGCGTCGAAGTTTGGCGGCGCGGGTGCGGCTGGTGGCACGGCTGGTGGCACGGCAGGTGGCACGGCAGGTGGCACGGCAGGTGGCACGGCAGGTGGCACGGCAGGTGGCACGGCAGGTGGCACGGCAGGTGGCACGGCAGGTGGCACGGCAGGTGGCACGGCAGGTGG
>CANHCU010000107.1 GCA_947459185.1 Planctomycetaceae bacterium | reverse complement strand
GCGCCGCCGGGACGGCAAAGGTTCCGTCGCTCGGAGATTCCGACTTGCCACCCGGGACGGAATGGCACGCACAACAAGTCGGACATCCTCCTCGTCTCCTCCACCTTCGCCGATCCCGGCTCCCGCTGCGTCATCGACTGCGTGGCAGGATGCCACGCCCTCGCCAGCGGGCGGAGGCCCGCCAAGAAAAAATGGCACGATGCCATGTTTTTCGTGAAACCGCCCCGTCGCTCGGAGATTCCGACTTGCCACCCGGGACGGAATGGCACGCACAACAAGTCGGACATCCTCCTCGTCTCCTCCACCTTCGCCGATCCCGGCTCCGTCAATTCCACGGCGCAGCATGGGAGGATGCTGTGTTTCTCGTGAAGCTACTGCAGCCCCAAGCACGCTGGAGCTGACTGTTCCTCATGAACGTTTGAAGCACTCCATCCAAGCCCGCAGCGCAAGCAAGGGAAAACGCGATCCATCACCCAGAAATCAGGACCGGATTCCCTCGCTGGCGCGTCGGGCTTGCATGGGAACGGCAACGGGGCGAAGTCTCACAGGTCAACTGTTGGATGCTCTTCGCAGGAAGCTAGCAAAAGTCGCGTGACATTCGCGGCAGGGTGGCGAGGGTGAGCGGCTCGAGGCTCGTTGCCAGGATGTGCACGACCTGGCCACGACGCTGGATTCTCCCGTGCACGACGAGCACCGCCGCGCGGCGGACGGCATGGTCGGCCGCCTGCCAGACATCGGGCCGCACCACGATGTTGGCCGCACCGGTTTCATCCTCGATGGTCAGGAAAATCATCCCACCGGCCGTGGCCGGCCGCTGCTTCGTGAGCACGATGCCGGCCACCTGGATGCGGCGGCCTTCCGGAGCCACGCCAGCATCAGCGGCGGTGATGACTCCCCGCTCCACCAGTTCGTTCCGTTCGAAGTGGAGCGGATGAGAACGTAAGGAGAGACCGGCCGTTTGATAGTCGGCAATCACCTCATCCTGCCGCGTCATCTCGGGCAGGAGGAGCTCTTCGTCTTCTTCGTCATCCTCCTGTAGCCCTTGCAACAGTGGCTGGCTTTCCGGACGGTCGAGACACCGCATCGCCTCCCAGACGGCCCGGCGGCGATCGAGACCCAGCGACTCAAACGCGCCGGCGCGGGCCAGATGCAGGAGCGATTCGCGATCGAGCTGCGCCCGCCGGGCCAGCTCGTGCGGCAGCCTGAACGGACCGGCCCGTCGAGCCTCCTCAATCCGCCGCCCCGCCACCTCCCCCAGGCCATACACCTGCTCCAATCCCAGACGCACGGCCGGCTCTGGCCGCCGTCGCCGACTTGACGCCCCCGGGCTTTCCGCTTTCCGCTTTCCGCCCTTGCCATCCACCTCCAGCCGCGCGTGCCACGCACTGGCATTCACATCGACCGTCAGCACCCGCACGCCATGCTCCTTGGCATCCCGCACCAGTTGTGCCGGCGCGTAAAACCCCATCGGCTGACTGCCGAGCAGGGCGGCCGTGAAGGCGGCCGGATGATGCCGTTTCAGCCATGCCGACACATAGACCAACAGTGCGAAGCTCGCTGCGTGCGACTCCGGAAAGCCGTATTCGCCGAAGCCGCGGATCTGCTGAAACACCTGCTCGGCAAACTGCTGCGAAAGGCCGCGGGCGAGCATGCCATCGACCAGTCTCCTGTGAAACTCGTCGATCACCCCCGGCCGCCGCCAGGCACCCATGGCACGACGGAGTTGATCGGCCTCACCGGGTGTGAAGCCGGCCGCCACGACGGCCAGCCGCATCGCCTGCTCCTGGAAAAGCGGCACGCCGAGCGTCTTCTCGAGCACCGCACGAATGGCCTCGCTCGGGAACGTCACCGGCTCTTCGCCCGAGCGGCGGCGGAGATAGGGATGCACCATGTCGCCCTGGATCGGCCCGGGCCGCACGATCGCCACCTCGATCACGAGGTCGTAGAAACAGGCCGGCCTGAGCCGGGGCAGCATGCTCATCTGCGCCCGGCTTTCGATCTGGAACACGCCCACCGTGTCGGCACGCGAGATCATCTCATAAACGGCAGGGTCTTCCGCGGGCACAGTGGCCAGCGTCAGCTGCGGCCCGCCCGCCGCCTCGACCAGGTCGAACGCCCGGTGGATGCAGGAGAGCATGCCGAGCGCGAGACAATCGACCTTGAGAATGCCCAGTTCATCGAGGTCGTTCTTATCCCACTGGATGACGGTGCGGCCATCCATCGCCGCAGGCTGAATCGGGACGAGATCGCAGAGGTCGCCGTGTCGTCCGCCGGAGGAAGCACGTGTCATCACCATGCCGCCCACATGCTGCCCCAGGTGGCGGGGGAAGCCGACGAGTTGGCCAACGAGCGTCGTGAGACGCGTGCAGGTGTCATCCGCGGGATCGAGTCCGGCCTCGGCCAGTCGCTGCGGCAATGCCTCCACGCCATCTCCCACGTCGAGCACGTCGGCTATTTTCTCCACGCGATCGAGGGAGAGACCGAGCGCCTTGGCGAGGTCACGCACCGCCGACCGCAGCCGATAGGAGATCACCTCGGCCGTCATCGCCGCCCGACTGCGGCCGTAGGTTTCGTAGACATACTGGATCACCTCTTCGCGGCGGTCGTGCTCGAAGTCGATGTCGATGTCGGGCGCCTCGCAGCGTTCACGGCTGATGAACCGCTCGAAGAGAACGTCCATGCGAGCCGGATCGACCGACGTAATCCCGAGGCAGTAGCAGATGGCGGAGTTGGCCGCCGACCCCCGCCCCTGGCAGAGGATGCCGCGACGGCGGGCAAACCGCACGATGTCGAAGACGGTGAGGAAGTAGGCCTCGTAGCCGAGTTCGACGACGAGCCCAAGCTCGTGCTCGATGAGCGACCGCACCCTCTCGGGAATACCGCCGGGAATGCCGTCGGCATACCGCTTCGCCGCCCCCCGCCAGGCCAGATCCGCCAGATGCTCCGCCGGCGTGCGGCCCTCGGGCACGTTCGCGTCGGGATATTCATACCGCAGTTCGGCGAGCGAAAATGTGCACTGCCTCGCGATCTCCACCGACCGCTCGACCGCCCCCCCAAGCGTGGCAAACCGCGAAGTAATTGTCCGGCGGTCGTGCAGGTGCCGCTCGCCGTTGGAGAGCAGCCGTCCTCGCACTTCCTCCACCGTACAACCGTGGCGGATGGCAGCGAGGGCGTCGAAGAGCGGCAGGCGGGATCGCTCGTGGTAGCGGACATCGCCAGCCGCCGCGAGTGGCACCCGCGTCTGGCGGCCCACCGCCGCACACCACCGCAGGCGTTCTTCGTCATCCCCTTCGAGCGCCACCTCGGCCAGCGCCACCAGCCGATCGTCAAATACTTCCCGCCACTGCAGGACGGCTTCACTGGCGTCGCGTAGTCCGCCAGAATCCCTCATGCCGGCTGCCGTGATCGCCGCCAGCGGCACGCCCGCAAGCAGGCCCTCGGCGTGGGCCGCAATGTCGGCCAGCGAGAGCCGGCACGCATGCGCACCTGGATCACGCGCTGCGCCAGCCCCGTCCTCCGCGGCAGCGGCGTAGCCCCGTCCCTCCGCGGCAGCGGCGTAGCCACGCGTCAACAGCCGGCAGAGCTGGGCATAGCCCGTGCGGTTGGTCGCCCACACGACCAGCGGTATGGCATCGACCGGCTCCAGTTGCACCCCGATGATCAGCTTGATGCCTGCCTGCTTGGCCGTGCCGTGGGCTCGCACGATGCCGGCGAGCGTGGCCCGATCAGTGATGGCGATCGCCTCGTAGCCGAGCGAATGAGCCCGCTCCACCAATTCCTCGGGGTGCGAACCGCCCTCCAAAAACGAGAAGTTGCTCCGGCAGTGCAGCTCCGCATACTTTGGCTCATGCATGCTTGTCTCTCCCACCTCGTGTTGGAAAACATGATCAGGCAAACGTGCCGTGCAGAAACCACCCCCCACCCGACCGATTGGCCGGGCCACTGCCCAGGCGACGAAAGATCCAATAGCGGGCACCCGTTGCCGTCTCGACGACGTAATAGTCGCGCCGCACAGTCGGCCCGCGCCACCAAGCCGTCTCAATACGCTCAGGGCCGTGGGCCTTCACAACCTCATGCGTCTGTGAGCCCGACTGTGAAGCCAGTCGAAACCGCGCCGGCGGCATGCTCGACGCATCCGCGTTGTTATTCAGGGCCGAGTCCACGACTGCCAAGGTCTCCAACCGCACAGGCTGCGGCAGCAGCCAGATTGGCCGCCGCTGCGGCGCTGCCATCAAGGTTGTCGGGTGGGCCGCGGGCGGGCCATCGTGATGCGAACGCTTTGATCTGGCCTCAGACGTGGGCCTGTGTTCAGACGTGGGCCTGGGCTTGGATCGGGAGGACCGCGAGACTGCCGGCGGCACAGCCGCCCACGCATGCTCCGGCTGGGCATCGGCCAACGGCCTGGGCTCGAACACCGCCCCGCGGCCCAGCCTGCCCGACAGCCGATCAAGCAGCATCCCGACCTGCGAGGCCGATGTCTCGGCCGCCTCGCCGAAGAGCGTCCGCTGTCGGCACTCGGCCGTCCCCGCAGACACGACCTCCACCGTGATTCCCACAATCTCCCGCGGCATCCGCATCCTTGCTATCCGCAGCCGCACGAGCTCCACCAGATGCTGCGCCGAACCGCTCGGCTGAAACACACCGATATCGATGATCACCGGTGGGCAGGTCTCGCGAATATCGACCGACTGAGTTCGCTCCAGCCGCACCTGTAGTGACATCACTCCCTTGCCCTGGGCTGCCAACGGCGCGACACACTCCTGCAAGAGCCGCCCGATCACGGCGACCAGATCGTCCAGCGACGTGTCGCGGAGCAGAAGCGGAAAATCGAAGGCCTGCGAGGCGGTTGGCAGTTCGCCGGAGCAGGGGACCACCAGAGGCTCAGGACGCTCGCCGGTGAACTCCGCCAGCCGCTGCGACATCTGCGGGGCAAACCGCGAGGCGAGACTCTTCCGCGGCAGACGGGCGATACCGCCGACGGTCTCGATGCCCACGTCCCGCAGCTGCGCCAGCATGGCGGCATCGAGTCTGAGAGCTGTGGCCGGTAGTCGGGCCAGCGTCTGGAGCTGTGTTCCTGGGGGCACGATGGTCCAACGACGGCGACGGCCGCCGCGGCCCATCGCATGCCCCTGATGGGCATCGTTCTGGAGGGCATCCGTATGATGCACAGCAGCCCAGGCAGCGGCGGGGGTGTCGGCAATCGCAGCCCGCGCATGAATGCCCCGCGCGGCCAGTGTCCACACGACCGTGCGGACGAGCGGCCCTTCGCCGCCGAAAAATCCAGCCGTGCCTGTCACATCGACATACAGACACTCTGGCCCTGCAGGCTCATGGTGCGGTGATTTCTCGATCGCGACGAGCGGCGCAAACCGCCGACAATAGCGGGCAAGCTGCTCGAGCATGGCCAGGTCGGCCACGGGATCGTCATGCTCGACCTCGGCGATATGGCAGGCACGGGAGCCGTGCGAGAGTGCCAGCACCGCCATCGCTTCGGCGAGCGACATACCCGCCGGAATCCGCCCGGGGTTCGCCCCGGCCGCCGGCACGGATGGCACCGTTTTCCGCGGCGGAGCCGCCCAGGCCCAGGCCACCACTGTCATCACGCCGCGGCGTTCCCTCCGACAGACAAACACGGGCCGCCTGCGGAGTTCCGGCCGCTCAATCAGTCGCCGCTGCACGGGCCACCGGGGTAGCCAGATCGTCATGATGCGCGACATACCACCTCCTCAACCGGCAAACGCCCCGCCTGAAGACCCCCTCCCGCGACTGGCGCGGCAGGCCTGGCCGGCATGCGGTGGCGGCCCGTGGCCTCGCGACCACTCCTCAGATCAAGACGCAGCTCTGTAGACCGTTCCTCAAGCATCTCGCTGCCCGACCACGGCCCACCCGCAAGCGAGAGCCGCAGCCGCCGCACGGCGAGATCTGCATCAGGCTCCCCGGCCACTGGCGAGATCGCCACCTTCGCGTCGGCCCAGGTCGGCTCGCCCACTGGCCGCCGCTCTGACAGCCCACGCACCAAAAGTCCGACAGCCCCGCTGGCCCGCGAAGCCAACTGCCACCGCCGCATGGCCGTGGCATGCACCCGCCTGGGCCAGGCCAGCACCGCCGCCACGCCGGGGCAGCGGAGGGCCTGATCGATCGTCCAGAGTTCGTCGTCATCGCGCGAGGGGCGGGCCACCACAAGATGCGGTCTGCCGCCACCCATACCCGTGGCATCTGCCAGCGCATCGAGCCACGGGATCACGGCAGGCGGGTAAAACCGCTGCCCGCGATCGACCACCACAATCGTCGCGGCCTGAGAAGCCCGCGACTGTTCCCCCTGCCGCGGGTCGGCCAGCCGGCAGGCCACCGCACAGGCAAGCGAGATTGCGCCACCTGCATCGTCTGGAGATGCATCGCCGGCAAGCCATTCGATCAGACTGCCTCGTCGCACGCCGCCGGCCGGCAACAGACGGTCGAGCGATGGAAAACCGGTTGTCACCGTCTCCCGTCCCTCGAAATACAGGCCCAAGCCATCCAAGCCACGCGTCACCATACGATCGCCTCCAACGATTTGTATACGCCCGTATACTATACGCCCGTTCCGTATTCGTCAACCCGCACCACGATTGCAGGGAGAGCGTTGTGCGAAACGCGATTCACATGGATGGCTTTTTCCACAGCCGGCTAGAATCGAAGGCATGATGCCGCCATCTCATCCCCGTTTCCCTCGCTGCCTTCCGCTCCTGCTCATTCTCTGCGGAGCGACGGCGGCCGACGCAGCCGATTTCCCGAAGGACTTCGCCGCATTCCAGGCCGAACTTTCCCCGGCGATCTCCGGGAAACTCGACGCCACCCCCAAGCACTACCGGCAGATCGAACCGTCGCTGTTCCACCTCTGCCTCGACCATGCCGACCGACTCTCGACGCTCTCCGACGACGAGCGGCTCGCAACCATCGTGAAACTGGCGGAGTTCATCGACCGAAAGCGCGATGCCACAGGCGAACTCGTCGTGATCGGAGCCGACCGCACCATGATCGGCCTGCTCGATCCGGCCCGGGGCCTCGAGCCGAAGGAAATCACGACGATCGCCGCGGGCTACGGGGCGAAGCCGACTGTCTTCAAGCAGGACACCGCCACCGAGTCGATTCGCCAGGTCGCCGACGATTTTCTTGCGGCCGTCGGCAAAGCCGCCTCGGAAGGCTCCCCCACCACGGTCGTCGTCCTTGGCCACGGCTCCCCCGAGGAGATCCAGAGCTATTCGATTCCATTCGGCAGGCTGGCCGACTCGCTCATTGACGGGACCGCCACTGGAGCTCAAAAACCGGTGGATCTCGCCCCCCTCGTCCTGATCTGCGACGACTGCTACAGCGCCGACTTCCTGATCAATCTGGGCACCACGATCGAGACGCGGTGCCGAGACCGCGGTCTCTCGCTCCACTCACTCCCGATCATGATCGCCGGCACCAACCGCGATCGTGTCGGCCACGCCGACTTCGGCGAGAAGTTCGTGCCGCACTTCTGGAAAGACGTCATCGAACTGTTCTATGTGCGACGGCCGCGGCCCGATGCGGTCACGCTTGGCGACTTCTTCGAAAAAATCGACAACATGATGTATGGCTACGGTCGGGCACCGATCGTGCAGGGCACGCAGGTGACCGGCTACCGGCTCATCGACCCGACGCTCTGCCAGGATCCCGTAGTCTTCGTGCCACTCTCCGACGCCGACCTCGCCGAACTCCGCACGATCCTCGGCCTCCCAGCCGACGCTCCGCTCCCGAGATTTCTCGACATCGGGTGATTGCTGGGGGTTCACACCTGGAGTCCCCCGGCTTCATCCCCCGGCTTACGCCGGGGGCTTGTATGGGATCCATACAAGCCCTGAGCGCAAGCGACGGGATCTCTATCTCTACCGGCCCTCTCCTACCGGTCAACCGGCAGAATCTTCACCGGCGGGACGGGGAGAATCAGTCGGTAGAGAGCCGGCAGTACGAAGAGCGTGAAGAGCGTGCTCGTGATCACGCCACCGATCACCACCGTCGCCAGCGGCCGCTGAACCTCCGCGCCCGTCCCCTCGCTGACGGCCATCGGGATGAAGCCGAGGCTCGCCACCAGAGCGGTCATGATGATCGTGCGGAGGCTCGCCGCCGACGTCTCCTCGATCGCAACGTCGCGGGCCGTGCCGCGGGCCAGCCGTTCACGCAGGGCGCTTGCCACCACCATGCCACTCAAGACCGACACGCCGGAGAGCGTGATGAAGCCGACCGCCGCCGAAATGGAGAGCGGCATCTCGCGAGCCGCCAGCGCCCAGATGCCCCCCACGCAGGCGAACGGCACGCTGATGAAGAGCAGGGCAGTGTCGGCGACGTTGCGGTAGGTGAGGTAGAGCAGGGCGATGATCAGCACAAGCGCGAGGGGCACGACGATCGCCAGCCGCTTCTGGGCCCGCTGCATGTTCTCGAACTGGCCGCCCCACTCCAGACGAAACTCCTCGGCCGGCAGATCGACCGAGCGGTCGATCGCCCCTTGGGCCTCGGCCACGAAGCCACCCACGTCGCGGCCGCGGACGTTGCACTGCACCACCACCCGCCGCTCGCTCCATTCGCGGGTGACGAACTTGGGGCCGAGGATCGTCTGGATATCGGCAATCCGCTCCAGCGGCACGGTCTCGCCGGCCGGGCTGCGAACGGCGATGTCGCCGATCGATTCCGGCCCGTCCCGCATCCGCTCGGGGAGGCGGACCACGATCGGAAATCGAAGCTGACCCTCCACGATCTGCCCGACGGCCTTGGCGCCGACGCTCTCGACGATGTCGAGCACCGCCTGCGCGGAGATGCCGTAGCGGGCGATCTCGTCCTGCTTGACGGTGATCTTCAGGATCGGCTGGCCGCTGACCTGCTCGACGGCCACGTCCACGCCACCAGGCACGTTTTTGATCACCTGTGCCACCTCGCCCGCCTTCTTGACGAGGCTCTCGAGGTCGGTTCCAAACACCTTCACCGCGATGTCGGCCCGCACGCCCGACACCATTTCATTGATTCGCTGTTCGATGGGCTGCGTAAACCAGATGATCTGCCCCGGCACGCCCTCGACCACCTTGTTCATAACCTCGACCAGGCCCGCCTGGGTGCGGGCCCGGACCCATTGATCCCGAGGCTTGAGCGCAATGAACATGTCGGTGGCCTCGATCGCGCCTGCGTCAGTGGCCACCTCGGGCGTGCCGGTGCGGCTCCAGATGTGGGCGATCTCGGCAGGGAATTCTTTGAGCAACGCCTGCTCGATCCGCGTGTTCATCCGGCAGGATTCCTCGATGCTCGTGCCGGGAGCACGAATGATTCCCAGCACGATGTCGCCTTCGGAGAGCTTTGGCACGAACTCCGTGCCCAGCGACAGAGCCCGCAGGAGCGTGATGCCGAGGATCGCCACCGCCGCGCACACCAGTGGCCCGCGGGCCGCCAGACAGAACCGCAGCACGGGCCGGTACAACGCCCGCAGAAACTTCACGAGCAGGACGTCGTGCGAATCGACCCGCCGCGGTAGAAACAGGCTCGAGAGCACAGGCACGACCGTCAGCGACAGCACGAGCGACCCGATCAGGATGAAGACCACGGTCATGGCCATCGGCCGGAACATCTTCCCCTCGACCCCCTCCAGCGTGAGGATCGGGATGTAGACGATCATGATGATGAGCTGCCCGAAGCAGGCCGGCTTCTTCACCGCATTGGTCGCCTCTTGCACGAGCTTCAACCGTGCCGCACCGGTGGCGCCCGGATGGTGCGCGATCTTCTCCAGAATGCTCTCGATCACGACAACCGACGAATCGACGACGATGCCGAAGTCGATCGCGCCGAGCGAAAGGAGGCTCGCCGCGATCCCCGTCTGCCACATGCCGATGAAGCCGCACATCATCGAGAGCGGGATCGCTGTGGCGGCCACCAGCCCCGCCCGTAGGTTGCCCAGCATCATGTAGAGGATCACAACGACCAGGAATGCTCCCTCGAGCAGATTCTGCCGCACCGTGGCGATCACGCGATCGATGAGCTTCGTGCGGTCGTAGACGATCTTCGCCTCCACCCCATCGGGCAGCGTCTTCACCAGTTTTTCAAAGCGGTCGCGGAGCCGCGTCGTGACGGCGTAGCTGTTTTCCCCCATCAGCATGAAGCCGAGGCCCAGCACCACCTCTCCCTCTCCGCCATAAGTGACGGCGCCCTTGCGGATCTCGTGGCCGATCACCACCTCGCCCACGTCGCGAATCCGGATCGGCGTTCCTTCCCGCGACGCAATCACGATCTTGCCGATCTGCTCGACATCGACCGTACGGCCCACGCCGTAGACCAGCACGGCGTCGCCGGAGCGGTCGATCGAACCGCCGCCGACGTTGAAGTTGTTTCGCGGCACCGCCTCCACGACCTCATCAAACGAGAGCCCGTATTTCCGCAACAGGACCGGGTCGATGCGGATCTGGTACTGCTTGTTGAGGCCGCCCCAGGCGTTCACTTCGGCCACGCCCGGCACGCTGCGCAGGGCCGGCTTGAGCGTCCATTCCTGGAGGGTCTTCACGTCGGTGAGACTCATGCCGCCAGTCCCATCGGCGGCAGTCCGAGGCACGAGCAGATAATGAAACACCTCGCCGAGACCGGTCGACACCGGCCCCATCTCGGGCCGCTCGACGCCGCCGGGCACGCTCACGGTAGTGAGCCGCTCGTTGATCAGCTGCCGGGCGAAGTAGATGTCGGTGCCGTCGCGAAAGGTCACGATCACGACCGACAGGCCAAACATGCTGGCGCTGCGCAGCCCCTCGAGGCCGGGCATACCGCCCATCGCCAACTCGATCGGGAAGGTGATCTGCCGCTCGATCTCCTCGGCCACCATGCCGGGTGCGACGGTGTTGATCTGCACCTGCACGGGCGTGGTGTCAGGGAAGGCATCGACCACAAGCCGGTTGACGGCCACCCAGCCAATCAGGCAGACGACCGCTGCCCCCAGCAGCACCGCGATCCTGTGCGACAGCGACCAGGCAATGATGTTTTCAAGCATGAAACACAGCGACTACAGCTCGCCCGCCTCCATTCGCTCGAGGAGAATCTGGCTCTTGAGCACGTGGCTGCCGGCGCCGACGACGTGCGTCGGCCGGATGCCGCCGGCGAAGTCGCCCACGATCTCGATGGAGTCGCCCTGTTGCACGCCCGGGCTGACCGGCCGGGCCACGAAGGTCGACTCGCCGGTGGGCACAAACACCACCCAGCGGCTGCCGTCCCACTGCACGCTTGAGCGTGGCACAACGATCGCCGTACCACGGCGATCGACCTCGATCCGACCGTTGCCAAAGGTATTGGCCCGAAGACCCGCTGCTCCGGCGGTCGTCGGGATCTCAGCTCGCACCTCCAGGGTTCTGGTCTCCTCGTTGACCTCGGTGCTGATCCAGGCAACGCGGCTTTCGTATTCGTCGGTCGAGCCGTCCGGGCGGAACCGCACCCGCTGGCCGAGCGCCACACGACCGGCGTCCTCCTTGCTGATGTTGAGCACCACCCACATCGTGGAGACGTCGGCCACCTCGAAGATCGGCTCGGCCGGATCGATCACCTCGCCCACCACCGCGTCGCGGCCGATCACGATGCCATCGAATGGGGCATAGAGGGGGAGCAGGTTCGACGTGACGTGGTCGGGATCGATCACGCCGAGCAGCGAGTGTGGCAGGCCGGCAGTGCGGATGCGGGCTGCGCGGGCGGCGTCATCGAGCGGCTCGTAGTCAGCGATCGACACATTCAGCCCCAGGTTCACGAGCGCCTGCTCGGCGTTGTGAAGATGATTGCGGGCCTCACGGAGTGCCGACTTGGCCTCACGGAGTTGCCGCCCCATCACGGCGCCCTTCACCTCTTCCAGAATCTTCTGCTGCTCCAACCGGGCCTCGTGGGCGACAAGGGCATTGAGGAAATCAGCTTTAAGACGGCCCACGTCGCGGCTCTCGATCACAAGGAGCACATCCCCCTTTTGCACGACATCGCCCTGGTGCTTCTCGACGCGCCAGACGCTCCCGGGCACGCGGGCAGAGAGCTGCGCGATGTGTCGCTGGTCGTAGTGCACGACGCCGCTGGCCACCAATTCACTCACCATTGGCCGTTCCTCGACCGGCACCAGTTCGATGCCGGTGCGTTCCATCGCCTCTTTCGATTTGAAGTGAACGGCGTCGGCCTCCCGGGCAGGGGCTTCACCATGTCCGGCCTCCGCCTGCGCTCCATGGTCGGGGGCGGCATGCGCCGCCGGCTCATGCCCATTGGCATGACCAGCATGACCAGCATGACCAGCATGACCAGCTAGACCAAACGTCCAGTGCGTGGCATGCCCGAACCAGCCGACCGCAGCCAGGGCCGCCGTCGTCACGATGGAGAGCGCCCAACTGGCAAGCGCTGCGACGAGTTCGACTCGGGTGATCCGGACACGTTGCGGGCGTGGAGGCATGGGAGTGGATCCTC
>CANHCU010000106.1 GCA_947459185.1 Planctomycetaceae bacterium | reverse complement strand
GCCGGGCGGTCTATTCTGGACCCCATCTGCCGGTCACGCAAGGAGGCTGCCCCTGCCATGAGGATCATGAGGATTCCCCCCCCGACGTCTCAGGTTTTGCTCGCCGCCCTGCTCGTCTCGGCCCTGCTGCTCACCGGTTGGCAACCGGCCGTTTTCGCCGCCGAACTGATGGCCGCGGCCCGCTCGAGCATTCAGGCCGAAGACGCCAAGCGGCATGTCGCCGCTCTTGCCGACGACGCGCTCGAAGGCCGCGAAGGGGGCAGCCGCGGCGGTCGTGCCGCCGGCAGCTACATCATCAGCCACCTCGAAAAACTCGGGCTCGAACCCGCCGGCGACAACGGGAGCTACTACCAGCAGTTCGGCAGCATGCGGAACATCCTCGCCCTTGCCCGCGGCAGCTACCCGGCCGTCGCCAACGAACTGATCGTGGTCGGTGCCCATTACGATCACGTCGGCTACGGCAACTCCGGCAACAGCTACGGACCCTTTGGCTTCGTCCACAACGGGGCCGACGACAATGCCTCCGGCGTGGCCGGCCTGATCGAACTGGCGGAGGCGATGCAGCACCTGCCGGGCCGACCGCGGCGGCCCATTCTGTTCGCCTTTTGGGACGGCGAGGAAAAGGGGCTCCTCGGCTCCTACCACTTCTTGCGGGTGCGGCCAGCGATGCTCGCCGAGATGTCGGTCGTCTTTTCCGTGAACCTCGACATGATCGGCCGTCTCCGCGGCGAACGGCTTGAGGTTTTCGGGGCCCGTACGTCCGAGGGGCTGCGTGCTGCGGTCGTGCAGTCCAACAACAGGCCCGGTGCCCGGCCGCTCGAACTCGCCTTCGACTGGGCCATCGACGAAGACTCCGACCACTATCCGTTCATCGCCGCCAGTATTCCAACTGTCATGTTCCACACGGGGTTGCACGACCAATACCACAGGCCCAGCGACGACGTGCACCTCGTCAACTTCGACGGCATCGAACCGGTGGCCAGACTCACCCTCGACTTCGTCATGGCCCTGGCCAATGATCCGGGGTCCGTGCGGTCATTTCGTCCGCAGGCGCGCAGCGAATCGGATGCCACGAAGCGGGCCCTCGAAGCCCCAGCGGTGAGCCCAGCCGCGACGCAGTCCGGAGAAAGCCAGGCTAGGCCAGTGGGAAATCAGCGGCCACGCTGGGGAATAGGAACCCGTGCCGATCCCGGCGAGCCCGCGAATCCTGTGATCGTGCGGATCACACGTGAATCACCGGCTGCTCAGGGAGGCCTGATGATGGGCGACCGCGTGCTCGCCGTTGATGGAACCGCCGTAACAGATCAGGCGGATATGGTTACGCGGCTTGCATCAGCAGGAAACCGTGTTGCACTCGATGTTGACCGAAGGGGGAGGGTCACGAGGATCGTCCTGGACGCCATGGCTGCCATGGATGCGGTGCAGCCGTGACTGGAGACATGATGGCACTTACTGCGAACAAGGCAGAGGCGATCAGGGCAATGGCGAGCGTAGCCGGGCTGCCACTCGGGATGTGAAGAAGACGAACGATCAGTCTTCGTCGTCATCATCCTCTTCTTCGTCGTCGTCTTCCCATTCCTCGTCGTCGTCTTCCCAGTCTTCGTCGTCCTCTTCCTCGTCGTCCTCTTCTTCCTCCTCATCCTCGTCGGCGTCGTCGGCATCGTCCTCGTCTTCTTCTTCGTCATCCTCGTCTTCGACCTCTTCCCACTCATCGTCCTCGTCTTCGAGTTCCTCGTCGTCCTCATCCTCATCCTCTTCGTCCTCATCATCATCTTCAAACTCTTCATCATCATCATCATCTTCGTCTTCGTCCTTGGCCGCCATGACGGCGAGACGGTCGAGGCCCGTCCCGGTTGCAGCGTCGAACAAGTCCTCAGCGGCGAGCAACTCAGGGAGTTCGCTCCAGGAAAACACGTCAGCGTCCAGCACTTCTTGATGGCCTCGGCTACTCGTCGCAATCGTCACGGCAATACCTCCTGAAGTCTGTTCATCGTCACGGCTGCGGCGCTGCGAGCTTGGCGACGTGTGAACAAAAAGGGACGGAACGGAAGACAGACAGCACATCCCAAACAAAACGAAATTTGAACGGATTCGATCTCACATCCAACGATCACTGGCCATTTCTGTACCCGATCGTCCGAAATGATCCAACAGGCTGAACAAAAAAATTTAACGCGGGCCAATAATCTCGGCTCGCCACCCTCTTCGAATCTGCTTTTTTCTGGAGGGGATGCGAAAGTGTGTCGCGAAGGTCCACCGCGTGCAAGTCATCGGCATTCGGCCGTTTTTTCCGATTCACGGGCCGCCGGTGGCCACAGGCTGGTTCCCAGGGGCCTGAAAACCCTCGGCACGCCCCCCACGGGCTGCTAGAGCGACGGCCCGTCTGGCGGATCGTCGGACGCCTCGGGGGCGTAGGGCTCGATTCGAGGCAGATCCTCGATCTTGGCCAGCCCGAAAGCCTGCAGAAACCGCCGCGAGGTCACGTAGACGTTGGGCCTGCCCAGGTCCTCCGTGCGGCCTCCGATGGCCACGAAATCCCGTTCCATCAGCTGCCTGAGCATGTCCTCGCAGCCAACGCCCCGAATGGCCTCGATTTCCGCCCGCGTCACCGGCTGTCGGTAGGCGACGATCGCCAGGGTCTCGAGTGCCGCGGCCGACAGACGGGTCTCAGGGGGAGTGCCGAGCAGCCGGCGGACCCAAGGGCCTAGCGATGCCCGCGTCAGCAGCCGGAAACCGCCAGCAATCTGTTCCACTCGAAACGCGGCCCCCGCCTCCTCCTGCAGCCGTTTGAGTTCGCGAATCAGCACGCGGGCCCGGGTCCCGTCGCTGAGTCGGGCAAGCTTGGCCAGTCGCCGGGTCGAGAGCGGCTCGCGAGCGAGAAAGAGGGCCGCTTCCAGTCGGGCGAGTTCGTCGGAGCGGAGATGCAGGCCGGGGGCGGTCTGTTCATCCGAAGTGTGCGGGACGGTTCTTCCCCGGCGACGCCAGCGGGAACGGAGCGAAACCCGGCGGTTTTCGAGCCCATGCGGCGGGGTCCAGCCGCGGACGAGGCCATGCCTTCCGATGCGACTGACGGTCTGGCTGAGTTGGCCACCACAAGGCGTTTTGCGTCGCATATCGAAAAGCGGCCGAACGCCGGGCCGCGACCCTAAAAATGGGTAGGGGGAAACGGTCAGCGGAAGCGATCGGCTGGCAGTGAACCTGTATCGCCCATTCCTTCGGTGGCCGCTGGTGGCGATTGCGTGACCGCCCGCTGCCGCCACCCCATCACTTGCTCCAAAAGCGCAGCCGAGGCGGAACCGGGGTCATGGCCGGTGGCCTGAAAAACCCGCTGCAACTGGCCCGTTGCGTCCACTGGTACCCGGCATGAACTGCTGTACAGCCCTTCGGCTCCAGGCAGTGGCTGGCAGTCAAACGACACCGCCCCAGCCGCCTTGAGCTGGGCCTCGATCGCCTGCTGATCGCGGGCCTGTTGGTCGCGGACCTGCCGCGTGCGGTCGGCCAGTTGGGCGACCATGGGTGGCGTGGCCGGCTCCGCGACGGCGGCGGACGGCTGTGCTGCGATCGGCAGCAGACTGGGAGAGGCGGCAGGAGCCCCCGCCGTGGGCGGCGTTGTCGGTGGCGGCGGCACGGTTCCCGCCTCGGCGCGTGTTCCCAGCACGCCACTCGTGGCTGCGGCAAAGCCACGGCGGGTTGCCGCCCGAAACTCTGTCGGGATCCAGTGTGAAAACATCGCCAGCGCCGGCACAACCAGCATGCAGCTCACGAGCAGCAGGGAACGTAGCTTCATGGTGTCTCGTCAGGCGGTTCCAGCCAAGGGTGGCGGGGGTGCTTGTCGGGCGGCTTGTGTTCCGTTTGGACGGGGGACGATAGCGGCCGCGTGGCGGCCCTTCAATCCGAAATCACGGGCAAAAAGTCGTCTTCCATTCTGGAGCCGGCGGGAGAAACCGGGCGGGCGGGTCGCGGACGGGTTTTTCCACAGCCAGATAGGCCCATGCCCCGAGCACGGGGTATGGTGGTGGCCAAACCAAGGGATGCAAAGGAAGTTCGATGTCGAGAATCGCCATCAGCCTGTGCGGTGAAGGA
Organism: Planctomycetaceae bacterium; assembly: GCA_947459185.1. Classification (GTDB taxonomy): domain Bacteria; phylum Planctomycetota; class Planctomycetia; order Pirellulales; family UBA1268; genus CAMCQY01. The sequence goes on along the minus strand of CANHCU010000106.1, from coordinate 8,630 downwards.
CGCGGCCACGCCACCCGGATCTGCACGCTCGTCGAACATCTCGAGCGCGACCACGACATTCTGCTGTTTACGTCGGCCGATGCCTGGGAGCTGCTTTCGAAACGATTCGGGGACGGACATCCGCGGGTGCGGGTCGTCGAGATTCCCGGGATCGTCTTCCAATACACCGATGGTCGGCTCGATGTGATGCGGTCGATCGCGGCCGGCCTCGACTACCAGGCCCGCCAGCTCGGCCCTCTCGTCGATCGGCTGATGAGGGAACTGGAACTGTTCGGTGCCGATATCGCCGTCACCGACTTCGAGCCCGCCCTGCCGCGGGCCGCCAGCCGGCAGGGGATCCCGCTTTTGAGTGTCGATCACCAGCACTTTCTGCTGGCCTATGATCTCGATGCCCTGCCGTGGTCGCTCCAGTGGAACGCCTGGTTCATGAGCCACGCGGTGTGGATGTACGTGGTGGAGGCGACCGACACCGTGGTCTCCGCCTTTTTCAGGCCACCGCTCCGCCGTGGGTGGGAGCATGTCGTGCAGGTGGGGCCGCTGCTGCGCCGCGAGATCACGGCCGCTGTGCCGCACGATGGCGGGTTTCTGCTCAGCTACCTCCGTCGGCACACGCCCTTCTCGGCGGTCGAGTCGCTCACCGAATGCGGCCTGCCCGTGAAGGTGTATGGGCTCGGTGCCCGCGAGAGCGTGGGCAACGTGTCGTTTCATGCGATCGACGAACAGAGGTTCGTCGACGACCTCGCGGGATGCCGGGCGCTCGTGAGCGCGGCCGGCAACCAGCTCATCGGTGAGAGCCTGCACCTGGGCAAGCCGCTGCTCGTCCTGCCCGAGCGGGCCCACTCGGAGCAGCTCATGAACAGCTCATTCCTCGCCGCCATGGGATGCGGTGATGTCGCGTTGCTCGAGGAGGTGACACCCGCGCGGGTGCGTGGGTTTCTCGATCAGCTCGGCAGCTATGCGCCGGCGTTGGCACGTGTGGCTGGGCGCATGGACGGCACACCCGACGTGCTGCGGATCATCGCTCGCCGGCTGGCGGCCGGCCTGGATGCAGCGACCGCTCAATCGCCGGGATGATCGCCCGCATCGCCCTGGCGCGGTGGCTGATCACCGCCTTGACGGCCGGCGAGAGTTCGCCGAAGGTGCGATGGTATTCCGGCACGATGAACAGCGGGTCGTAGCCGAAGCCCCCGGCTCCCGCCGGATGGTCGGCGATCAGACCGCCGCAGACGCCGTTCGAGACCGCCACGATGGTGCCGGCGGGATCGGAGAGGGCCGCGTGGCAGGCGTAGTGGGCCGATCGCGGCGCCGCGGGCAGGGCGGCAAGTCGCTCGAGCAGCAGGGAGTTGTTGCGACTGTCGGTGGCTCCGGCACCGGAGAACCGCGCCGAGAAGATGCCCGGTGCACCGCCGAGTGCATCCACCACGAGGCCGCTGTCTTCCGCGAGCACCCAGCGGCCCAAGGCGAGGGCCTGCTGCGAGGCCTTCAGGGCCGCGTTGGCCGCGAACGAGTCGCCCGTTTCCTCCACCTCGACCGCCGCGTCGAGCCCGGCGAGCGAGCAGCAGGGAATGCCAAGCGGGCTGAGCAGTTCGGCGAGTTCGCGGAGCTTGCCGGCATTGGTCGTGCCGAGCACGAGCGTCGCGGTGGTGTCCATAGACGAGCCTGTCAGGCGGAGGCTGCGACTGCTGCTCTCAGCGGCGACCGGTCGGCACACGCGGCACATCGATTGGCTTGGGCTGCACGTCGAGCAGCACCCCGTCGATGCTCCGCGGCATGATCTGGCCGGCCGCCAGTTTCTCCGGATCGGGGCCGAGGGCCTTTACGATCCGGATGATCTCGGGATGGGGCGCCATCTTGCCGTCCGCCTGCTGCACGGCCAGTTGTTCGATGCTGCCGACGCAGACCATGCTCGAGTCGCGATCGTGGAATTCCCATGCCTGCCAGCCGCCGCGGCGAAGTGTTTCGGTGAGACGGTGGGCCTTTTCGGCCGCCTCCACCAGCCGCCCCTGAAATTCCACCTCCTTGCCCCCCTGCTCGATGGCCTTCTGGTCGAAGGTGCCGTTGCCGGTGAAGGTGGCCACCCGCACGCTGTAGCGGCCCGGGCAGTCGAGCAGGCTGTTGGTGACGTCGGCATTCATTTCGAGCACAAACTTGTCCACCTGCTGCCGCGCAAAGAAGTCTTCCGGCAGGAGTGGATTCGGAATCACGAAGGCCAGATGCATCGGGCCTTTGCCACTCTTCTTGTCGAGCCCCATCATCTGACGGAAATCGGCGAACGACTGGCTCTTACCGCTGTCGCCGGCGAGCGACTCGGGCTGGAGATTCTTGATCTTGGCGAGCATCTTCTGGCCGCGCGGGTCGTCGAAGGAGGCGAAGTCTCCCACCAGCACGGCGACCTCTGTCACCTGTTCCGATTTGGCATACCGCATCTTCTTCGGTGTGCCGTCGGGATTGAGGCCCAGCCCGCGTTGGTTGCCCGTGAAGTCGAACGACTTCTCGTGGGTGTAGGCCTTGAGCTTGTGGCTGCCGCGGAGTTCCTGCACCAGTTGGCGGGCATCTTCGCGGGCTCCCTCGCCACGGAAGGTCGTCGCCAGCACCATCCATGGCCCGTCGCTCTCGGCCAGCGGGAACATCGCCTTCGGATCGACCGTGTCCTGGGAAAACCATGCCGTGGGCAACCACCCCGACTGGGCCTCAGTCACGCGAGGATGAGCCGCGAGAACGACGGCGAGCACGACCAACGGAATCCATGGGAGGGACGCACGAACAGTCACGCTGCAGACTCCTGTCGCGGCTCGGTGGCTTCGCCCAATCAATTCGTTGGGGGCTTGGGTGGACACGGGAGGCGGGACGATAGCGGCTGACCGCCGCCGGTGCCAGAGCGTTTGCCAGCCCGGTTTGCCCGCCTGGAAAGACGGGAAAGCTGGGGAGTGATAGATTCGACCGTGCCGCTGGCCGCCCGGACTCCCCGGATACGCTCCGCTGGCCGGACGGCTCCTCGGCGGAGACAGGCGATGTGGTGCGCGGGTTCCTCGGAGGCGTCCAAACGCTCGCTTCGGTATCCGGGGAGTCCGGGCTCCTCGATGATGGTGGCAGTGGTGGTGGCAGTGGTGCTGGTGGTCAGATCGTCTTCAAGATCAGTCGGAAAGGTCGGATCGAATGGTGCGCCGCGATGCATTCCTGCGGACGGCTGCAATCGGGGTGGTTGTGGCCATCTGGTTGGCGGCCTTGATCGTGCCTCCGGTGATGCTGCTGCGGGTACGCGCCGACTGGCTCGAGCAGCTCGATCGACCCGAGGCGCAATCGCACTGGGATGCCTTTCGTCGCGACATGCGGCAGCAGTCGGACCGAGAGGGGCCTGTGCAGCGAAAGGTGCCGAAGAGTGCCGAGCCCCCCGCGCGGGTCTGGCTGCGGGATTACTTCCGGCTGGCCGTGGTGGCGTGGGTGCTGTTCGTGGGCGTGCTGGGAGGCTTCTTCTCCCTGCTCGTGGCCGGAGTGCTGCGCGGGGCGGCTGGCCGGGTCAGCAGCAGTGGCAAGGCTGCGGCGTCACTTGCCCAAGATGAGTCCTGCCGTCAGGGCAACGACGAGAAACAGCACAAGCGTGATGCCGATGACACCCAGTAAGGAAAACACGGTTGGCGACCTGGTGAGGGATGATTGCCGGGTTGGTTCCGCAATGGAATTCACGACTCCTGAATCGTAAACAGCACTGCCGGTACGAACAAGGCGGGCTTGTTCGCACCGGCAGCACGACTCAGGGGGGCCCGCGCCCCTGACATATCGGGCCCCCGTCGAGATCCAGCTAGTCCATTCAGTCCAGACGAGGCCGGCGGAATATCTCGTCGGCAACCGTACGCTGGGCGGCGCGGCCGACATCGTCGAGCGTGCGCCGCTGTCCCACGGTGTGCCACGGCGTCACGTCGGCAAGCTCAGGCATGAATTCCAGAATCTGGTCGATCAACATCGACACCATGCGGGCCGTCGTGGTGTCGTGCGAGCGTTCGCGGATCGCCGCGGCTGTCTTCATCAGCTTGACCATGCGGGATCGCTGCAGCACTGGTCCTGAAAGCTGACCCTCGCCCTCGACGAGCAGTTCGGCAACCGGTACCTCCAAAACCTCCTGCCATTGCATGAGGTCGGAAAGCCGCAGGTCGCAGTCGGGCTGCTCCTGTCGGCGAACCACCGCCAGCGGCACGCCGAGCCGCCGCGAGACGTTGCGCAGCGTCACCCCCTGGAGCCGTCGCACGTCGGCGACGCGATGCAGTCGTCGCTGCCTGTGCTGCGAGGCAGGCAGGTCGGCATCGCCCCCTTCCTCCGCGGCGCGAACCGCGTCGGAGTGTTCGGTGTCGGCGACGGCCAGCGGATCGTCGAGCATGTCGTCCGCATCGTCGTCGTAGTCATTCCGGCATCCGTTCCGGCAATCAACAGTGGCCATGGTTGTATCCCTCTGCAAATGAGCTTGGAGCGGTGTACGCCACCGGATTCCAGTTCCGACCGCCTGTGTGTGAGCCATCGTTGCGGTGCTCTCCCATACGCAGCAGCCCCTCGGACCGTTCGCGCAGCGGGAAAAAGTTTCTGGGAAAAAGCTGGGGGGCATGGGGTAGTCTGTTTCCAGTTCCAGACGCCGACGGCGAGCCAGACCCAGAAACAGAGCAATTAGCCATGCATCACAAGGACACGGAAGAGACTCAGCAGGCCCTGCCGCCTGGTCTGGTTGACACCGCCGGCCCCGTGCCCGGCGGGTATGCCGCCCTCCGGCGCAGCCTCGCCTGGGGAGACCTTGGCAGGCGGTCGGTGCTGACAGCCCGTGGGCCCGATGCCGTGCGGTTCATCGACAACTTCACGACGGCCGCGGTCTCCCCGTTGGCCGCGGGCACTGGCACGGAGGGCTTCTTCGCCGACGCCCGTGGATGGGTGCTCGCGTGGACAAACATCCTGCGGATGGAAGACGGCGTCTGGATCGACGCGCCGACGGGGCTGGCTGGCGGACTGCGTGAGCACTTGGATCGCTATCACATCCGTGAGCGGCTCGAACTGAAAGATGAATCGGACTCTTTTGGGCACATCGTCATCGCCGGCCCGCAGGCCGATGCATGGTTGGCGGCGCGGTCCAACGTGCGGCCGCCCGAGGCACTGCTTCAACACGGCCGCGGCCTTCTCGGCGAGGTGCCGGTGGCGATCGTGCGGATCGATTGGTATGGCCCGGCGGGATTTCTCTTGCAGGTGGCGGCGGCCGACCGGGAGCGGCTGATGGCCTGGCTCGATTCCCAGGGCCTGTCTCGGGCGGTGCCGACTGCGTGGGAGACCGCCCGCATCGAGGCCGGCGTTCCTGAGCCTGTCGATCTGCCGGAGAAGACGCTGCCGCAGGAACTGGGCCGCGACCAGCGGGCGATCTCGTTCACAAAGGGCTGTTACCTCGGCCAGGAGACCGTGGCACGCATCGACGCGCTGGGGCACGTTAATCGTCGGTTCGTCGCGGTCGCTATCGATGGCGACGGTCGCCAAGACCGCCCTCGTGCAGACAGTGCCGAGATGGTCGTGCAGTGCGGCGATGAGATCGTCGGCCGGCTCACGTCCGTCTGCTTCTCCCCGCTGCTCGGGTGCCGTGTTGGTCTCGGCCTCCTCCAGGCAAAGGCGGTCGATGCCGCGCGGCCGCTCGAGGTGGGAGGGGCCGCAGCCCGCCTGGTGGCCATGCCGCTCGACACGGCGGCAACGGTTCAGCGGCTCGACGATCCGCCGCGGCAGACTGGCCAGGCGGATGACGCTTCGCGGGAAGACGGCAAGGTGCTGCTGGAGACGAGACGGTTCCGCGTCGTGCGGGTGACCGAGCCGTGCACGGATGGCAGCAGACGCGACCGCGAGGTGGTGCAGCATCCGGGCTGTGTGGTGATCGTGCCGTTGGTGTCGGAGCACGAGATCTGTCTCGTGGAGGTGGTCCGCGTGGCCGTCGGCCGCACACTCCTGGAACTTCCTGCCGGCACGCTCGATCGGGTTGAATCGCTGGAGGAGGCTGCGCGGCGGGAACTCGCGGAGGAAACCGGCTATCGCGCCGGTCGGATGGTGTCGGCAGGCGCGATGTGGATGTCGCCGGGAATCCTTCGGGAGCGGATGCACCTGTTCGTGGCCGACGACCTGATCCCGGGGCCGCAGGCGCTCGAACCGGGGGAGCAGATCCGCACCCGAGTGGTCACGTGGGACGAGGCGATCGCCATGTGTCTCGATGGCCGGATCGACGATGCCAAGACGATCGCCGGGGTGTTGCTCACCGCGGCGCGCCGCCGTTAGGCCGGCTGGGCGGGGTTCATGGCGGCGACCGGCATGGCCGTTGGCCTGCGGTCGAGCAGGAACAGCAGGCCGCCGATCAGTCCGGTGACGATCGTGGCAAGAAACCAGAGCAGGCCGATGGCCACGGCGGCATCGGTCGATACGCCGATGGGCTTGAGCAGGAACGCCAGCCCACCCTCGCGGACGCCCACGCCGTTGATGCTGACTGGCACCACCATGGTCAACGCCACCAGTGGCACCACCGCAAACCACACCGAAAGCGGCAGCGCTACGCCCAACGCACGGGCGATCAACGCCACGACCAGCGAACCGCCCATCTGGACAATCAGGCTCCAGCCGACCGCTCGCATGATGAGGCTGGGCCGCATGGTGTAGGGCAGCAGCTGGCCGATGAAGTGCCGCGCGGCATGCTGCTCCGGGATCAGGTCGAGAACGCGATCGAGCGAACCGACCACCAGCCAGAACACCAACAGCGCCGTCCCAAGGAACACCGCTCCGACGGCGAGCGCGGCGGGGGTGGCCAGGCTCCATTCCTTTGCCAGCAATGCCGTGCCTGCCAGCACCCCAAGTGCCGCCAAGCCCGTGAGCCGGTCGGCGAGGACCGTGCAGCCGGCCAGCAGCCGGCCGGGAGTCGAGTCGGCGAGTCGATAGGCCTTGACCACGTCACCGCCGATCGAGGAAGGCAGGCAGAGGTTGAAGAACAGCCCTTCGAAAAACCGCCAGACGAAGGTGAGCGTGTGGAATGGGAAGCCTATCGGACGGGCAAGCGCGGCCCAGCGGACTGCGGCGACCATCTGCACGAGCACGTTGACCAGAAATCCCGCGAACCACCAGCGCCAGTCGCACTGTTCGAGAAGTGCCAGGAGCTTCTGCCATTCGATCCCGCGGAGGACGACGGCCATCAGGGCGACCGTGGCCGCCACCCGCAGCGCCAGCGTGACCCATGCCGGCAGCCGTCGGGCTGGCTGCGACTGCGAACCGCTGGCGGAAGCGTGATCCATGCTGTTCGAGGCTTGGGGGGGCTGGGAGGCTTGTGCTGACCTGACTGGCTATCGCTGCCATTCGGGCAGGCGGATCATGCCAACCCGAATCGTTGGTGTCACGGCCAATAGGCCTTCAGCGGTCGTCACCTGATGGTAGTTCAAGGCGGGTTGCAATCACAGTTTCGGCACCTTCCTCGATCGCTTCTCCGCCGGACGCATGAAACCGCCGTCTGGTTCGGGTAAAATAAGGACTCCCTTCAATTTTGAAACGCTTGGGCCGTGAATATGCCGGTGCCCGTTCTGCCTGAGAAGAGGCCAGTCGTTCCCCAGCCGGCCGTAGCCGAGGCTGCGGTTCGGGGCCTGGAGCGAGTGTTCCCCGACGACGGTTCGCTCTGGGAATCGATCAGACTGCGCGGCCGCGCCTTCGTCGAGGATCTCGCGACCCTGGAGCAGCGGTGGCCAATGATGCTGGTGGCTGCTCTGACCGCACTGTTGATGTTCAGCTACTGGCCGGGTTTGCTCAGCGCGAAGGCGGCCTGGAACAACCCGCAGTATTCGCACGGCTGGATCGTGCCCCTGTTTTCGGTGGCGATTCTGTTCTGGTGGCGGCAGCCGGTAACCCCGGTGAGCATCTCGGCACAGGTCGCGGGCCTGGGCTTGCTGGTGGCGAGTCTAGCCCTCCGGCTGTTCGTGGCCCGCTATCGAATCATCACCATCGACATGTATACCTTCGTGCCGGCCGTGGCGGGTGCCGTGTTGCTGGGGGGTGGCTGGAGCATGTTTCGCTGGGCGTGGGCACCGATCGCCTTCCTGATCTTCATGTATCCCCTGCCAGACGAAGCCACGCGGTATCTGTTGGGCCCGCTGCAGACGATGGCCACCATCGTGAGCACCTACGCCATCCAGACGCTCGGGATTGATGCCATCCGGGAAGGCAACCAGATCGTTGTCGGCGAGATGCACCTGGGCGTCGTTGATGCCTGCAGTGGGCTGCGGATGCTCACAATCTTCGTCGCGCTCTCCGTGGCGATCGTCATGCTCGGCAATCTGGAGTGGTACGAGAGCCTGGTGATCTTGGCCAGCGCCATTCCGATCGCGCTGGCCGTCAACGCGATTCGCATCACCCTGACCGGCGTGATGTATACGATCGATCCAGCGATTGCGGAAAAAATCTTCCATGACTGGGCAGGCTACTTCATGATGCCGCTCGCCCTGGGAATGCTCTATCTCTTGCAACAACTGCTGTCCAAACTGTTCGTGCCGGAACACGAGGGACTGACGGCTGTCGTTCCGCTGGGAACAACGCTGGGAACAACGCTGGGAACAACGCTGGGAACAACGCTGGGAACAACGCTGGGAACAACG
>CANHCU010000105.1 GCA_947459185.1 Planctomycetaceae bacterium | reverse complement strand
CCAACGTGGCTGCCGTCCAGTATCCCACCCAGTATTCCCCGACGGCCTGGCCTTACATCGGTCCGTTCTACCCATACCCGCAGGTTCCGCTGGGATGGCGGCGGGTCTCGCTCGAGTGGGACGACGGCTGGTGGTGGCTCGACTTCGACGAGCGGCACATCCACAGCCACCATCGCTAGGCTGGAACAGGCCGCCTTGGGGCCATCTGGATCACACAGAACCACTCTCCCGGACTCCCGGGGGAGTGGTTTTTTTATGCGCGGCGATCCACCTCCGCCGGACTTCCTGCCCAATCGGAAAATTCCGCAAGTTGGCAGGCCGCAAAGTCGATACATCCTGCAGGGTCGGTCTGCTGACCGCCGCCGGATCACCGCAGGAGGTTTTGTCCATGAAGGCTCGAGCACGGTTCGTCTCGCTGGCATTGGTTGCGGCGGTGGTTTCGGCGACACAGAGCGGCTGCTTCTGGATCACTTCCCAGGGACCGAATCTCGGCCCCCTCGCCTTCCCGATCCCCGTGCCGGTCTACATGCAGAAGCAGAAGGAAGACCAGTTCTGGAATTACGAACGCTATGAGCGGTCCCCGGTGCTCGGCCCGATTCCGCCCGGTGGGCCCTGCGAAGCCCTCGACGAACCGAGCGACGACGAGGTGATGCGGGCGCTCGAGAAGGCCCGTCCGGTCCAAGGCAACTGGCCGTTCCTCTATGAGGTTCAGCGGAACCACGTGCGGATCTCGAAGTGCAAGATCGCCGACTACATGGATCCGCCGCGGCACTATCCGCTGGCCGGGCCGGCCCAGCTGCACCACGCCCACTACAAGTGCACCATCTACTTCCAGGAAGTGAAGCGGATCGGCTGGCCGGTGCCCCACACGCTGGTGGACGAAGACTGCCAGGAAGTGGTGTATATCGACCACGACCATCTCCACATGGTCGGCGATGTGGACACCGGCTGCGACGCGAACTTTTAGTCGCTGACGGTAGGTGCCGGATGTGCCGGAGGGAGCGGGCGTGACGGTGATGCTCGTCGGAGAGAGCGGTGTCTGTCGATTCTCCCCGAGGCGGGGGATGTTTCCGAGGGAACGGATTCGCCCGACCCGCCATGCGCATGCAGGCCTGCCTCCCATGACGGTGCGAGAGCGAACAAACCCCGTGCGGCACGGGGCTCGGGCAGGGCTCAACGCCTGGGTACTCGGGCCCGTCGTGGCGGTTGCCTGCGTGCTGCTGACAGCGGTTGCCCAGGCAGATCCCCAGGGACCGCGGGCCTGGGCCGGCTCGGATGCCGCCGCTGCCGGTGGTCGCGATGCGATCCGCGTGGCAGCGGCTCCTGCACCAACCGCCGAACCGCCGCTGGCCGACACGCCGCGTGGTGGTGACACGCTCATCCCGACCGGCAATCTGCTGGCGACGATCCGGGATGGTGGCATTCTGATGGTGCCGCTCCTGGGCTGTTCATTCGCGCTGGCCGTGTTTGGCATCGAGCGGCTGGTGAATCTGCGGACCGGGCGGGTGGTGCCGCGGCTGTTCGCAACCAGGTTCATCGAGCAGTTGCAGACGCGGCAGATAAGCCGCGGCGAGGCGCTCGATGCCTGCGAGGAAAACGGCAGCCCGGCCGCGAAGGTCTTTGCTGCCGCCGTCCGCCGCTGGGGCCGGCCGGCCGTGGAGATCGAACAGGCGGCCATCGACGCCTGCGAGCGGGAGGTGAACTACCTCCGTCGCTACAGGCGGGTGTTCAATGGCGTGGCGACTGTGGGGCCGCTGCTCGGGCTCCTCGGCACGGTGTTTGGCCTGATCCGATCGTTCAACGACGTGGCCGGTGCCGGTGCGATGGGGCGACCCGACCTGCTGGCCCGGGGTTTTGGTGAGGCCCTGATCACGACCGCCATGGGCCTGCTCGTGGCCATTCCGGCGATGGTGCTCCACTGGTTTTTCACCAGTCGCGTCGATCGGCTCGCGATGCGTCTCGACGAGACGTGTCAGCAAGTGATCGACGAGATCTCGCAGGAGGCGCTCGGCGAGACGAAACGCCGCGCCGCAGGGTGAGCCATGCCGCTGGTACGACTCTCCGAAGACGAGGATCCGGCGCCGAACCTCGCGCCGATGATCGACGTCGTGCTCGTGCTCACAATCTTCTTCATGTGCGCCACGAAGTTTTCGGGCGACGAGCGGAAGTTTGACCTCGATCTGCCCCAGGCAGGCAGTGCCGCGGCGGTGGAAAGTGCCCGTCCGGAGATCCTGGAGGTGGAGGCGTCGGGCGGGCTGCGGCTGGCGGACGATGATGTCGCGATGGGAGACCTTGCGCCACGGCTGGCGGTCTTGCGGGAAGGCAGGCCCGATCTCGCGGTGATGATCCGTGGCGAGAATGCTGTGCCGCATGGACGAATGGCGGAGGTCTACGAGGCCTGCCGGACGGCGGGCGTGACCCGGGTGGCGATTTCGGTGCGGCCGAAAGTGGCTGCCGGTGGCACCATCAGAAGGTGATGGTGGCCCGCAATGCATACGAGCGGAATCGTCTGGACGTTACTCGCTGCCGGGGCGGCGGTGTCGCTGGCCTGGATCGTGCGGACGAAGTGGCTGCAGTCGCACACGCTGCCGAAGTGCGTGCTCCTGTCAGTCGTGCTGCACGCGGTGGTGGCGGTGGCCTGCAGCTGCCTCGGAGGTCTGTCGCCGGCCTCGTGGGGGCAGAGCGACAGTGGTCCCATGACGATGGTGGTCGTGACCGCCGAGGATCCCGTTGACGGCCTGAGGCCGTCCGATGGCGACGCATCGCCCGCGGCAGAGCCGGTCGCGGATGGTGTCGACGTGGCCGGTCTGGAGGCAGCCACTCGCACTGCGACGGCTGAAGACTTGGCCGCTCCACCGGCGGAGCACGTGCCGCTGCTGGAGGTGGCCAGCGAGGACGAGGCCACCGAAGAAACCCAGCCTGTCGAGCCGGATCAGACGGAAGTGGCCGCCGTGGAGGCGGCACCAGCGTCTGCCATCGTGGACCACTCCCCTGCCCCGTCGGCACCAGTGGGGACTGCCGCTGCAACCGCCGTGCCGCCGGTCTATGCCGACCGCGTGGCAGGCAGACGTGCCGCTGCTGCAGCAGCCCGGGGTGGATCGCTGGAAACCGAGCGGGCGGTGCAGGCAGCCCTTGTCTGGCTGGCGGCGGCGCAGTCGAGCGACGGACGGTGGAACGCTGCTCGCCATGGCGGTGGCGTGGAGCGATCGGTGCAGGGTCATCATCGCCGTGGCGCCGGGGCAAAGAGCGATCATGGTGTGACAGGGCTCGCGCTGTTGGCGTTTCTGGGCGCGGGCAATACGCACCAGCAGGGGCCCTCTTCGGAAGTCGTGGCCCGCGGTGTCAGGTTTCTCGTGGACCGCCAGCGGGCGGACGGTTCGCTGGCGGGAGATGCCGAGTTTTTCGCGGCGCTCTACTGCCATGGCATGGCCGCGATCGCCCTGGCGGAATGCTGCGCGATGACCGGCGATGCGGCGCTGCGGCCGCCGCTGGAAAAGGCGGTGCGATACACGCTCTCGATGCAGAGCGCGGCCACCGGCGGATGGCGGTATGCCGCTGGTGACAAAGGCGACACGAGCCAACTGGGCTGGCAGGTGATGCTGCTGGCCAGCGCCCGGCAGGCCGGCCTGACGGGGCTTGAACCTGCGGAGGCCCGGGCGAGGACATTTCTCCAGAGTGTCTCCTCGGGACGGGCCGGTGGCCTGGCTGCCTATCGGCCTGGCGAGCAGCCCAGTGTGGCGATGACCGCCGAGGCCCTGGTGTGCCGCCTGTTTCTCGGCATGCCAGCCGACCATCCCTGCGTGGGCGAGGCGGTGGAACTGTTGGCGAGATCGCCTCCGGAAACCCGCAGCCCCAACGCCTACGCCTGGTACTACGCGACGTTGGCGTCGTTTCATGCTGGCGGGCCGCAGTGGGAGGCGTGGAACAGTCAATTGCAGGCTGCCCTTCTGCCGCTGCAGCGCCGCGAGTCGAGCGGGCTCGATGGGAGTTGGGATCCCGATCCTGTGTGGGGCGGTCATGGCGGTCGCGTCTATTCGACGGCCATGGCGGCGATGACGCTCGAGGTCTACTACCGGCATCTCCCGATGCATCGGCAGAACCTGCCGATCGCTGTCGCACCCGGGCAGCCGATGCGGTAATTCCTGCCGGCATGCGCTGCATAATCGGCATCCTTCCGACAACAGGAATTTGACCCACAGACGCGCGGGGTTAGACTTGGCTAGACAGATCCTTCTTTCAGCATGGAGAGCCATCACGTGACCCCGCTGCTTGCATTCATGGGCCTCGGTACGGTCGAGTTGATGATCGTTGCCGGCGTGATCCTGCTTCTCTTTGGGTCGCGGCTGCCGAAGGTGATGCGATCGCTCGGCGAAGGGATCGTGGAATTCAAGCGTGGTGTGCAGGGAATCGAAGGCGATTCGCATGCCGGCCATGCAGGTCATGGCGATCGCTCGCACGATTCCGAGCGGGTCGAGAGCCATCGCTGAGCCGGCGACGGTGTTCCGCAGATCGCTTCTTTCCTGACTCCAGTCTCCCCGGCAGCCAAAAGGCAGCACCGATGTTTGGCCTTGGTCCTCTCGAGATCGTCGTGATCGGCGCCTTGGCCGTCATGCTTTACGGCAAGAAACTGCCGGAGGTGGGGCGGTCGGTGGGCCAGAGTATCGCCGAACTGCGGAAGCAGTGGGCTACGATCTCCCGCGATCTGGACGTGTCGGCCCATCTCGAGGGACGCGACGTGCGGCCGGCCCGACCGGCCAAGCGGTTTGAAGACGACGTCGTCGGGGCCGGGAGTCTGTCGGCCCCCCGTTTCGATCCGCCTGCCGATCCGCCCACGGCGTGAGGGCGGCGCATGAGCGTGTCACAGACGTGCGACTGGTGCTTCAGGGCTGTGATGTTCATCGCGGTCGCCGTGTCGTCTGCCGCGACGCTGGCAGCGGATGCCGCCGATGAAGAGGCTATCCGGACTGATCGTGCACGTATGGCCGGAGAATGGCGCGTGGTCAGCATTGAGGCCAACGGCAACACCAACGCCGATTCCGTGGTGGCTGGCATCACGGTGGTGAACAGACTCGACGGAACATGGAGTCTGTTGTCCAACGGAAACATAATCGCCGAGGGGACGAGCACGATCGATCCGACGACCAAACCGAAAACCATCGAACTCAAAGGCATTCGGGCTTCGGTTGAAAACGCCCGGGGCACGCACTACCGGGGCATCTACGAGGTGCACGAGACGACCCGTCGGCTCTGCTTCGTGCCCGCCGACAAGCCGCTGCCGGAGTCGTTCTCTGGGGGACGTGACACCGGGCAGATTCTGGTGGCGTTTGAGAAGGTGGTGTTTGAGTAGGGTGGCCGTCGGGACGCAACGCCAATAAAAAACCCCGACGTTGCGAGGGGACGCACGCCGGGGCACATCGCACCGGCGTATGTGGCCGCCGATGCGAACCCACGTTCTACGAGAGCCAGAGCAGGATGGTTCGGTGGCTGCAGCCCATGCAGCCAAGCGTATTGCCTCGGCCTTTGCCCTCGCCCCGATGCCTCCCCGATTGATTGCGATGGGGCGGTATTTTCGCCACTTTGCGCACGGAGTGTGCGGATGTAGACTGGGAAACGCCGATGTTGATTCCGTGCCGGGAAATGCGGTGTTTTTGAACGACCGCGGCCCGTTTCGGGCAGCTAGCTCAGTTGGTTAGAGCGCTACGTTCACACCGTAGAGGTCACAGGTTCGAATCCTGTGCTGCCCACTGTTCGATTGATTCGTGATTTCAAGTGAATACGACCTCCCGACGTTCGGGAGCGCCCTTCGGGGAAACAGGCTCAAACGGCGAAAAGCGATTGCTTTCGCCGTTTGGAAACCTTCCTCGGAGATTTTCACATGGGACGCCGCCCCGCTGGCGAGTTGCCCGCGATGCGTTTGGATAGCCGTACCGGCCACGCTCGCGTTCGTATCAACGGTAAGACCCACTGGCTTGGACCGTGGGGTAGCCCGCAGACGCAGGACCGGTTCGACACGCTCATGGCGGCATACATCGCCAGTGGCAGACGAAGCGTAGACGCTGGGCTGACCGTCATGGGCCGCACCATTGCCACCGTGCAGAGCGTACAGCCGCAGACCGTACCAGCGGCACCAGCGCCCCGCCCTGCCCCGCCCGATGCAACCGGCGGGCTAACGGTGGGCGAGCTGGCGCGGGCGTGGCTGGCCGACATTGAGGCGACACGGCCCGACTATCGCACGACCTCCCTCTGGCATGGTGCGATAGCAGCCAGCCGAGCCATCAGGCCGTTCGCAGCGATGCCCGTCACTGCGTTCGGCAGCCGGGCGCTGGTCGAGGTTCAGAAACACCTCGTCGGCGGCATGGCGACCAGTAACGGAAAAGAGCGAAAGCCACTCTCGCGTCGGTACATCAACGACATCATCGGCCGCGTGCGTCAATTGTTCCACTGGGGCGTGCTCAACGAGCTAGTGCCAGACGACCGCGTCAAGGCGCTTGAGATCGTGCCAACGCTCGCCAAGGGCCAGACGGCAGCCCGCGATAACCCTGCCCGAAAGCCGGTCAAGCCAAGCATCGTGCGGGCCACCCTGCCCTATCTGACGCAGGAGGTTGCCGATCTGATCTGGTTCATGCGTTTGACCGGATGCAGGCCCAGCGAAGCACGGCGAATGAAGATGTGCCGCATCCGCGATCAGCACAAGCCTGTGTGGCGGTATGTGCCCAAGCGACACAAGACCTCGCACCACGGCAAGCAAAGACACATCGCCATCGGTCCGCAGGCTCAGGCTATTGTCCTGGCCCACGTCGCCGGCCGCAGCGACCGAGAATACGTGTTCACACCGGAACGCAGCGTTCCGGCCCGCAAGCCCCGCGATGGCGTCGTGTCGATGATCCCACGCAAGCCATCACCTCGCGTCGGGAAACGATTCGACCGGAACGCGATCCTGCGGGCGGTCACTCGCGCCATCGAGAAGGCGAACAAAGCCCGAGAGCAGGAGGGGCTGCCACTGCTGCCGCACTGGACCCCGTACCAGTTGCGGTACACGCGGCTCCGCGAGATCCGCAAGGCAGGCGGCCGTGAGGCGGCCCAAGCAATCGCGGGCCATAGCCGTGCGACGATGACCGATCACTACGCGCCAGCCAACTGGGGCAAGGCGGCACAAGCCGCACTCCGCAACGGCTGAACATCAACACAACGAGGTGACACATGAGCAAGAGCAAGAAGACGGAGCGGCCCGCGGGCAAGCAACGCCGGCCGAAGCGATCCCGCGAAGTGACTCGAATTCACGTCGGCGGAAAAACGTATCAGCCGACGTTGTTTTCGATCGTGCTGCGGCCAGATGCAGAGGTGCGCGCCGAGCAGGAACGCGAAGTGCTTTTCGACAAAGTTCCGGCGCAAGTGATGGATGATCTGACAAGACAAGCGAAAGAGATTCTTGAGGACGTGCAGCAGCGGGAAATGGATCAGTTTGAGAAGCCGCACCGCTACAGTTGGGGGCCGGGGCACAAACTCTTCTACACTGCCGAGGAATCGGTTTTAGGCGAACTGGTCGAGAAGATTGCCGAGGCGGCGTTCAAGGTTGCCGCCAATCGCTACCGTGCGGAAATTGAGTCGCTGATCGCCCGACTGGACAAGCAGACTCGCCTACTTGAGCAACGGCGCGAGGGCGGCGAAATACTTGCCGCCGAAGGTCGCGAGAAACGCAAGGTGAAGACCGACGCCCGTACCACGCGACTATGCAAGCTCTACAAACGCCTGCGGTCGCAGCATCCAGCCGGGCGGCAAGGGAATGGTCTGACGTTGAGCGAAGTAGCCCGCGAGTTTGGTTCGCTACCAGACAAGCACAAGCCGATCACGGTGCAGGCGATTCGAAAAGCCTTGAAACGTGGCGGAATCGATTGCCGCTAGGAAACTTCTAGAAGCGGCGGGTCGATGAATCGTTTCCCCGCATTCCTACCGTCTGTGTTCGTTGAGTGCGTTTCGCATTCAACGCGTCGTGCGTCCGATTCGCACGACAAACACCCACGCGGAGGAATGACGCATGAACGCACCGCTGCCAAAGATTTCGATGAACGAGGGGGCCGCCTACTGGGCACGCATCACTGGTGCCCCTCGCCCGCACCGCAGCACGCTGATTCGCTGGGCGGTCAAGGGAGTACGCGGGAAGCGGCTCCAGGCTGAACCGCTCGCGGGCCGTTGGTTCACCACTGAACCCGCCATCGATGACTTCCTGCGGCACGTCACGTCGTTGCCCGCCGAGTCGGTTGACCGTGCCGCTGGCCCCGCTCGCGCCGCGCAAGTTCAGCGGGCGATTGACGATCTCGACCGTGTGATCGCCCCCAAGCGTCCCGGCCGCAAAGCAAAGTGAGGGCCACCGGCATGGACGCCAACAACGACGAGCCACCATTCGATCTGCCAGCACCTCGCGTGCTCGCCGACGCGCTGATGTCACGGGCGTGGGACGACGACACGCCTGACCGCGAACGGCTGCTGCTTGAGCAGGGGGCGCTGACGATCACGCATCTACTCGCGCGGCTAGCAGTGGCAACGGAACACCAAGAGGCGCGACGAACGAACACCCGGCGGTGAGGTGCCGACGGGCAATATCTCCAGTTATGAAAGGACGATTGACCATGACTGCGACTGCGACGACGTGGCGGGACATCCCCGCCGACAAGTTGATTCGGCTACTGGGCGAGAACGGCGACGGGTTCCATCCGCGTGACATCTGCGAAGCCTCGTGGATTCACGAACAGTTCGACATCCCGCTGGAGGTGCTGCCCGTCGAGGAGTTGGTCGCAGACGAGGAGTACGGCATCTATCTGGAGCGAGACGGCAAGCCGGTCGCCTGCATGCAGGGTGTCGTCGCTGGGCACATGATCTGCGACATCGCGAAGGCTCTTGGCGTCACCCGGCCTGCGGATGCACGCCAAGGCTTTTCGGGCGGCGTGTTCGACCTGGCGGCCGCCATCGTCAAGCAGTTGAAACGAAGTTGACACACAACCGCCCCCGTGATCGGTAGTGTCGGCTCGATGCCGACGGGCGGGATGACCGTGGCGTGTGCTGCGGCGAGGCAAGGAAGCAGGGAGGGACACAGCAATGGCAGTTTCAATTGTTCCGGTTTACGTCACGTCGCCTGTCGGGGGCGACGCTAGGCAAGTGCAGCACGACATTTCTTCAGTCACGGCCAAGGAGTCGTTGTGGTGCTCGTCTGGTTGCTACTCCTTGGCGGGTGGCGACGGCACCTCATTGAAGGAGCGCACCAGCTACTACAACTGCATGGGCGAAGATGCGGCAAAAAGGTTCCGCGATATCACCGCGAAGAACTTTCCAGCAGTTGCCGTCGTTGTAGGTGAAGAACGCCGGCAGTTCCGTGGTGGCCGCGTCTACCGACTGCACAGCTACGACCGAGAAGCCGGCCCAAGCTATCGCGACTACGTCTACATCGCTGGCGCGACACGTCGGTCGCCGCCAGCGTTCCGGCTTGCCAGCGAGCCGGCGACGTCCGATGCCATCAAGTGCAAAGCCGTTACGGTTGCCGCCCCCGGCCTAGTTGGCGAAGCCGCAATCATGCCCGATGGGTCGGTGATATTCGCCGCCCACGTTGTCGCAGAGGGCAGCTAGTCGATTGCCGACTGACAACCAGCCCGCCGCCGCGAGAGGCGCGGTGCCCGTTCGACCCGGGCCGGCGACATGGACGATGCCCGTCGCGAGGTGCGACGGGCGAGAACGGGGAACATCGAGGGACAACATCATGTGCTTGATCGATGAATGCGGAATGCTAATTGACGAACTGCGTGACGATCCCGCGTTCGTGGCTGCGCTGGCTGGCCTGCGTGACGCGATCACTGCCGCGATCACGCCAACGGACACGCGAGGCAAGGCGTCGCGATACGGTGCCGTAGCCGAGCGACTGGTCGAGGTCGTGGGCAGGCTTGAGACGCAGCGGTAGATCAGCGGCACGGTGCCACTGACGTTCGAAGGCATGGAGGCCGAATAATGACACCCCCCCCTACCCCGTGGCAGTTGCGCGACGAGCCGTCGGCGGCAGAGCGACGCGACATCGAGCGACGCATCAAGCTGCTGCCACTGATGCAGCGTGACCAGCCAGGCGTGCTCGATTGGCCGACGCTGGCCCGGCGGCTGGCAGACGAGTTGTCAGCTATGGCGGCCCATATGGCTGACGATCCGACCGCCACCGAGAGCGACATCGAGCGGCTAGAGCGGGCACGCGCCGTCGTGCGGGACTACCAGACGGCTTCGCGGGAAATCGGGCAGTAGGCCCGTGGCACACCCGAATACGCACCTGTTCGCCACGGTGTCTAAAGGTGGCGTCACGTTCAGAACACCGGAGACACCGCAGGCAATGAAGACGCCGGAACCTAGTCCGCTGATGACCGCAGCAGAAGTGGCGCGACTGTTGTCGGTAACGCCGAAAACGCTTCGCGAGTGGCGTCTGTCAACGCCGATGCGCGGCCCCGCTTGGCTGAAAACTGGGGAAGGCGAGACGTGCGCCGTGCGCTACTCGCGCGAATCAGTCGCCGCGTGGATCGAGCAGCGGACAAACCCAACGAGAACACCATCACAGGAGCCGAAGAAATGACCATCGACGCATTCGAGGAACTGTTCAACGCCCAGCAAGCAGCACCGCAGCCCGCAGCGGCTCGCACCTATGCCGTCGCTCCCCAGGGCATCGCTGATGTGGAGATCGTGGCCGCTTCCATTGGTGACGTCGCGTGGAAGGCGAGCGACGCCAACCCGGCGGGCACATGCCTAAA
This sequence comes from Planctomycetaceae bacterium, assembly GCA_947459185.1. GTDB lineage: Bacteria > Planctomycetota > Planctomycetia > Pirellulales > UBA1268 > CAMCQY01. The sequence goes on along the minus strand of CANHCU010000105.1, from coordinate 1,971 downwards.
ACTGCGGCTGAGCGCCGGCCGCGAGCATTCGTTCATCTTCGCGGATCTCCCGCGCGACAAGTCGTTCGTGTTCAAGGCACTGGCCGCCGCGCTGGGCAGTGTGCCAGGGGCCGATGGCAAGGTGAGCATCGGCCCGGTCGAGTCGCTCGTCGGGCAGCACGTTCGCATTGAGGTCGGCCACTACCAGACAAAAACAGGCGAGCAACGGGCATGCGTGCGGAAGTGGCTGCCACCCGTGGCGAATCAGCCGGCGACAAAGCCGATCACAGCGACCGCGGCGAAGCCTGCGGCGACGCGTACCAGCAAGCCGCAATGGGAATGTGCTGACGACATCCCGTTTTGAGCAAAAGAAAGCCCCCGCCGGGCGGAATCCGACGGGGGCGAGGGGACGACGATCCGCAGTATAGCGGTGAGTCAACCTTGCGGAATGGATTAAGGCATCACAGGGGATGACATGGACACGCTCAGTACGCAGGATCGAATCACGAAGGCGTTGTCGTTTCTGCGATCAATGTTCGCGCCCGACGATTGGATCGAGATACGGCTGCTGCCGCTGGGGGCGAGCCGCTGGTTTCAGCACACCGACGACGCGGAAGCGTGGCGTGTGATGACCTGGGCGGCCGAGCGTAACGGCCGCGAGCGCGATCCCGACAACGTGTATTTCGGCGTGCATGCACGTCGTGAGTCAGGCAAACGTGGCGACGCAAACGTAGTGCCCGAGTTCAGCCGACTGATCGCTGATTGGGATGGCACGTCAATCGATGACGCAGTCGCCCGGTGTACGCAGGCTGGCCTGCCGCAAATGAATCGAGGCGTGTTCAGCGGTGGCGGCACGCATGGCTACTGGTTCCTAGAGGAACCGATCAAGTCGGTGGACGTGTACCGATCTCTGATCAAAGGGATCGCCGCAGCGGTTGGTTCAGACAAGTGCGTACACAATCCCGAGCGGCTCCTGCGTCTGCCGGGCTTCGACAACGTGAAGCCAGATCGGCCAGGTCGGCCGTTATGTCGCATGGAGCGGTATTACGACGCTCACTACAAGCTGGATCAGTTTCCGGCAAAAGAGATTCGACCGCGAAAGACGACGCGAGAAAAAAAGCCCCCGCGCGGCCGACTGTGCGACGACGGGCAGCGGTTTATGCAGACCGGCGAGCTGGTCGGTGAGCGCCGACCGGCACTGTTTCGGATCGCGTGCGACATGCAGGCCCGCGGCTGGGAACTGGGCCACGCGGTCGAGGCGATCATGGCGAAAGTGCCGCTGATCAAGCCACCGCTGCCTCAGGAAGACATTGACGACCTACCGCGGCAGATCGAAAACGCATTCAAGCAGGAGCGTGAGCCGGGCTACGAAGCGTCACGGGCCGAGAAGGCAGTGAATGCACTCGTGCTTGATGCGTCTGCCGGGGAAGCGTTCAGCGGCGGCACCGACTTGTTGAGGCCGAGCACGTATGGCGATGTCGGATTGTCGCGTCGCTTGGCAAAGACGATTCGCGGGCGGCTCGCCTATGTGCGTGAGTGGCAAATGTGGGTTGCATTCGATGGCAAACGATGGTCACAGCGGGCAGATCACATCGCCGTGCAGGAATGCAAACGGCTGCACGACGAGCTGTGGCGGGAGATTCCCGACGTGCCGCCGGAACAGCGGATGGATGCCGTGTTCTTCGTCAAAGGCACTGCAACCAAGCGGTGCATCGACGCGGTAGTGTCGCTGGCCCGCAGCGAGCCAGGGATCAACGTATCGCAAGATGAATTTGACGCTCACCCGTGGCTGCTCAACGTCCTAAACGGCGTGCTCGACCTGCGCAGCGGCGACTTGCTGCCGCACGATCCATCGCTGCGACTCACGCAGCTAGCCCCTGTCACCTACGATCCCGACGCGAAGTCGGAATTGTGGGAGGATTTCATGCGCGATGTGACATGTGGCGACGAAGACATCGAAAACTTTCATCAGCAAAGTTTCGGCCTCGCCTT